>DASSRK010000067.1:0-24594 GCA_035701825.1 Steroidobacteraceae bacterium
GTCGCCGCGGCGCTCCGTCGACTCTTTTGCGACCGCAGGGAAATCGCGCTTCAACGAATTGGGCGTTCGCTCGTCGTCGCTACGCGCCTTTCGCGAGCGGATGTGTCGCACCAGACAGGCGCTGACCGCGGCGCGTGGCCGCTCCTCCTCGCCGATTTCCATGCGGCCGGAAAAGGGAGCCCGGAGCGCCGCGACGTCCACCGTCGCACTTCGAGCCTGTCCGCGACCCCCGGAAAAGAGGAATGTCCCCATTTCCACGCTCATTCCCACGCCGGGGGTTCAGGATCACCTCAATACAGGAGGTCTTCCATGCCCCGTTTCACGAACATTCTCGACACCATCGGCAACACGCCGCTGGTGCGTCTCAACAAGCTCGCTCCCGCCGGCGTCAACGTGTACGTCAAGGTGGAGTCCTTCAACCCGATGGGCTCGGTCAAGGACCGGATGGCCCGCGCGGTCATCGAGGACGCGGAGCGCAGCGGCGCGCTCAAGCCCGGCCAGACGGTCATCGAAGCCACCAGCGGCAACACCGGCATCGGCCTCGCCATGGTCTGCGCGCAGAAGGGCTATCCACTCGTGGTCACCATGGCCGAGAGCTTCAGCGTCGAGCGCCGCAAGTTGCTGCGCTTCCTCGGCGCCAAGGTGGTGCTCACGCCCGCGTCCGAGAAGGGCACCGGCATGCTCGCCAAGGCGATCGAGCTCGCCAACGCGCATGGCTGGTTCCTGTGCCGCCAGTTCGAAAACCAGGCCAACGCCGACGTGCACACGCGCACCACGGCGCGCGAAATCCTCGCGGACTTCGAGGGTGAGCGCCTCGACTACTTCGTCACCGGCTTCGGCACCGGCGGCACGCTCAAGGGCGTGGCGCGCGGGTTGAAACAGGCACGCGCCGAGACCAAGGTCATCGCCGCCGAGCCCGACAACTCGCCGATGCTCGCCAGCCGCGTGCCGCAGCCGCGCGACGCCGCCGGTCGCCTGGGGGGCAGCCACCCGCACTTCCGCCCGCACCTCATGCAGGGCTGGGCGCCGGACTTCATTTCGAAGCTGACGGAAGAAGCCGTGGCCGCCGGGCTGGTCGACGAGATCATCCCGGTGGCCGGCGCCGATGCGTTGCGCCTGTCGCGCGAACTCGCGCAGAAGGAGGGCATCTTCGCCGGCACCTCGAGCGGCGCAACGCTGGCCGCGGCGCTGACCGTCGCCGCCCGCGCGCCCGCTGGCGCCAACATCGTCTGCATGCTGCCCGACACCGGCGAGCGCTATCTGTCTACTCCGCTGTTCGAGGGCATCGGCGAGGAGATGACCGCGGAAGAGTGGGCGGTATCGCGCTCGACGCCGTCGTACCGCTTCGACGCGCCCAGCCCGGCGCCGGCGCCCGCGGCGACGCCCGCGGCCGCAGAGAAGCCGGCGGCCGTCGATCCCTCCGCCGCGCGCCTGGTGGCGGACATCGTCGAGGCGGAGTCGGTGGTCATGTTCGCGCTCGAGTGGTGCGAGTTCTGCTGGTCGGTGCGCAAGCTGTTCACGCGGCTCGGCATCTCCTATCGCAGCATCGACGTCGATTCGGTCGAGTACCAGAAGGACGACCTCGGCGGTCGCATACGAGCCGTGCTCGCGGATCGCACCGGCGCCAGAACGCTGCCGCAGGTGTTCGTCGGCGGAGACCACGTCGGTGGCGCCACCGATCTCTTCGACGCGTGGCGCAGCGGCAAGCTGCAGAAGATGCTCGACGCCAGTGGCGTCGCCTACGACCGCGAAGCCACCCTCGACCCCTACACGCTGCTGCCGAAGTGGCTGCAGCCGCGCAAGAGCGCGTGAATCAACAAGGAAGTTCCATGCCTTTCATCGAGACCATTCCCGACGACGAGATCGACGCCGACGTGCGCGCCATGTACGAGCGCCAGCAGTCGTTCTGGGGCTTCGTACCCAACTATGCGAAGGTGTTCTGCTATCGGCCCGAGATCATGGGCCTGTGGGCCCAGCTGCAGGCCGGCATCAAGCGCCACATGGACAAGCGGCGCTTCGAGCTGATCACCTTCGCCGCGGCCCACACACTGCGCAGCACGCTGTGCTCGCTGGCGCACGGCAAGGCGCTGACCGCGTTCTTCTCGCCCGCGGACGTGCAGCTCATGGCGCGCGGAGCCTCGCCCGCCTCGCTCACCGCCGCGGAGGCGGCGATGATGTCCTTCGCCCGCAAGGTGGCGCGCGGCTCATTCGCCGTGTCCGCGAGCGACGTGGCCGAGCTCAAGAAACACGGCTTCACCGATGCCGAAGTGTTCGACATCGCGGCGACGGTGGCGGCGCGCGCCTTCTGGACCGGCGTCATCGAGTCGCTGGGTGTCGAGCCGGAGCCGCCGTTCCTGCAGCTCGAAAGCGAATTCCGCAAGACGCTGACGGTAGGTAGGCCGTTCGAGGCGGCGCAGATGAATGGCCGGGCGAGTGCCCAGGCCATCGTCTGATCCGTCAGCGCCAGAACTCGACCGACGCCGCGATCCAGTTGCGCGAGTAGTCGAACAACTCATCGGGCGAGACATTGCGTTCGTGCTCGGCGCGGATCCACAGCTGCACGCGCTTCGCGAGCAGGCGCGTCGCCTCGAGCCGGTACGACTGGCGCCGGTCCTCGCGCGCATCGCGGAGATCGGGCACCGCCGGATGGCGGATGGCCCGGAACCGCACGTCGGCGCTGAAAGACCACAGCGGCGTTGCCGCCCAGTTCGCCTTGGCGCCGACCTGCCACCAGCGCAGGGCGAACAGGTCGTCGTCGGTGCGATCGTCCTCGGCGCGCGTATGCGCAATGAAATCGAGTCCGCGCCAGCTCCATGCGTACTGCACGGCGAATTCACCGCGCGTGCCGGAGAGGCCGGTGAAGTCGCCGACGCCATCCACGGACGAAAGCCGCAGCTGCCCGCGCAGCGTGCCGTAGGCGCCGAGGTCATGCGACGCCTGCGCGGCTGCCGCCGCCGAGCGCTCGTAGACATCGCCGCCCAGCGTGAGCTGCGTCGCGTAGCCGCCCACCTCGAGGTTCCAGGCGTCGAGCGGGATTTCGCGCGCCACGCCGAACGACAGCACGCCCTGGTCGAATTCGTCGAGGTCCGAGTAACGCATCAATCCGGCTGCTCCATCGACGCGCCACAGCGGCAGGAACGAGTAGCTCCCGGACGCGAACACTTCAGCGAATGCATCGTCCTGCCCGGTACCGGGCGTTTCCACCGACTCGGAACGCAGCGCGACGTTGTCGTCGTAACCGAGCCCGGCGCGCAAGTAGTAAGACCACGGCGAACCCACGCGCGGTTGCGGCAATTCGCCCAGTCGCTGCCTGGCCAGGGCGGTCACGCGTTCGTCGGTCGATTCGCGTGCCGCGCGTTCGAACCAGCCGCGCGCGGCGTCGTCGTCCGCGCGCTTGAGCGCGACGAGGCCCAGGTTGTAGTAGGCGATCTGCGCCATCGCCGGAGTCTGCGCGACTTCGTGGAACGCCTGCTCGGCGCGCGCGTAGTTGCCGCTGCGATAGGCGGCGACGCCGACGTTGAACTGCACCGCGGGTCCCTGCATGCCCAGCGCCAGGCTCTGCTCGTAGAGCTGCAGCGCGCGCGGGTAGTCACCGGACTGGAATGCCGCGGTGCCTTCCGCGAAGACCGACTGGGCATCGGCGGCTGCGGCGCGCGCGCCTCCCAGAAAAGTGAAGGCCGTAAAAACGACTAACGCCGCGATGCGCGGCGCTTCACTCGACGCTCCAGCCGGCTGGCTAGGGGTGTTGCGGATGCTCCGGATGTTCGGGCGGTTGGGGGTGTTCGGGCGTGTCGGGCTTTCCATGCTCTCGTCGCGCTTCCTCCGAGCGCTGCCTGGCATCCTCCGAGACCTGCTGGCCAAACTCGCGGCCCTGGCCACGAGCATCCGCAGAATTGCCTTTGCCCTGTGCGCCCGGGTCGGCGGGCTTGCCATTGTCCTTCTGTTTCCCGTCGTTCTTGTTTTCCGGCGAAGTTCCGGGCGCTGCGGGCTTGGGCAAAGAGATCTTGTGGACAATTTCGTCGGGTACTTTGGCATTCGGATCCACGATGACGCGCATCGTGACGTCGAGATCGTCACGATCGCGCGCGGGCGGCGTCTGCGCGAACGCCGCCGGGACGAAGAGCGCCAGCATCATCGACAGGTACAGGCGCCGCGCACGACGCATCATGCCTACAGTACTCATGCGATGTCATCCTCGTTCGAACCGGCGCGCGGCGCAAGCGTCGTGCGGCCGGAATCCGAGACGTGCATCGCGACGGTCACGCGACGCTTGCGTCCCTCGTGTTCGATCTCCGCGACCACCAGGCCTTCGCCGGGCTCGCGCGCGACTACCGGCAACGACAGCAGGTTCGCGCCGCGGCTCAGGGTAGCCAGCCATTCGATCTCGTGCTGCTGCTCGTAGCCGGCGAGCGCGATGCTGCCCGAGACGTAGAGGCGGATGGTGGCATCGGTCAGGTCGCGCTCCGAATCGATGACCAGCGGCACTTCGCGGCTTTCGTTGAGCGCGAGGTTCACGCGCGTCTGCGCAGGCGTGCCGCCCTGCATGAACCACAGCACGGCCCACACCAGCGACGCCGCGAGCGCGCCACCGAGCGCGGCCCACCAGGTGGCGGTGACGCGTCGCGCGCCGCGCACCGCGAGCGGCGTGGACACGCGTCCCGTGGCATGTGCCATAACGCGATCGTCGAAGCCCGCGCGCGGTTCGGGAACCGGCATCGCCTTCAGGGATTCGCGCAACTTTGTGAGGGCATCAACCACGCTGGACTCTCATTCGGTCTCTGGAGGATTACACGCTGGAGCGTCGGAATCCGTTCCCTCGTTTAACAAGTCACGCAACCGGTTGCGCGCCCGGCTCAACCGCGATTTCGCCGTGCCGACCGGTACCTCGATGATGTTTGCCACTTCTTCGAGAGAGTACCCCTCGATGTCGTACAGAGACAGCACGACGCGGTGATGCCGGGCGAGTCGGCCCCACGCCATGACGATGCGTTCGCGTTCGAAGGCCTGCTCGGTGAGCTCTTCGGTGCTCCAGGCTTCGTCGCGTGCTTCGACGTGTTCGTCCTCCTCGTCGAGGAATTCACCGGTCGCGCCGCTGCGGCCGACGAACACCACCGGCGAGCGATTCGCGCGGCGCAGCCAGTCGATGAAGATCCGGTACATCACGCGCGCCGCCCACGGCCTGATCTGTTCGATCTCGCGCAGCCGCGGCAATTCCGAGAACAATCGCGTGAGCGTCTCCTGTACCAGGTCTTCCGCCTGGTCCGCATCGCCGGTCCAGCGAAAGGCGTAGCGATACAGGGGCCGCACGTGCCCCCGCATCAACAGGTCGAACTCCTCCGCGGCCGAGTCGCTCATCTGGCGTGCGACGTTAACGCACTAGATGAGTCGAGTCACGGCGCCGGGAACTCCACCATGCTTGTTTGTCCCGCGGTGACGGTGGTCTCGAGCGGCGTGGAGAAGGCGATCGCGTCGTCGACATCCGCCGCATCCTGGTCCGCCTCGCAGGTGAACGCCAGCGTGTACGTGCCCGCCGGCACGAAGGCCACGCGGAAGCCGTAGGCTCCAGTCGTGGTGTCCAGTTCCACGGCGGTGCTGGCGAGTGGAGGGGTGGCGCTGCCAACGTCGTCGGGCACCACGCCAGCGCCCGTGTATACATAGACCGCAGGCACGCAGCCATCGACCACGAGCTCCTGCGCAACGGTGCCGTCAATGGTGCCGACCTCCAGGTTGTCCACCATGCGCAGCACCGGCTTGAGCAGATAGGGCTCGCCCAATCCCGGCGGATGGATCACCGACTTTCGCAGGTCGAAGTCGATGGTGAAGTTGCTGGTGCTGCCCGCGCCGATGGTGAATCCGCGGATCAGCTTGAGGCCGGTCTGGTTGCCGCTCGGAATGTAGAGCGGATGGACCGAGCCGTCGTCGAGTTCGATGAAGGAGTCGGAGCCGTCGCGCCCCGCATTCACCTTGAGGCGGATCGAATCGTACTCGCCGGCCGGCAGGGTTTCACCGTCGAGCAGGATCTCGCTGCCACCGCCATCGAGCGCCAGCAGGTCGATCTGCCGCGGCGCGAAATCGAAGACTTCCGGCTGTCCGCCACCCGCGGGCTGGATCTCGAGCCCGGTGAATTGCACCACGACCCGCGTGGCCGAGGTCACCGGGGAGTCCGTGACGCGCAGGTTGATCTTGCCGAACTGCGACGGCATCTGGTTGGAACCAGAGTCTCCGCCGCCGCAGGCGGCGAGCATGGCGAGCACGACAATGCAGGCCACGGCACCCAGGACGGAGCCCACGGCGGCGGAGGTAGAGCGTGTGTTCATGAAATCTCCAGAAGTCCTCGATGACCTGGAGAGAGACACGCTTCGATGGCGATCCGGGTTCCCCGCTGTCTGCGCGCAGCGACGGGACGGTGGCCTTGCCGACGGCCGCGACCTCACGTTTCTGCGCATTATGTCTGGCAGCGTCCGTGCGCTTCGGCTTACGATCGCGCCACCGCAATACCTCCTGGATCGTTTCGATGTTCCGAACGGCGCTCGTGTGTACCCTGGTGTTCGCCATCAGCTTCGCGGCACAGGCCGCCGCGCCCAAGGCCAACGATCCCGGCCTGCGCTCCGCCAACGCATTGATCGTCGATGCAACCAGCGGCGAGGTCATCTATGAGCGCGGTGGCAAGGTCGTCGCGCCTATCGCCTCGATCACCAAGCTCATGACGGCGCTGGTGGTGCTCGACGGCAAGCAGCCGCTCGACGAGCTCATCACGATTACGGCCGACGACAAGTGGTCCGGCAAGGGCGCGTTCTCGCGCCTGCCCATCGGCGCGAAACTCAAGCGCGAGGACCTGCTCAAGCTCGCGCTGATGGCCTCGGAGAATCGCGCGGCGCGCACGCTGGGGCGCAACTACCCGGGCGGCATGAGCGCGTTCGTGCGCACCATGAACCTCAAGGCCAAGGTGCTCGGCATGACGCAGACGCACTTCGACGATCCGTCGGGACTGTCGAGCAAGAATGTCTCGAGCGCGCGCGACCTGGTGAAGCTCATGAACGCCGCCGCCCGCGAAGTCCTGATCCGCGAATACTCGACGCTGGTGACGCATGAAGTGCGCATCGGCAGGAGCACGCTTGGTTACCGCAACACCAACCTGCTCATCGGCAAGCCCGACTGGGAAATCCTGGTGCAGAAGACCGGCTTCACCAACGACGCCGGGGAGTGCCTGGTGATGCAGGCCATGATCGGCGAGCGGCCGGTCAACATGGTGTTCCTGAATTCCTTCGGCAAGCTCACCCGCACCGCGGATGCGCGCCGCGTGCGCAAATGGATGGAAGCGCGCGAGACCCCGAAGGTGGCCCAGGCGGGGGAGCCGACGGCGCAATAGATAAGAGAGGGCATTTTTCGCATCGGATATCGATAAGGATATTGACGATAAACGATAAGCAGTTTATCGTTTATCGATACAACCCCTGAGGCCAGCCCGATGCCCAACCCCATTCCTTCAGCGGCGCTCCCGCTCGCGCACCTGCTGCTTCGTCTCTCCATCATCCTCAACTGGCTGGCCGGGACCGCGATCGTCGTGCTGCTGCTCGTCAGTCCCCACGAGCAGTGGATCATGTCGGCGTTCAAGATCGCGCCGGGACCGGACACCAGTCGCCTGATCGGAATCCTGCGCGCCATCGCGGCCCTGGGCCTGGTCGCGATCCCCGTGAACTACGCGATCCTGAAACGACTACTCGCGCTGGTCGCCACAGTCCGTGCCGGGAATCCATTCATCGGCGCCAATGCCGAGCGCCTGCGAGCCATCGCCTGGGCGATGCTCGGCCTGCAGGGTATTGGCCTGTGCATCTTTGCGCTCGCCCGGCTGGGCTCGAGCCCCGAACATCCGCTGCACATCGGAACCAACTTCTCGCTGAACGGCTTCCTCGCCGTGCTGCTCACCTTCCTGTTGTCGCGCGTGTTCGCCGAGGGCGCCCACATGCGCGAGGACCTGGACGGGACTGTCTGAGATGGCGATCGTCATCAAGCTCGACGACCTGCTGCACGACCGGCGCATGACGCTGACCGAGCTCGCGCAGAAGGTGGACCTGTCGCTCGCCAACCTGTCCATCCTCAAGACCGGCAAGGCGCGGGCGATCCGCTTCTCGACGCTCGAGGCCATCTGCAAGGCGCTCGGCTGCCAGCCGGGCGACATCCTGCGGTTCGAAGCGGGCTGAGCCCCGCGGATTTGACTCACTGGCTAGTGTAGTAGTAAAAACTACAAACGTAGGTGCAACCACGCCCCGGAGGAACCATGCTGCTGCGCGCCGTGAGAATGCTCTCGCAAGCCGTCCTGTTGCTGATGTTCGGCACGCTCGCCTTCGCCGGCGACCGACACCTGCTGCTCGGCAAGTGGTCGGTGGACGTGTCGCGGCTGCAGATCCCGGATCCGCCGCGCAGCGTGACCCTGGAGCTCACCGAAGCCGGCGAGGGCGCCTACCACATCACCGTCGACATCGTGTATTCCGATGGCAGCAAGTCGCACGGCGAGTCCACGTTCAAGCCGGATGGCTCCCCGGCGCACGGCGAGGGCAGCGCGGACGTCGACGTGGTGTCGATGACCATGCCCAGCGAGCGGATTCTGGTGATGGGTGCGGGTTTCAAGGGGAATCCCGCCAGCACGCGGGTCTGGTCGCTGGCGGACGACGGCAAGCACATGATGGAAACCGTCATCCGCCATGCGCCGGATGGCACGCCCTACACGATCACCAACACCTGGAACCGCCAGTAGTCAGGCCTGTCAGCGCCCGTCACCGCAAATATCGGACGGTGACGCATGTGAGCGTGGGGACGCCAATGTCACTGTGTACCGATGACGCAGGACCAATGGCTCGCCTTCGCGGTCATCATCGGCATGATGGTGATGTTCGTCTGGGGGCGTATCCGCTACGACCTGGTCGCCGGCCTTGCGTTGCTGGTGGCGGTGCTGGTGGGCGTGGTCCCCGTCGAGCGGGCGTTCTCCGGCTTCAGCAACGACATCCTGGTGATCGTCGGCGCGGCGTTGCTGGTGAGCGCCGCGGTCACGCGCTCGCGGCTCATGGAGAGCCTGCTGCAGAAGCTAGGTCCGCACATCTCCTCGGTACGCATGCAGCTGGTGTTGCTGGTGACCGTCGTGACCGCGCTGTCCGCCTTCGTGAAGAACATCGGCGCGCTCGCGATGATGCTGCCGGTCGCATTCCAGATGGCCAAGCGATCGAAGGTCTCGCCCTCGGTGTTCCTGATGCCGATGTCGTTCGGCTCGCTGCTGGGCGGCCTCATGACGCTCATCGGCACGTCTCCCAACATCATCGTGTCCGAGCTGCGCCAGAAGCTCGCGGGGCATCCGTTCTCCATGTTCGATTTCACGCCCGTGGGGCTGGGCCTCGCGGTGCTGGGCATCCTGTTCCTTGCCTTCGCCTACAAGCTGCTGCCGCACGATCGCAAGGGCGAGAGCTCGCTGGCGGAGGGCATCGACATCCAGGACTACGTGACCGAGGGCCGGGTCGGGCCCAGGTCCGGCTTCGCGGGCGAGACGCTGCGGGCCTTGAGAAAGCGGCTGAGCAACGGCGTCTCGGTGAACGCCGTGGTGCGCGAGGGCGAGAAGAAGGTCGCCAGCCAGGACACGGTGCTGCGGGAAGACGATCGCGTGATCCTCGAGGGCGAGCCCGCGGCGCTCGACGAAGCCGTGAAGACCATGGGTCTCGAGCTCGAGGGCGAGGATCGCGAAACCAAGGTGGAAAAGCCCGATGAAGAAGTCGGCGCGCTCGAAGCGGTCATCGGCCCGGGATCGCTGCTGATCGGCAATACCGCCGGGCGGCTCGCGCTGCACGAGCGCTTCAACGTCAACATGATTGCCGTCAGCCGCAGCGGCGACCGGCTGACCGAGCGGCTGCGCGACATCCGTCTCTACGCCGGCGACGTGATCGTGCTGCAGGGCCCGCTGGGCGCTATGAGCGAAGTACTGCGCGAACTCGGCTGCCTGCCCCTCGCACCGCGCGAGATCCACCTTGGCACGGTCCGGCGGGGTCTCGTGCCCATCGTGGTGCTGGCCGTGGCCATGGTGCTCGCGGCCACGGGCAAACTACCGGTCGGCATCGCGTTCTTCGGCGCGGGGCTCGCGGTGATCCTGTTCGGCTCGCTGACGGTGCGCGAGGCCTATACCGCGGTCGAATGGCCGCTGCTGGTCATGATCGGCGCGCTGATCCCGGTGGGCGATGCCATCCGCAGCACCGGCGGCGCCGACGTCATCGCCAGCACGCTCGCACAGATGGCGCACTCGCTGCCGCCGTGGGGCACAGTCGCGCTGATCATGGGCGCCGCCATGGCACTCACGCCGTTCCTCAACAACGCGGCCACGGTCCTGGTGATGGCGCCGATCGCGGTGAGCTTCGCGAAGCAGCTCGGCTTCGCCCCCGATGCCTTCCTGATGGCCGTGGCCGTCGGCGCCGGCTGCGATTTCCTCACGCCCATCGGGCACCAGTGCAACATGCTGGTGTTCGGCCCCGGCGGGTACAAGTTCGGCGATTACGCGCGCCTGGGGGCGCCGCTGTCGGCGCTGGTGCTGCTGGTCGCGACTCCCCTGATCCTGTTCGTCTGGCCGATTTGATGGAGTGGACTGCGCCGCATGTAGACTCGGCGCATGCGCGAACGCCATCCGGGCCGTGAGTTCCTGCAATCCCCCTACGCGGAGTTCCAGCGGCTGGTGGCGATGCCGGGCTTCCACAAGCGAGGCGGAGTCTGGTTCATCGTCCGCCACCGTGACTGCTCGTTCTTCATGAAGCATCCCGACATTGGCCGGGAGCTCGAGGGTATCGAACTACCCGAGCCGGACCTGGCGACGCGGCCGCTGTTCTACACGCTGCGGCACATCTTCGCGATGCAGGATCCGCCCGGGCACACGCGTATCCGGCACGCGCTGGCCCCGGCCTTCACGCCCCGGGAGATCCAGCGACTCGAGTCGATGATCCACACCACGGTCGACCGGCTGCTGGACGATCTCGAGGGCCGCTCGGACGCCGACCTGATGGAAGCCTTCGCGGTGCCCTTGCCGTTCAAGGTCATCGCCACGCTCATCGGCATTCCGGCGGAGTACCACGAGCGGCTGGTCGCCTGGGTGCACGATTTCCGCAAGGGCCTCGAGGAAGTGCTGCCGCCGATCCGGCGCGAGCTGCAGGTGCGCGCCGACCAGGCCGCGCGGGAGATATACGGACTCATGGCGGGGCTGTGCCGCGAGCGGGAACAGCGGCCGCGCGATGATTGGCTCAGCCGATTCCTGCCGCGCATGCACGACGGCACCATCAGCTTCGACGAGCTGGTCTGCGGGACCATCCTCATGCTCCCCGCCGGCACGCAGACCACGCTGCAGACCATCGGCAACTCTATCTATTCGCTGCTGCTGCATCCGGCGCAGGCGCACCGCTTCGCGGAACTGCCGGGCGAGGCCCTTGGTGCGGCCGTCGAGGAGCTGCTGCGCTTCGAGAGCCCGGTGAAATGCCTCATGCGGCTGGTGAAGCGTGAGATCGAGTACGAGGGACACCGCTTCCGGCGCGGTGAGCAGGTCTGCATCTTCTACGCGGCCGCCAATCGCGACCCGGCCGTCTTCGAGCGGCCGGATGAGCTCGACCTCGGGCGCGCGCCCAACCGGCACATCGCCTTCGGCGGTGGCGCGCATCACTGCCTGGGCCTGCACCTGGGTCGCCTCGAGACGAAAATCGCTCTGCAAAGCCTGTTCGCACGCTTCCCGCGGCTGACGCTCGCGCGGCGCGATCTCGAATGGGAAGACAGCTTCTTCAGCCGGCAGCTTGTCTCGTTGCCGGTATCGTTGCGTCAGTAGACAGGCGCGGGATCCGAAAGCGGGCGCGTGCGATACCGCTTGTGCACCCACAGGTAGTCCTCTGGCCGCTCGCGGATGACACGCTCGACTTCCGCCAGGAAGCAGGCGGCCAGCGCCGCCCGATCGACGCTCAGCCGGCCGGTGCGCGGGTACGGCAGGGGCTTGATGAAGATCTCGTGCTGGAACGGCGCGGTGCGCACGATCCAGCTGAACAGCACCGGGCAACCCGTTTTCACCGCGAGCGTCGCCATGCCTTCGGGCACGGAGGCCAGCTTGCCGAAGAACGGCGCGAACATCGGCGCCCGGCCGTGCCTTGTATTCAGGTCGCCGCAGATCCCCATCATCTGGTTGTCGGCGAGGATGCGGATCATGCGCCGTGACGTTTCGGCCGAGCGCGGCACCGGCTGCACGCCGGCGCCGGTGCGCAGTCGCATCATGAAGGACTCGAGATGCGGATTGCGCTGCCGACCGGTATACGAGTGGTAGGTGCCGTCGGCGGCGAGCGCGACCACGGCATTCTGCAGCTCGAAGTTGCCGTAGTGGCCACCGAGCATCAACACACCGCGCCCCTGTTCGCGCGCGCGTTCGACGTGTTCCCAACCGTGGATGCGCGCACGTCGGCGCACCCAGTCGCGGTCGTGCCGCGCCATCCAGAGCACCTCGAATGTCGTCAGCCACGTGGCGCGCAGGTTGTCGCGATACAGCCGGCCGAGCTCGCGTGGGCTGAGTTGCTGTCCGAAGGCGATTTCGAGATTGGTGAGGATGGTGTGCCTGGCGCCGCCCAGCGCGTACGTGAACCCGGCGCAGGCGTGCGCCAGGGGCGCAATCCAACGCTGCGGAAGGTGCACCACCAGCTGGTAGCACGCCATGAAGAGACGATGGCTAAACCAGTGCTTCATCGCCCACCAGCCTCCCCGCGAGGTACGCCTCGCGGACTTTCGTGCGCTGCTTCTTGCCGCTGGTCGTGAACGGCAGGGTGTGCGGGCGCACGAGCAATACCTGGTCGAGCACCAGGCCGTGCACCGCGTTGACCCGTCGCCGGATCGATCGCACGACCTCGTCTTCCGCGACTTTCGCGCGGGCCTCGCGCCGCAGCTCCTGCACGGCGATCACACGCTCACGGCCCTCGATCTCCACGCCGAACACCACGCCGCGCACCGGGTCGAGCTGGTCGCTCGCGGCCGCCACCGTGCTCTCGATGTCATGCGGCGAGAAATTCCTGCCGTGCTGGATGATCACCTCCTTGAGGCGGCCCGCGGGGAACAGCTCTCCCGTGTCGTCGAGGAAGCCGAGATCGCCGCTGCGTAGATAGTCGTGGTCATCGCCCGGCAGACGCGCGCGCAGGCGGGTGCGCGTGGCTTCGGCATCCAGCCAGTAACTGCGCGCGACGTGCGGACCCGCGACCCAGATCTCGCCGATCTCGTACGGGCCACAGGTGCGCATCGATCGCGGGTTCACGATGCGAATGCGCGAGGCCGGCGCCGCACGGCCGCACCCGACGCGCGGCCTCTCTTGGCCCATGGCAATGCGCGTCGCCCGCCGGCCGGGCCCGCCGCTGACGAACAGCGTCGCTTCGGCGAGGCCGTAGCAGGGAAACATCGATTGGGCGTCGAAGCCGAGCGGCGCAAAGCATTCGCAAAAGCGGGCCACCGAGGCGGGACGAATGGGTTCGGCGCCATTGAACGCGACTTTCCATCCGGAAAGGTCGACGTCCGCGAGTTTCTCGCGCCGGAATCTGGCGACGCACAGGTCGTAGGCGAAATTGGGCCCGCCGCTGGTGTGCGCGCGGTAGTCGGACACCAGCTGCGGCCACAGCAGCGGATCGCGCACGAATGTCTGTGGCGCGATCAACGCGCAGCGCGCGCCCAGGAACAGCGGCTGGAGCACGTTTCCGATCAGCCCCTGGTCGTGATACAGCGGCGCCCAGCCGACCACGGTCGAGTGCGGGCCGTGCCCGAAGGCCGTGCGGATCATCTCCATGTTCGCCATGAGGTTGGCGTGCGAAATCGCGACGGCGCGCGGCGTTCCGGTGGAACCGGAGGTGTATTGAACCAACGCCGTCGAGTCGGGATCGAGCGACGGCGGCGCGGCGTACGCTGCCGTGGTCCGCAGCGGCCCGAGCCGATGCCAGGGCGCGGACGGCGCGTCCTGCGCGAGCTGCGCGGTGCTGTCATCGCACAACACGCAGGGTGCGTTCAGCGGATCGAGCAGCTCGCGGCTTGCGCGCGGATCGCGGCGCAGTAGTTCGGGCGCCAGCGGCACCGCGGCGGCGCGCAACTGCCAGCAGGCGAGCAGCGCGACGATGAACGACAGCCCGGGCGCGAACACCAGGGGCACGGCGTTCCCGGGGCCGACCAGTCCATGGAGTTCGTCCGCCAGCGACTGGGACGCGGCGCAGAGCTCGGTGAACGACAGGCGTTCCCGCACCGTCCGCCGTGCGGTCAGGAACTCGAAGGCGGCATCCTCGCGGCCGGCGCGAGCGTGGTCGTACAGGGCGTCGAGCAGCGAGGCGGGCGCGTGCATCTAGGCGCGTGTCACGCGGAGACGCAGCGACTGGAAGCCGCGCAGGATGAAGCTCGACTGGATCCGCGGCGGATCGGCGTCGAGCAGCTCGACGGTCCGCCAGTTCGCGAGCAGCACGTCGAACAGGTGCTGCGCCATGAGCCTGGAGAGCTGCATGCCGAGGCAGTGGTGCATGCCGTGGCCGAGCGCGAGGTTCGCGCCCGGCGGCCGGCGCGGATCGAAGCGATCCGGATCGGCGAATTCCGCCGGATCCCGGTTCGCCGCCCCGAGGCACAGCAGCACGCTGGTGCCGGCCTCGAAGGATTCCTCACCGAGGGTGCAGGGCTCGCGGCAGACGCGCTTGGTCTGCTGCAGCGGCGCATCGAAGCGCAGCGATTCATGGATGAACGCGGGCACCCGGAGCGGGTCCTCACGCAGCCAGGCCTGCTCCTGCGGTTGCGTCGCGAGCACGTGCAGGGCATTGCCCATGAGCGCCTTGGTGGTCTCCTTGCCGGCCACGAACACCATGATGCAGGCGTAGGCCACTTCGTCGGCCTGCAATCCGTCCGCGGCGTCGGGCCGCAGCAGGTCGCTGATGAGATCGTCGCGCGGCTCGCGCTGCCGCGCGGCGACGGCCTCGCGCATGTACGCGAAGCAGTCCTCGAGTTGCCGGTAGGTCTTGAGCAGGCGTTGCGGCGTCAGGAACCCGGGCTCCAGCAGCCAGCGCAGGTTCGTGGTCCAGCCGTCGATGCGCTCCGCATCCGCGGCCGGCAACCCGAGTAGTTCGAGCAGCGCGTCCATGCAGAACGCTCCCGCGACCGCACCGACGAAGTCGCCGCCGCTCGCCGGGAAGCGGGTGACACGCGCGTGCGCCACCCGCGCGAGCATCGGTTCCCAGCGAGCCAGCCGGTCGCGCGAGAAGCAGCGGCCGACGAGGCGGCGGAGCCGCGCGTGCTCGGGCCGATCGGTGAACACGATGGCCTTGCGCCCGAGCTCGTACAGCCGATGGAGGTCGGTCGATCCCACGCGCTGCTGGAATGCGTGCACCAGGTCCGGGATCGCCGCGGAGCTCAGCTGCGGGCTGGCCAGCGCCTGCTTCACGTCGGCGAAACGCGTGAGGACCACGGTATCGCGCACCCGGTGGTACGGATCCTCGCGCTGCATCGCGTGGTAGACCGGGTACGGGTCGCGCACGAAATCCCGCGCGAACGGATTGAACGTCGGCGGCCTCGCGAGCACCGTGCTCATGCCTTGCGCGCCGCCGACCGGAGCACCAGGCGCAACAGCACCAGCCGCCCGGTGCGGAATCCCATGGCGGACAGCCGCAGGTAGCGTTCGTAGGTGGTCACCGTGTCCGCATCGGTGAGCGCGCTCGCCTCGCGCCGCCGCCGCTGCAGGTTCCGCAACCAGGTTTCGCAGGTCCGCGCGTAGTGCCCGGCATCGTTGCGCACTGCGACGACTTCCAGGTGCGGGCCGGCGGCGGTGAGCACTTCCTGCGGCTTCGGCAGGTCCGATCCCTGGAAGATGGCGCTCTGCATGAAGGGGTGTGGCTGTGCCGGCGCGAGCGCGCCGTACGCGATGGTTTGCAGCGAGAGACGCCCGCCGGGCCGCAGCCAGGCGCGGCAGCGGCGGAAGAAATCCGAGTAGATGGATGCGCGTTGGGCCGGCGTGTGCTCCGGCCGCGCGAAATGCTCGAAGGCGCCGATGGACACGATGCCGTCGTACGCGCGCTCCGGCCGGTGCTCGCTCCAGCTCTCCAGCCTGGCCTCGATCCCGGGATCGCCGAGCGCATTCACGGCATTTCGCTGCGTCTCGCTCAGCGTCAGGCCCACCGCGACCGCAGCGGCGAAGTGACGCCGCGCGCTCCAAAGAAGCGCGCCCCAGCCACAGCCGACATCCAGCAACACCGCGTGCGGCGCGAGCTGGAGGTTCTCGAGATGCCTGCGGATCTTGAGTGCCTGTGCCTGCTCGAGCGTGCCAACGCCATCTTCCCAGGACGCGCACGAGTAGATGCGCTCGTCACCCAGCCACAGCCGGTAGAACTCGTCGCCACGATCGTAGTGGGACTGGATCTCCTCGCGCGTGGCGCCCGACGGGGACACGGACGCTCAGGCGATCTCGAGGACGGGCGCGGCCGGGATGTCCTCCGGCTGCGGCTGCGGCTCCGGTTGCAGCGCAGTGATGGCGCGCGCGGCCTCGCGGATGTTGGAAGTCTGGAACAGCAGCGCCGGCGGAATCTCCACGCCCAGCCAGGCCTCGACGTCGCCCTCGATGAACGAAATCAGCACCGAGCTCATCCCCATGTCGGTGAGATCAGTGTCGACCTGGATGGTCTCGATGCCGACTTCGAGGTCCTGGGCGATGCGTTCGCGCAGGTACTTTTCGATCTCGCCGACGGTGACGGTCATGCCTTGCTCCTGGTTTTCTGCTGGATGCGTTGTTTCGAGGGCACGCGCACGTCCCATACCCAGCCTAACTTCTCCATCACCTTGAGCACCCAGTACGCGGGGTCCGGCCGATGCCAGCCGAGGCCGAAGTCCGCCGAGCCGGGGAATGCGTGGTGGTTGTTATGGAAGGATTCGCCGAGCGTGATGATGGACATGAAGTAGCCGTTGCGGCTCTCGTCCCCGGTTTCGAAGCGCCGCTTGCCGAAGGTGTGCAGCACCGAGTTGATGTGCCAGATCAGGTGGTCGCAGACGAACAGCCGCACCATGGCGCCCCACAGGAAGCAGGTGAACGCGCCGAGCCAGGTCTGGTAGTACAGCGCGCCGACGATCGCGGGGAAGGCGATGCCCGCGAGCGCCACGGGTAGATAGTAGCGGTCGAGCTTGAGCATCAGCCGGTCGCGCGCGAGATCCGGGATGAAGTGCGTGACGCCCGGGTAGTCGTGCCGGTACATCCACATGACCTGCGCATGCAGCAGTCCCTTCAGGCGGTTGAAGAATCCCGTGCCGTGCAGGTTGGGGGAGTGCGGGTCGCCCGGCTCGTCGCTCGATCCATGATGCAGGCGATGGAACGCCGCCCACGACAGCGGCGGTCCCTGGGTGGCGAGGAAGGCCATGAGCATGAGCGTGGTGCGCAGCCAGGGCCTGGCCTTGAAGGAGCGATGCGCGAGGTGCCGGTGATACGCCAGCGTGATGCCGAAGCCGGACAGGTACCACAGGCCGAAGAACAGCCCGAGCTCGAGCGCGCCGATGGGCTGGAAGAAGAGCATGATGATCGCCACCACGGTGCCGACGAACGGCAGCACCTCGAACAGGAAGAAGTGCCGGCGCTGCAACGCATGGTGGAACGGCGTGGCGGCGGCGAACTTGCGCCGTGAGTCATCGGTGAGGATGACTTCGGTGGGATCGAGCGAGACGGGATCGGGCATTCCGCACTCCGATGTATTCGTTATTCTTCGAGTCCGGATGAGAAGCTAGGCGAACCATACCAACGACCCCAGCGCAGGACAATACCGATGAACGCCGCACAACACGTCCGCCTGTACAACATCCTCATCGGCTCGATGAAGACGCAGGCCATTCACGTTGCCGCGGAGCTCGGATTGGCCGATGTCCTGGCGGCAGGACAGCGCGACATCGATGAGCTCGCGCGTGAAACGCACGCCGATCGCGCGGCGCTGTTCCGGTTGATGCGCGCGCTCTGCAGCCTCGGTCTGTTCAGCGAACGAGACGGGAAGTATTCGATCTCGCTACTCGGTGAGTCGCTGCGCCGCGACGTGCCGGGCAGCCTGCGGCCGTTCGCGTTGCTGCTCGGCGGCGACGCGTGGTGGCGCGCGTGGGGCGCGCTCGGACAATCGGTCCGAACGGGACAAGCCGCCTTCGACGCGACGCACGGCCGTGGCTATTTCGAGTACCTGGCGGGCGATGCGGATGAACGTAAGCGCTTCCACGAGTTTCTTGCGAGCGTCGCCGCCATGAATGCGGCGGCCATCATCGAGGCGTATTCGTTCGCCGCCTGCCGCCGCATCGTCGACGTCGGCGGCGGCGAGGGCAATCTGCTGTCCCATATCCTGGCCACCGTCCCGGCCGCGCGGGGCGTGTTGCTCGACTTGCCCGGGACCGTGCCGCGGCCCGAAGCGCTTCCCGCCGCGGTGCGGGACCGTTTCGAGCTCATCGCCGGTGACTTCTTCCAGTCGGTGCCGTCCGGCGGCGACTGCTACCTCCTGCAGCAGGTCCTGCATGACTGGAGCGATGACAAGGCGCTCGCGATCCTGGCCCGTTGTCGCGAGGCCATGTCCTCTGGCGCGCGCCTGCTGATCGTCGACGCCGTCATCGAGCCCGGCAACCAACCGAGCTTCAACAAGTTCACCGACCTGCACATGATGGTGTTGAGCAACGGCGGCCGCGAACGCACCTTGCCCGAGTTCCAGCAGTTGCTGGCGCGCGCGGGCCTCACCTTCGAACGCGTGATTCCCACGTCGACCGCGTTTTCTATCCTGGAGTCGCGGCGATGAGCGCGCGCGCCGCCAGCGGATTGCGCTGCTTCGCGCCGCTGATGACGTACAGGAACACATCTCCTTCGCGCGACAGCAGCTGCGCGCGCTCGCGCCATCTATCCAGTGCCGCCGGCGTGTAGCCCCTCGGTGAGTTGGCCCGCGTGCCCATGATGCGCAGGTAGCTGAAGGACGCGGTGCGCGCCTGGATGCGCGGATATTCCGAATCGCCGGCTTCGACGATGGCCACGCCGTGCCCGCGCGCCAGCGCGACCACTTCCTCGCAGTCGAAGCTCGCATGGCGCACTTCGAGCGCGTGCCGCAGCGCGCGGCCCTCGAGCTTCACCGGCAGCAGCGCGAGGAACGCGGCGAGGTCTGCAGCGTCGTACTGCTTGGTCGGCGGCAGTTGCCAGTTGATGGGCCCGAGCTTCGTGCCGAGCCGCGAGATTCCGCTGCCGAGAAAGCGCGCGATGCTCGGCCCGGCGCTGGCGAGGAGCTTGCGATTCGTCACGAACCTCGGCGCCTTGACGCTGAACACGAACCCGTCCGGCGTCTCGTCGTGCCATTTCTGGAACGTCGCCGGCTTCTGCAAGCCGTAGAACGTCGAGTTGATCTCGATCGACGTGAGCTCGCGGCTGGCGTAGTGCAGCTCCTGCGCCTGCGGCAATCCCTTCGGATAGAACGTCCCGCGCCACGGCGCGAAGTTCCAGCCGCCGACCCCGACGAACACCTTTCCAGCCTTGGGCTTGGCCATGGGCGCCATGCGATCTCATCCGCGACCCGATGTCCATAGTCCATCGCGTGCGCGTAGCATCGCGCCATGCGCACCATCATCGAACCCTTCCGCATCAAGTCGGTCGAGCCCATCCGCATGACGACCGTGGAGCAGCGCCGCCAGATCCTGCGCGACGCGCACTACAACCTGTTCGCCGTGCGATCGCAGGACGTGCTGATCGACCTGCTCACCGACTCCGGCACCAGCGCCATGAGCGCCGAGCAATGGGCCGCGCTCATGCGCGGCGACGAGTCGTACGCGGCCTCGCCGTCCTTCGAGCGTTTCGAAGCGGCGGTCAAGGAGCTGATGCCGTTCAAGCACGTGATCCCGACCCACCAGGGGCGCGCGGCCGAGGCCATCCTGTTTTCCATCGTCGGTGGGCCGGGGAAGAGGATTCCCTCCAACACGCATTTCGATACCACGCGCGGCAACATCGAGGCCACCGGTGCGCAGGCCGTCGACCTGGTGATCGAAGAAGGCAGGAATCCGTCGAGCCTGCATCCCTTCAAGGGCAACATGGATCTCGGGAAGCTAGGGGCCTTCCTTGCCGCGAACGCGGCCAATGTTCCCTGCGTGATGATCACCGTGACCAACAATGCCGGCGGCGGGCAGCCGGTGAGCCTCGCGAACATCCAGGCCGTGGGCAAACTCGCGCACCAGTACGGCAAGCCGTTCTATATCGACGGCTGCCGGTTCGCCGAGAACGCCTGGTTCATCAAGGTGCGCGAAGCGGGGCAGGGAGCCCGATCGATCCCGGACATCGTGCGCGACATGTTCGCGGCCGCGGATGGCATGACCATGTCGGCGAAGAAGGATGCGTTCGCGAACATCGGCGGCTGGCTCGCGATCAACGACGATGAGCTCGCAAGCACGGCCAAGAACCGGCTGATCCTGACCGAGGGCTTCACCAGCTACGGCGGGCTGGCGGGCCGCGACCTCGATGCCATCGCGCAGGGACTCAAGGAAGTGGTCGACGAAGACTATCTACAGTACCGCGTGCGCGCGAACACCTACATCGGCGAGCGGCTGACGGCCGGCGGCGTGCCGATCGTCCAGCCGGTGGGTGGGCACGCCGTGTTCATCGATGCGGGCGCGATGCTGCCGCACATCCCGCCGCTGCAGTACCCGGGGCAGGCATTGGCCGTCGCGCTGTACGAGGCGGGCGGCATTCGCAGCTGCGAGATCGGCAGCGTGATGTTCGGGCGCCAGCCGGATGGCAGTGAGAAGCCCGCGTCCATGGAGCTGGTGCGCCTGGCCATTCCGCGGCGCGTGTACACGCAGTCGCACGCGGACTACCTGGTCGAGGTGATCCTGGAGGTGGCGCAGCGCCGGGCGTCGTTGCAGGGGATGCGGATCGCGTGGGAGCCGAAGTCGCTGCGGCATTTCACCGCGCGGTTTGCACCGCGGCTGTAAGCGATGCGTAAGTAGTTCGGTGGTGGACTCCATCCACAGGCAATCACAGGAGTCCTCCGATGAAGTCCCCGCAAGCGTCGAATCGCAACGGCGATTCGAATCCGACGTATTCCCATCCTGGCGTGCGTCGGCCCGAGGAGTTGCGTGAGCCTCCGAATCCTTGCACCCCGGAGCCGGATGGCGAGCCCTGCGATTGCCACAAGCCCAAGGGCGGTTCACAGAAGCCGGCCAAACCGAAGCGTCCGAAGCCGCGCCAGGATGCCTGCTGCGAGCAACTGGTCGACATCCTGCGACAGATCCCCGGCCTCGAGCTGCCAAAGCCGCACAAGCCGAAGCAGAGGCCGTCGCGCAAGGCACGCTCCTTGTGCGAGTCGCTGGGTGTCTCCGATGCGATCCTGCCCGCGCTGTCGTTGCTGTGGGACCGCTATCGCGCCGGCGAGAAGGGACGCAACAAGTTCGAGGAGGGTGTCAACACCGTCTTCAACAATCTTGGGAAGAAGAACCAGGACGCGCTGGACGCCGGTTTCGCGGGCTACGCGAAGTTCCGCGCCAGCGGCAAGGGCGAGTGCCTGTTCAACGATTGCCTCGCGAAGGCCGGCGAGGACGGCGCCATCGAAAGATCCTGGTTCCTCGAAGAGCTGCTTCGCGAAGGCCTCAAGGTCGCCGGCCAGGCGGTGTTTGGCGGCTCGGGCGGTGTGATGGGTCCCGGCCAGGTGCGGCTGTGGGACAACAGTGTCGACCATGGACCGAACGGGACCAGCGTGACTATCTACCAGGGGCCTTGGCCTTGGCTCACCGCGATCTGCCCGAAGACTTCCAGCTACGAAGAGTACGGCAACGTGGCCAGCTTCAGGCCGATACCGGGCAAGTTCCACGTCTGGCAGAACTACCAGTACGCGCAAACCTGCGACTTCAAGCCCGATCCGGCCGGCAAGATCCAGGCTAACTGCTCGCGCCAGCATCCGGCGCCCGTCCCGCCCGGAACCCTGATCGGAAACTACTGCGAGGGTGGCAGAGACTACACCCACAACAACGACTGCGTGCGTATCCCGGCGCAGCGCGCGGGTGGCTCGTTGAAGCTGCGCGGCTTCAATTTCATCACGCCCACGGTGAAGGTCCGCTTCGTGCTGACCTCGAATCCGTCGGTGAAGTTCGAGCAGGTGTGCACGGTGTGGGGCGACCAGGAGACGCCCGTGAAGGATGAAACCGCGCACACGATCGTGGACGAACGCGTCTGGGACTGGATCGACGTATCCATCCCCGGCGAGAACCCGGCGCAGCCGGGCGCGCCGCTGCCGCCGGGAATCTATTCGATCCAGGTGTTCGTCGCGAATACCACCAACGCCATGTTCGACAGCGCCACACCGCCGGAGCTCGCATCCAACACGCTGCTGCTCCGCATCGAGCCGGATGCGAACGTGAAGTACCTCGTGTGGAGTGAGCGCGGCCGCTGCAATCGGGAGACGCCGGGGCTGGGCGATGACGAGATCTGGTGGGATGCGTTCGTCGGGCACCTCGTCCCCAACGAAGTGCCGGTCCCCACCACCGGCGCCTCCGGACTGCAGCTGAAGAGCCTCGAACGCAAGGAGTTTCCGCGAGGGCCGTGGGAAGACATGGACGATGGGGAGTCGGCCGGAGCGTACAACCGGGACATTTTCGGCCCCGCCGCGTTCGAACTGTATGGCGTGGCGGCGGTCGCGATCATCGGTTTCGAAGTCGATGACGAAGATGCCGCCAAGGACCAGCTGCAGGGATTCGGAAATGCCTACTGGGAGGCGATCAAGGGAATCGTCACGCTCTCACTCGGCTTCGAAGGGCTCGCGGGCACCATTCTCAAGATTGCCGGGGCGACGTTGACCCAGGCCATCATCGTGCTCGCGATCATCGCCGCCATCGCACTCATCGGTGCGGCGTTCTGGGCGGCATGGGCGCCCGCGGATCTCATCGCGCTCGATCTGTTCGTGCTCGATGCGTTCTCGGCGTGGGACATGACCGATCCGGACAAACCGCTGCCGGTCGATACGCAGCGATTCTTCGGCGATGACACCGGGCGCGAGAGCATCTCCGCCATCGGCGATCGCCTGATTACCGTCACTGAGCGCGCCCTGCCGAAGCTGCACAATCCGGGTGATGCCGCGGCGACCTGGGTACAGGAAACCACGTACGAATCACCCGAGGACAGCGAGGACTCTAGCTACACCCTGGAGTTCCGGCTGGCGAGAAACTGAGTCGACGCCGGGGCGAGGGGCGAACGTGGGTCGCGTCAGCGCCAGTTCTCCACCGTGGCCGCGATCCAGTGACGGTCGTAGTCGTAGCCCGCCACCGCTGACTTGCTGCGCTCGGCGGCGTAGCTCACCAGCAATTGCGTGCGCTTCCAGAGCGTGCGGGTGATGCCGACGATCAGCGTCGTCCGATCGTCGTCGAAGCCGGCCGGAATCTCGGGTTGCGCGGCGTGCGAGGTGCGCCGCAGGGCGGCGCTGGCCGTGATACGCCACAGAGGTGAGAGCCAATACGCGCCATCCGCGCCCAGTTGCATCCAGCGCGTGGCGAAGATCGGATCGTCGCTGTCCTCGTCTTCGGCGCGCGCGTGTCCACCCAGGTCCCACCTCTGCCAGTGCTTGTCCAGGTAGACGCCCAACTCCGTGCGCGCGCCCGTCAGGCCGGTGAATAGGCCCTGTCCATGCACCGACGTGCCGCGCAGCTGCACGCGTAACTGACTGCCGCCGCGGAATGTGTGGAACGCGTGCCCGCCCAGCGCCACGGTGCGTTCGTAGACGTCGCCGCCCAGCGAAGCCTGCGCGCCGACCGCGCCGAGCTCGAAGTACCAGCGGTCCGTCGTGAAGCCGCGCGCCGCGCCGATGAAATACGAGCCCTGGTTGAAATCGCGCAGGTCCTGGTACTGCAGCAGCGATGCACCGGCATCGAACCGCCAGCGCGCGAGCGAATAGGTGCTCGCGACGAAGAGCTCGCCGTAGGCGTCCGATTGCCCGGTGGCTGAACTATCGATGGACGCCGAACGCAGCGCGACGTTGTCGTCGTAACCCACGCCGGCGCGCGTGTAGTAGTACCACCCGCCGGGCCCGTGGGCTTCCGGCAGCAGCTCGAGTTGCTCCATCGCCAGCGCCTTGAGCCGCGCGTCGGGCGTCGCGTCATGGACGGCGCGTTCGAACCATTCGCGCGCCGCGGACTCGTCGCGGCGTTCGAGCGCGACCAGCCCCAGGTTGTAGTAGGCGAGCGATGCCATCGCCGGCGTGCGCGCGACTTCGCGGAACGCGCGCTCGGCGCGCGGCAGATCGCCGCCACGATAAGCGGCAGAGCCGATGTTGTAGTGGATCGCGGGACCGTCCATGCCTTCGGGCAACGCCATCTCGAACAACGCGCGCGCTTTCGAAAAGTCGCCCGCGTCGTAGGCGGCCGACCCTTCGGAAAAATGGTTTTGCGCAGCCGCGGGGGCCGACCAGCAGCGCCCGCCGGCTGACAAGGCCATCGCCAGCAGGAGGCAGATTCGCGCGACGCGCATAGTTAGTCGTGGCCGGGTGGTCTGGGCGGCGGACCGGGCGGATTGCGCGGAGGACGGCGGCCGGGGTCGTGGCCGGGACCGTGACCAGGATCGTGGCCCGGGCCGTGACC
>DASSRK010000068.1:0-5590 GCA_035701825.1 Steroidobacteraceae bacterium
TGCGCATCTGGTGCTGCGCGGCGTCCACCGGCGAGGAGCCGTATTCCATCGCCATGGTGCTGCGCGAGGCCGGCGCCTTGCTCGCCGGCTGGGACGTGAAGCTGCTGGCCACGGATCTCGACTCGGCGGTGCTGGCGCACGCCTCGGCCGGCATCTATGCCGGCGAACGCTTGGAGAACGTCAACCGCAAGCGCGTGGAGCGCTTCTTCGACAAGGGGGCCGGCGCGCAGTCGGGCAAGCTGCGCGCGCGCGAGGAGCTGCGCAGCCTGATCACGTTCCGCCAGTTGAATCTCATGCACGCCTGGCCGATGCGCGGTCCGTTCGACGCCATCTTCTGCCGCAACGTCATCATCTATTTCGACAAGGCGACGCAGCGCGCGCTGTTCGAGCGCATGGCGACGCTGCAGAAGCCGGGCGACTTCCTGTTCCTCGGGCACTCCGAGAGCCTGTACCGCGTCAGCGATCGTTACGAACTGGTCGGCCGGACCATCTACCGGCGGCTGGACAACTGAGGCAACCATGACCAGTCGCAAGATCAAGGTGTTGGTGGTCGATGATTCGGCGCTGGTGCGCCAGATCCTGGTCGAGATCCTCAAGGCCGCGCGCGACATCGAGGTCGTCGGCACCGCCAGCGATCCGTTCATGGCGCGCGAGCGCATCAAGGAACTGAACCCGGACGTGCTGACGCTCGACGTGGAAATGCCGCGCATGGACGGCCTCACGTTCCTCGCGAACCTCATGCGCCTGCGCCCCATGCCGGTGGTCATGGTGTCCTCGCTGACCGAGCGCGGCGCGGAAACCACGCTGCGCGCGCTCGAGCTCGGCGCGGTCGACTTCGTGTCCAAGCCGCGCATCGACATCGCCGGCACGCTCAAGAACTTCAGCGAAGAAATCCTCGGCAAGATCCGCATGGCGGCCGAGGCGCGCGTGGTCGCGCGCCGCGCGCCCATGATCACCTCGGTGGCGCCGAAGCATTCGGCGGACGCCATCCTGCCGGCCGACGCCGGCAGACGGATGCTGCGGACCACCGAGCGCATCATCGCCGTCGGCGCCTCGACGGGCGGCACCGAGGCCATCCGCGAATTGCTCATGGGCCTGCCCGCCGACTGCCCGGCGCTGGTCATCGCGCAGCACATCCCGGCGGCGTTCAGCACGCCGTTCGCGCGCCGCATGGATGCCATGAGCGCGCTGTCGGTGTGCGAGCCCACCGACGGCCAGTACATCATGGCCGGGCACGTGTACATCGCGCCTGGCGGTCGGCACTTGCTGGTGGAGCGCGATGGTGCGCGCTACCGCTGCCGGCTCAACGACGGGCCGCCCGTCAATCGCCATTGCCCGAGCGTCGACGTGCTGTTCCGCTCGGTGGCGCAGCAGGTGGGACCGAACGCCGTGGGCGTGTTGCTCACCGGCATGGGTGACGACGGGGCGCGCGGCCTCAAGGAAATGCGCGACGCCGGCGCGCCGACGATTGCACAGGACGAGGCGAGCAGCGTGGTGTGGGGCATGCCCGGCGCCGCGCATCGGCTCGGCGCCGTGCAGGAACTGGTGCCACTCGACCGGGTGGCCACGACTGTAATGCAGCTGGTCGAAGAGGCCGGCGCCAGGGAAATGCGGAGAGAAGCATGAGAACGATCCTGACTGTGGATGATTCAACCTCGATGCGGCAGATGGTTCGCGCCACGCTGCAATCGGCCGGCTACGGCGTCGTCGAAGCCGCGGACGGGCAGGAAGCCCTGGACTTCGCGCGCGGCAACAACGTCGATCTCGTGATCACCGACGTGAACATGCCGCGCATGGACGGCATAAGGCTCGTGTCCGAGCTGCGCGCGCTGCCGGGTTACCGCCTCACGCCGCTGCTGATGCTGACCACCGAGTCGAGCCAGGAAAAGAAACTCGAGGGCAAGCGCGCGGGCGCGACCGGCTGGATCGTCAAGCCGTTCAATCCGTCGCAGCTGCTCAGCACGCTGAACCGGTTGTTCGCCACTCCATGAGCCGGGACCCGACCCTGCCGTTACCGCCGCTGCTCGAACTCGCGGCGGGCCAGCTGGAGGTCGCGCTGCAGAGCGCGAGCTCGCAGGTGGAGCGATTGTCGAATTCGGTGGCCGCGTTCGCCAGGCTCGGCACCGAGATGAGCGCGCATCCCGACGCGAACATCGCGGCGCTGGGGGCGCGCGTGTCCGCCGAAGCGCAACGCGCCATGTTCGCGATGCAGTTCGAAGACCAGCTCGCGCAGCGCCTGCAGCACATCGCGCACGCGCTCGGCGACATGCACGACGCCCTCGCGGCGCCGACGCCGCCGACCGCCGCCGCGCTGCTGGCCGCGATCCGCGCGCGCTACACCATGGAAGACGAACGTCGGCTGTTCGACATCATGCTCGGCCATCTGCACGGTGCGCCCGATGCCAATGCCGACAGCGATCACGAAGCCACGCGAGGCAGCGTGGAGCTCTTTTAAGGAAGAAGATGAGCGAACAGACCGGCAAGACCTCGACCCGCCTGAAGCTCGGCCGCATCGCCCCGGACAACGCGCAGCCGCCGCAGGCGCTGCCGCAGTTCGCGCACATCTCGCGTTACTGGGACCAGGAGCACAAATGCTTCGCCGCGCGGCTGCTGCCGGGTGAGTACTACGTGACGCGCCACGCGGAGAATCTCTGCACCGTGCTGGGGTCGTGCGTTTCCGCCTGCATCCGCGACGCGCGCCTGCGCATCGGCGGAATGAACCACTTCATGCTGCCGCTGGATGCCTCCAACGGCGACAGCAGCTGGGGCGCCGCCGTGAGCGCCGCCACCCGCTACGGCAACGTCGCCATGGAGCGGTTGATCAACGACATCCTGAAGTTCGGCGGCCGACGCCAGGACCTCGAGATCAAGCTGGTCGGCGGCGGACGCGTGCTCGCCGAAATGTCCAACGACGTCGGCGCGCGCAACATCGAATTCGTGCGCGAGTACGTGCGCGCCGAGGGCCTGAAACTCTTGAACGAAGACCTGGGCGACGTGCATCCGCGTCGCGTGATGTATTTCCCCGAGACCGGCCGGCTGCGGGTGCGCAAGCTCACCGCGGGGCGCGACGAAATCCTGGTCGCCCAGGAGCGTCGCTACCTCGAGCAGCTCGGCAAGGCAGACGAGGGCGAGATCGAGCTCTTCTGATGGCGGTACCCGGGAACACGGCCCTGCCACCGAGCGTGGGTATCGCACCGGCGCTGGCGGAGTTCACGCGGCAGATTGGCGCCGAGCTCGCGGCCGGGACGCCCGAGCTGCCGGCGTTTCCCGAGATCGCCATGCGCGCGCGGCACGCCCTGTCGCGCGCCGAGGTGTCGATCGAAGAGGTGGTGCGCATCGTCGGCGCCGAACCGTCCCTTGCGGTGCGCCTGTTGCAGCTCGCGAACTCGGCCGCCGTGAATCGCAGCGCCCAGCGCGTGACCACGCTGCGCACGGCGATCGCGCGCATGGGATTCGACCTGGCGCGCAGCGCCACGATTGCTTTTGCGATGTCGCAGATGCGCCGCGCCGAGCCGTGGCGCGAGCTGCAGACACGTTTCCGCGAGATCTGGGAGTCGTGCGCGCGGCTCGCGGCCACCGCCTATTCGGTGGCGCGCGAACGCCGGCGTGCCGACGCCGACCAGGCGCTGCTCGCCGGCATGCTGCACGCGGTCGGCAAACTGTATGTCCTGATCCGCATGAGCCGCTTCCCGCCGTTGATGCGCGATCCCGCCATCGCCGCCGAGATCGAGCACGTCTGGCAGGCCCGCGCGGGGCGTGCGCTGCTCGCACACTGGACTCTTCCGCCCGAGGTCATCGAAGCCGCCTGTGGGTTCGACCAGGCCGGTGGCGGCGACCCTGGACCTGCGAGCCTGTGCGATGTCCTGATGAGCGCCCACTACCTCGTGGGCGTGCAGGACATCGCAGGACTGCCCGGCGCGGCCTTCCTGGGCGCACCGTGCTTCGTGCGCCTCGGACTCGATCTCGAGGCCGCAGCCCGCGTCCTGCAGGCATCGAGCGCGGAAATCGCCTCGCTGCGGGCGGCGCTGGCCGATTGAACTTGACATATGGCCCTGGCGGCGGCGGCAGGAAATTGCCGCAGTGCGCCGCCTCACAAACGGGTCCGCCTTCGTTAAATAGTCCGCGCGCGCGTCCGATAAGGGGGAGAGAAAGGACGCGTTGGAATCCATGAGCTCGAATCTCGTCGCAATGCCGTCGCAGGGCGGGGCTGGTCGCCAGTCGGAAGCGGCGCGTCTCGTGGAAGCGCTGACCGTCGAGCTCGCGGCCGAGAAGATAGACCTGCCGAGCTTCCCCGACGTCGCGACGCGCGTGCGCCGCGCGCTCACCAACGACGAAGTCGACGTCGAACACGTGGTGCGCATCATCGGCGCCGAGCCGGCGCTCGCCGCGCGGCTGCTGCAGCTCGCGAATTCCGTCGCGCTCAATCCCAGCGGCCGTCGCGTGACCGAGCTGCGCGCCGCCGTGTCGCGCATCGGCTTCAACATGGCGCGCAGCGCCGCGATCGCCTTCGCCATGTCGCAGTTGCGCCGTGCCGAGGCCTACAAGGGCGTGGGCCACTCGCTGGCCGAGCTGTGGGAGCAGTCGGCGCACGTGGCCGCCGTGAGCCACGTGGTGGCGCGCCGTTTCACCCAGGTCAACTCCGATACCGCGCTGCTCGCCGGGCTGCTGCAGGGCGTCGGCAAGCTCTATCTACTGACGCGCGCCGTGAAATATCCCGGCGTGCTGTCCGACGCCGGCACCTACCAGCGCATCGTGGCCGAATGGCACGTGCGCCTGTCGCAGGCCATCCTGCACAACTGGGAACTGTCCGATGTCATCATCGACGCCGTGGCGTCCGCCGACGACAGCGAGCGCGAGCACGACGGCGCCACCGATCTCACCGACGTGCTGGCGGTGGCGGGCGCCATCTGCGCACTCGGGCCGGATCCGCAGCCCGAGCAGATGCTGTTCCTCGGCATGCCGGCCGCGCGGCGCATGAAGCTCGACGCCGCAGCCTGTGGCCGCGCGCTGGCCGAGTCGCACGAAGAGATCCATTCGCTGCGCCAGGCGCTCGGCTCATGAGCGCCGTCGACGTCACTTCCGCATCGACCACCGACGCGCGCTCGCTCGGCAACAGCGCGGTGTTCTCGTTCGTGAAGGCGATGGCGCAGGAGCTGTCGCAGGGGCCCATCGACCTGCCGTCTGTGCCCGATATCGTCGTGCGCCTGCAGAAGACACTGTCGGACGACAACGTCAGCAACGACACCGTCGTGCTGGTGATCGGCTCCGAACCGGTGCTCGCGAGCAAGCTTCTGACCATGGCCAACTCCGCCGCGCTCAATGCGTCGTCGCGGCGCATCGCCGACCTCCGTACCGCGGTGGCGCGCGTCGGTTTCAATATCGTGCGCTCCGTGGCGCTGAGCTTCGCCGTCGAGCAGCTGCGACACGCCTCCGAGTACAAGCACCTGGAAGGGCAGCTCGACGCGCTGTGGAAGAACAGCGTGCAGATTGCCGCACTGTGTCACGTGATCGCGCGGCGCTTTTCCTCGCTCAACGGCGATACCGCGCTGCTCGCGGGCCTGATGCACAACGTCGGGCGCATCTACATCCT
>DASSRK010000069.1:0-29584 GCA_035701825.1 Steroidobacteraceae bacterium
TCGGTGGCCTTGCTGCTGGCGACGCGCGGCTCCGCAGCCGCGCGTCAGCGGCCCGCGGCGGTGATCGTCTCTGGCGCTTGCGCCGACCCGCTGAGTGCGGGTTCCGATGGGTACTTCCGCAAACAGATGGCCGCGCAGCGGCGCGATCCCGCCGAGTATTCACCGTATGCCCAGGTGCGGGGGGGCCTGCCACCCGTCCTCGCCGTCCACGCCACCGCGGACGAATTCTGTCCCTACCCGGACATGGAGAAGTTCGCTGCGAGATACCGCGCGGCCGGGAACACGATCGATCTCATAAGCATCGAAGGTGTCAGCCATTTCTTCGGCTTCTACGATGAGCAGGGAAAGCGCCGGCAGGCGGAGGCGATCCGCGCGTCGCTCGGTCGCTGGGATTGGTGAGGCGATTTGGCCGCAGGCGTTTACCCGGCACGGCGACCTGCGTACAATCCCGCATCGTTCGCCACCCCCCGAACACTCCATGCGAATTCTCGAAGAAGCGTTGACCTTCGACGACGTTCTTTTAGTCCCGGCTTACTCGGAAATCCTGCCTCGCGAAGTCGATCTGTCGACGCGCCTCACCAAGGGCATCAAGCTCAATGTCCCGCTGGTCTCCGCCGCGATGGACACCGTCACCGAGGCGCGCCTCGCCATCACCATGGCGCAGGAAGGCGGCATCGGCATCATCCACAAGTCCATGACCATCGACGGCCAGGCCGCCGAGGTCGCGCGCGTCAAGAAGTTCGAGAGCGGCGTGATCCGCGACCCGATCACGGTGACGCCGGACATGACCATCCGCCAGGTCATCGACCTAACTAGATCCAAGGGCATCTCCGGCGTACCGGTGGTGCAGGGCAAGCAGGTGGTCGGCATCGTCACGCACCGCGACCTGCGCTTCGAAGAAAAGCTCGACGCGCCGGTGTCCAAGGTGATGACGCCCAAGGAGCGCCTGATCACGGTGCGCGAGAACGCGCCCAAGGAAGAAGTGCTGTTGCTGCTGCACAAGCACCGCATCGAGAAGGTGCTGGTGGTCAATGGCGAGCAGGAACTGCGCGGCATGATCACCGTGAAGGACTTCCAGAAGGCCACGGAATTCCCGCGCGCCTGCAAGGATCCCTCCGGCCGGCTGCGCGTCGGCGCGGCGGTCGGCACCGCGGCCGACACCCTGGAACGGGTGGCGGCGTTGCGCGAGGCGGGCGTCGACGTCGTGGTGGTGGACACGGCGCACGGCCACTCGAAGGGCGTGCTGGACACCATCAAGCGCGTCAAGGCGCAGTGGGGCGACCTGCAGGTCATCGGCGGCAACGTGGCGACCGCCGAGGCCGCCCGCGACCTGGTCAGGGCCGGCGTTGACGGCATCAAGGTCGGCATCGGCCCGGGCTCCATCTGCACGACCCGCATCGTCGCCGGCGTCGGCGTGCCGCAGATCTCCGCGGTGTCGAACGTGGCGGCGGCGGTCGAGAACAAGGTCCCGGTGATCGCCGACGGCGGCATCCGCTTCTCGGGCGACATCGCCAAGGCGATCGTGGCGGGCGCCGACTGCGTGATGATCGGCGGCCTGTTCGCCGGCACCGAGGAATCCCCGGGCGACGTCGAGCTCTACCAGGGCGCCTCGTACAAGGCGTACCGCGGCATGGGCTCGCTCGGCGCCATGAGCGAGCGCCACGGCTCGGCCGACCGCTATTTCCAGGACACCGCGGCCGAGCTCGAGAAGCTCGTGCCCGAAGGCGTCGAGGGCCGCGTGCCCTACAAGGGCAGCCTGGTCGCCATCCTGCACCAGCTCGCCGGCGGGCTGCGCGCCGCGATGGGTTACACCGGCTCGAAGGACATCGGCACCATGCGCACGCGGCCGCAGTTCGTGCGCGTTACGGGCGCCGGCATGCGCGAGAGCCACGTGCACGACGTGCAGATCACCAAGGAAGCGCCTAACTACCGGGTTTCCTGAGGACATTCGGCGATGCCGGTGGCGTCCGGGTGCGGTCCCGGACGCCAAAAAATTTTGAGGCAAAAATGAACGAACCCGCGGCGGCCATGAGCCCGCAGACCGACATCCATTCCTCGCGCGTCCTGATCCTCGACTTCGGCGCGCAATACACCCAACTCATCGCGCGCCGCGTGCGCGAGCTCGGCGTGTACTGCGAGATCCATCCCTGGGACATCACGGGCGACGACGTCCGCAAGTGGAAACCCACGGGCATCATCCTGTCGGGCGGCCCGGAGTCAGTCACCGACCAGCAGCCGCCGCGCGCGCCGCAGGTGGTGTTCGAGCTCGGCGTGCCGGTGCTCGGCATCTGCTACGGGATGCAGACCATGGCGCAGCAGCTCGGCGGCCGCGTGGTGAACTCCAACCACCGCGAGTTCGGTTATGCCGAAGTCACCGCGATCACCGGCAGCAAGCTGTTCGACGGCGTGTTCGACCGCCGCGACGCGCAAGGCCGCGCGGTGCTCGACGTGTGGATGAGCCACGGCGACAAGGTGGACACGTTGCCGCCCGGCTTCACCGCGGTCGCGCAAAGCGCCAACGCGCCGCTCGCGGCCATGGCCGACGAGTCGCGCAGGTTCTACGCGGTGCAGTTCCACCCCGAGGTCACGCACACCCTGCAGGGCAAACAGCTGCTCGAACGCTTCGTGCGCGGGATCTGCGGCTGCGAGCCGCTGTGGAGCGTCGGCAACATCATCGAGGACGCCATCGCGCGCGTGCGCGCGCAGGTGGGCAAGGGCAAGGTGTTGCTTGGGCTCTCGGGCGGCGTGGATTCGTCGGTGGTCGCGGCGCTGCTGCACAAGGCCATCGGCGACCAGCTGGTGTGCGTGTTCGTGGATCACGGGCTGCTGCGCCTCAACGAAGGCGACGCCGTCATGGAGATCTTCGCGAAGAACCTCGGCGTGAAAGTGATCCGCGTCGATGCCGAGCAGCGCTTCCTCGACGCGCTGCGCGGCGAGAGCGACCCGGAGCGCAAGCGCAAGATCATCGGCAGCGAATTCATCAAGGTGTTCGACGAGGAGTCGCACAAGCTCGAAGGCATCGACTTCCTCGCGCAGGGCACGATCTACCCCGACGTCATCGAGTCCGCGGGCTCGAAGACCGGCAAGGCGCACGTCATCAAGTCGCACCACAACGTCGGCGGCCTGCCGGCCAACATGCGCATGAAGCTGGTCGAGCCGCTGCGCGAGCTGTTCAAGGACGAGGTGCGCAAGCTGGGCGTCGAGCTCGGCCTGCCGCGCGAGATGGTGTATCGCCATCCGTTCCCGGGCCCGGGTCTCGGCGTGCGCATCCTTGGCGAGGTGCGCAAGGACTATGCGGACCTGCTGCGCCAGGCCGACCACATCTTCATCGAAGAGCTGCGCCGCCACGATCTCTACGACAAGACCTCGCAGGCCTTCGCTGTGTTCCTGCCGGTGCGCTCGGTGGGCGTGATGGGCGACGGCCGGCGCTACGACTACGTCGTGAGCCTGCGCGCCGTCGAGACCATCGACTTCATGACCGCGCACTGGGCGCGGCTGCCGTACGACTTCCTGGACCTGGTGTCACGACGCATCGTGAACGAGGTCAAGGGAATCTCGCGCGTGGTGTATGACATCTCGGGGAAGCCGCCGGCCACCATCGAGTGGGAGTGAGCGGCTTTCCGCATGGCATCGGGTTCCGCCATGCCCGGTGACCGGGCCCGTCCAGGCGCGGCTCCGACTCAGCGGAACAGATCCAGCAACAGCTTGCCCGCCTGCTGCGTCAGTTGCGGGTTCGACCAGCGCAGCAGCATGAACACCAGGTAGCACCCCAGCATCGACACCAGGACCCAGAGCGCGCCATTGCCCCGCCGCAGCGCCTCGAACTGCAGCCGCCATTCGCCGAGGAACGACGTGGCGGGCAGGCGGCTCAGCAGCAGGGACTCGACTTCGGCTTGCGGATACAGGTAACGGCCCCGGTTGTCGATGAGCGCGACGAGGTGGCGGCCGAGCAGCATGTTGCGAGCTCCGACGCGAACATCTTCCCAGCGGGACTGGATGACGGAATCGGATCCCGGATCGAACCACACGTCTTCACGCGATACACCGAGGCGTCGTCTGCGCGCGCGCCCCAGGCCCAGCGCGCCGAAGGCGACGACCAGCAGGATCACGGCCGCCGAGACCCCGATGAAGAATGCGTGGATTCGCCCCCACTGCGAGTCGAGCCGGATATCGCGCGCGAGCCAGGCGAAGAATCCGACTGATACCACCGTGTAGACGCCGAGCACCCAGACGGTGCGCTGCATGCGTTTCAAGACTTCGGTGTCGAGCGGCACCCAGAGCGTGTCATGGCCGAGGGGTTTGGCCGTCGTGGTCACGGGTGCCAAGGTGCCACGCGCCGACCAGCCTTGCGCGCGCTGCCGGCGCAACTCGAGTCCCACCACGAGGATTGCCGCGAGCAGGCCGGCACCTATCACGGCCATGGAGAGGTATTGCAGGGTGCGCGCGTAGCGCCGCCCGGCATCGATGTGCCGCAGCATCGCCTGCAGGTCCGCCGGCCCCCATTCTCCCGACAGCTTTCCCGCCAGGGTCACGCGATGCACGCGCGTCAGGCCCGCGTCCGTGACCAGCACGCCGTCGCGGCCTTCGATCAGCTCGATGGGATCGGCATCGGGCGGCAACTCGATCCGGCCGCGCGGCTGTCCGTCGGCGTCGTAGCGAATGATGTCGCCCATGCGCATGTGATTGTCCATCTGCACCAGCCACCATTCACCGGTGCTGGCATGCAGGACGCTCGCCGGCCAGACGCGCCCCGGGCGCGCCGGTGGGCGCGCGACGCGCGTCACGGTGTTGGCGGAATCGATCGCCAGGTTCAGCGCCGGGTTGCCGCGCTTCGCGAAGCCGGCGCTCCCGGGATTGCAGTTGGCGCGGCTGATCGGCGCACCCAGGTGGGTCTGCAGCACGGTCGCGCTGTGTTCGGGCGCGGACACCGCGACACGCGCGATGCGGAAGTTGTTGGTGTCGGCGACATAGAGCTGGTCGCCCTGCGCCACGATTCCATTGGGGAAACACAACTCGAGCGGCGCGGTGCGCGTCGCACCCGTGGCACGGCCGTCCCGATCGAACGTCAGCAGGCGATGCGCTTCCGAATCGGTGACGAATATCCCATCGGCGGCGAACGCGACGCGATGCGCGCGACGGAAGATGCGCTCACCGCCCTGGCTGTGCAGCGCCTCCGCGCACTTGCGCACGCGCACATCGCATCGATACAGCATGCCGGTCGCATCGTCGCCGAGGTACCAGTCCTTGCCGTCCGTCGAGACCGACTGTATCGGGCCGCGCAACCCGAGCGCCTCGACCGGGACCCTCAACGTGCTCGCTTCCGCGGCGTCGACCAGGAACGCGGTATCGCGGTTCGCGAGCAGGATCTCGCCCGCCGCGTTGCGCGCGATCAGCGTCGGTCCCACGACCCGGGCGGCCGCGGCCGAGAAGTGCATGGTGAGGATCACGCCGCCGATGACGCCGAGCAGTGCCACCAGCGCCAGTAGCTTGCTCAGCGGAGCGGCGTGGGTCCAGTCGGACGGGTGCGTTTTCCCAGCCATTCCGCATTGAACCGCATCCGAGCCCGGGGGAATGCGAGGGCCATCACACTGCCGGATCGCACCGATCTAGTTAGAGGCCGCAGCTGCGCGCTGCCGCGCGGCTTCCCCGCAAGGCCTCAGGGCAGATCGGCGCAGGTGTCCGCGGGACACTCCTCCTCGGGCAACAGGCGGAATCCCCAACCCCGGTGCGTGCCGCTCGGCTCCAGCGCCGCGAGGCCGTACTGGCCGAGCGACACCGTCATGGTGCCGGTGGAGCTGAACTCCGGCTCGCCGCTGTCGTCGTCGTCGAAATGCTGGCGCAGGTGGAAGAAGTTTCCCTGCCTGACGCCAATCGTGCCGGCGCTGCCGTTGGCGTCGTAGGCGGTCATGGAGGCGTGGAAGGTGACGTAGGCTTCATCGACGCTGAAGCCGTCGGACGCATAGCGGCGATCGACCTCGATCGAATGTTCGTTGGCCATCTTGAGGTCGCCGATGCTGAAGTCCTCGAGGGTGGTGATCTCGAACTGCTCGGAGCGGGTGGTGCCCGAGCCGCTGGTGACGATGGCGGCCTGCAGCGTGCCGTTGTAGTAGGGCTCGCTCACGTGGAGGGTCAGCGTGCCCGCGCCCCACACCTGCGGAAAGTCGTACTCGACAAGGTACGCGCCGGTCTGCCAGTCCGTGTCGTCGTTATCGGTGAGGCAGTCGTTCCAGGATTCGCTCAGCGTGTGATGGCCCAGCGGCAGCGTCGCGCCGGGCGTCACCGGGACGCCGTCGATGGTGGCGCCACCATAAGTGCCCAGGAAGCAGTTCTGCGCGGGACCGAATTGCTGCGGGAAGCCGAGCATGCCGCCCACGTTGCCCGTCAACGGACCGGTGACGGACTGCGTCAGCCTCATCAGCGCGGTGGCGAAGCCCAGTGCGTAGCTGCGGTCGTCGGCGTTGTCCGGGTCGTCGGAAGGATCGAGCACCCAGTCGATGACCTCGACGGTGAGGCAACCCTGCTCGCTGGTCGCGGTCCCGAAATCGTTGCTGACCACGACGTAGTAGCAATTACCGTCCTGGTTCGCGGTGAGGTTGGTGCGCAACAGGAATGGTTCCGGGCCGGTTTTCATCACGGTCCCGTTGGCGCTCCGCCATTCGTAAGTGAGATCGCTGCCCGCGGCGGCGACAAACATCATCGCGGAGCCGTGTTCGAGCGCGACCGGGTTGTTGGGCTGCTGTCCGATCGACGGCGCGAGCTGCAGGGGCGGGAGCACGATCGCCGTGACCGTCACGACCACGGAATCCACGTGCGTGGCGCCGCGGTCGTCGGTCACGGTGAGGTCGAAGGCGAGCGTGGCGGGACCGGCCGGTGCGGTGAACGTGGCCGTGGCGCTGTTCGCATCGTTCAGCGTCACCGCCGGCCCGGAGGTCTGCGTCCATGCGTAGCTGGCGATGGTGCCATCGGCATCGGTGGCGGAGCCCGCGAGGGAAACGGCAGCGCCCGCGGACACGTTCAGATCGGCGCCGGCGTTCGCGACCGGGATCGCGTTCACGGTCACCGTGATCGTGTCGGAGTGCGAGGCGCCGCCGTTGTCCGTGACGGTGAGCTGGAAGGTCAGCGCGCCCGCGGACGCAGGCGCGGTGAACGACGGCGTCGCCGTGCCGGGCGAGGCCAACGTCACCGCGGTGCCCGCGGTCTGCGTCCAGGCATAGGTGCTGATCGTGCCGTTGGCGTCGCTGCTGCCGCCGCCATCGAGGGTCACGAGCGCGCCGGGCGCCACCACGCGGTCGGCCCCGGCATTGGCGACGGGCGGAGTATTGACCGGCGGTTCCGTCGGCTCGGGCGTATTGCCTCCGCCGCTGTCGAAGCATCCGGTCAACAGCAACGCGATGCCGGCGACAAGAAGCTGGGCTCCCGACGACCTGTTCATTTCTTCTGCTCCCGAAAGTACCTGCTGGTACTGACAAGGACGGAGTCCATGGGCCAAACGGCTCACGGACCCGTGCGGGAGCCGGGATCAGGTTTTTTGCGAGGTCGCCCGGCGGACTTCCGCCAGCAGCGCGTGGTACTGCGGGCCGGCCGGTTGTGCGCGCAGGGCGCGCTCGGCTGCGGCGATCAGCGCACGCGCCTCCTCGGTGGCCCCGGCCGCGTGGCGCTGCAGTGCGAGGTGCAGGCGCGCCTCGGCGAGCTGCGGGCTGTCGGGTGCATCCATGCGAGCGCGCATCCCGAGCGCCGTCTCGAGGTGCGGCTTCGCCTCCTGGTGCTGGCCGGCGCGAACCAGCGCGGCGCCGAGCAGCATGTGCGCGGCGGCTTCCTCGTCGGGCATGTCCTGCCGGGTTTTCGCCGATTCGATCTGCGCCAGCAAGTCGCGGGCCATGTCGGCAACGCGCGCATCGCGCTCGGCGTATGCCAGGCGCATCAGGCCGACGCGCGCATAGGCGCGGTTGGGGCTGAGCCCCTGGACGTCCTTCGTTTCCCGGTCGCTGCGCTCGAACCAGCGCCGCGCCTCGTCGCGGCGGCCTTGCGCGAGCGACAGCGTTCCGAGGCGGTTGAGCGCGGTCGAGTGGATCCACGAGCCCGGGCCGAACATCTTCGCGGAGGCTTCTTCGATGCCGGCGAGCTCGCGCGCCGCGAGATCGAACCGGCCCTGCTCGGTGTGCAGCCGGCCGAGCTGGATCAGCACCGTGAGGGTGGGTTGCCCGCTCTTGCTCCAGATCTCCACCACGCGCTGCAGGTGCCGTTCGCCGGGCGCGTACTCGCCGCGCATCAGCAGCACGCGGCCGAGATCCATGCGGATGACGGTGGTCAGCTGCGGATCGTCGTCGCCGCGAGTGCGCCGCTGTGTCTCGAACGCGCCCTGCAGCAGGTCGCGCGCTTCGGCGCGCCGGCCCCACCAGGCGATCAGCATGCCGAGCGCGCGCTTGCCGTCGCTGACGTAGGGATGATCCGGGCCGCCGGCCTTTTCGTATTCGGCGATGGCCTTGCGCATGTACTGCTCGGCCTCGTCGTTGCGTGCTGCCCAGTTGAGCTGGTCGCCGAGCGACTGGTAGAGATTGCCGCGTTCGATGCCGTCGAGCTCGACGACGCCGGAGTCCGCGAGCGCGGCGGATTCCTGCAACAGCGCCAGCGCGCGGTCGTGATTGCCCATCACCTGCTCGGTGCGCGCGAGACCGGCCAGCATGTTCATGCGCTCCGGATCGTGCGGGTGATACCGGGTCACGAGATCGAGGCCGGTCTGGTACAGGCGCAGCATGGTGCCGTCCTGGTAGTTGCCGAGCCGGTATTGCGCCCGGCCGAGCAGCTTGTAGGTCTGCGCGTATTCGAGCTCCGACTCGAGGTCATTGGCGCGGAAGATGTCCTGCGCCTCGGTGGCGCTGCGGATCGCAGCCTGGTAGTCACCGGCCTGCAACTGGCTCTGCGCAAGCCACGCCAGCGTGCGGGCGACCTCCGGGTGGCGCGCGCCGAGCACGCTGCGCTGGCCCGCGAGCTGCTCCTCGAGCAGGGGCAGGGCGTCCTTCTGCATCTCCAGGTCGGAATACAGCCGCGCCATCATGCCCAGCAGCTCCAGGCGCACCTCGGGTGCGTCGCCGAGGCCGCCGCGGATTTCCTCGCGCGCCTGCGCCAGCAATTCCTCGGCGGTGGTCCGCCGCGCCCGGGCGCCGTCGGGATGCGAGGTGCTGTTGCGCTCGAAGATGCCGACCACGAAGTCCTTGATCGCGGTCGCCTTGCGCGCCTCGGTGCGCGCCGCCTGCGCCTGCCACCAGACGCCCACGACACCGGCCGCCAGCGCGAGCAGCACGATGGCCGCCGCGGCGACGCCGGCGCGGTGCCGGCGTATGAACTTGCGGGCGCGCGCGCCGATGCTTTCGGGGCGGGCCAGGATCGGCTGGTGCGCGAGGTGACGTCGCAGGTCCTCGGCCAGCGCCGCCACCGAGGCGTAGCGCTCCCGGGGCGCCTTGCGCAAGGCGCGCGCGATGATGTTGTCGAGGTCCCCGGCGAGCGCGCGCCGCAGGCGCGCGGCACTGGTGGAGCGGGCGGCGGCGACGGTCGTGTCGTCGGGCGCCACCGTGGCACTGGCGCGCGCCGGCTCGTCATGCAGCACCGCGCGTTCGATCTCCACCGGGTTGTCGCTGCGCCCGTAGGGCCGCGTGCCGGCGAGCAGGACGTGCAGCAGCACGCCGAGCGCGTAGACATCCGTGGCCGTGGTGATGGGTTCGCCGAGCACCTGCTCCGGCGCCGCGTATTCCGGCGTGAAGATGCGGCCGGTCATGCGCGTGAGCTCGGCGCCGCCGGCCGGGGAGTCCGCCTCGAGTAGTTTGGCCACGCCGAAATCCAGCAGCTTCACCTGGCCGTCGGCGGTCACGAGGATGTTGGATGGCTTGATGTCCCGGTGGACCACCAGGCTGGCGTGCGCCTGCATGACGGCGGCGCAGACTTCGAGGAACAAGCGCGTGCGCGCCGCGACGTCGAGCCGCTGCTGGTCGCACCAGGCGTCGATGGCCACGCCTCGCACGTATTCGAGCACCAGGTAGACGCTGCCGTCGGCGGCCACGCCGGCATCGAGCAGCCGCGCGATGCCCGGGTGCTGCATGCGGCCGAGGATCTGCGCCTCGCGCAGGAAGCGGTCGCGCAGCGCGCCGCCGCCGAAATACGGATGCAGCGTCTTGATCGCGACCTGTCCTTCGTACAGCCCGTCGCCGCGGCTCGCCAGCCACACCTCGCCCATGCCGCCGGCGCCGATGCGCGATTCGATGCGGTACGGCCCGAGCTGCGCGCCGGGCGCGAGGCCGTCGCCGCGCACCGTGGGCGGCTCGAGGAATCCCGCCAGGTTGGCGCGTTGCTCGGCCTCGAGCAGCGAGACCAGCATGGAATGAAGCTGCGGGTGCGTGCGGCCGATGCTGGCCAGCGACTCGGCGCGCTGCGCGACCGGTTGCGCCAGCAGTTCCTCGAGCTGCGACAGCGCCTCGCGCCACAGCCGGGTCGCGGGACTTTCGTCGGCTCTCATGCCGGGTTCTCCAGGGCCTGCAGCAGGTAGGCACGCGCTTTCTGCCAGTCGCGCTTCACCGTGGCCGGGGATATTTGCAGGAACTCCGCGATCTCCTCGATCTCCATGCCGCCGAAATATCGCATCTCGACCACCCAGTGGGCGCGCTCGTCGATACGCTGCAGGGATTCGAGCGCGTCTCCCAGGCCGAGCAGCTCGGGTTCCGAGAGTTGCCGGTCCGCGATCCCGGTGTTGAGTGTCAGCAGCTCGCGCCCGCCGCCGCGCCGCTCGCTGGCGCGCGCGCGCACGTAGTCGATGATCACGCTGCGCATCACGCGCGAGGCGTACGCGAGGAAACTGCGGCGGTCGGGGCCGGGAAGCTGGGCGTTCTCCAATCGCAGCCAGACCTCGTGGACCAGCCCGGGCGCATCGAGCAACGTGTAACGGTCGTCGCGCCGCAGGCGGCTGCGCGCGAGGCGGTCGAGCTCGGCATACATGGAGGAGAAGAAGCGCTCGCGCGCGGCCGAGTCGCCCTTACGTGCCTGCTCCAGCAGCCGCGTGATGTCTCCCATGTGGCGGCATCATACCGACCGGGGGAGGCCGCATCGTCGGGCCGTCGACGGCGCGGGGTGGGCCCGCCTCCATGCGCCGCCTGCGCAAGTCGCGAACGTGATCACGATGCGCGTGGTCGAAGTGACATAAAATCCGGCCTCGCCCATCCCGGAGCCCTTCGTGACCCGAGCATTTTTCGTACTCGTAGCCCTGGTTCTGGCGGGATGTGCGACGACGGGCGGGATCGACGAAGCGGTCGAACCGACCGTCATCGACACGGCGCCCGAATCCCCGGCAGAACAGGCCGCCGCGGTCGCCGCCGAGGAATCGAAGCCCGCCGAAGAGTCCAAGCAGCTCGAAGGCGAGGTGCCGGTCGCCGTGGCCGAGACCGAGCAGGCCGACGCCGGCATGGCCGAGGTGGTGGTGCAGGCCCGTGTCCGCTCCCGCCACGAGGCCATCCATGATCTCGTCACCGAGGCGCAGGCGCTGCTGCACGACTTCGATCTCAAGTACGTACTGACTGGCAGCGGCAAACGCCAGTCCTTGCGCGGCCGGCCGGTGGCCTTCGCGCTGTGGAGCGAGGCCAGGCAGGCGTGGACCGTGGCGCAGCTCGAGTTGCCGCGGCCGCCGATCAAGTGGAAGCCCGGGCGCAAGCCCCTGCCTTTTCGCATGATCACGCCGGGCATAGAGGCGCGGCACGTCAAGGGCACCGGCGCCGAGCGGCTGATGTTCGCGTTCACCGCGGATGGCGAGCCGCTCAAGGTCTACGGTCGCAAGTTCCCGGTGTTCGACAACAAGCTCGTCAAGCGCAGGCAGTGGGGCGCGGTGGTGTCGACCGCCAAGCCGATCGTCTATCTACCGTTCACCGAGGACACCTTCGATCCCGGCTTCGTCAGCGGCGGCAAGGATTACCTGGTGACCACGGCGGCGCGCGCCCTCGAGGAATTGCGCCTCGCGCAGGTGCCGAGCGCGGCCTTCCCCGGCGAGCTGCTCGCCGACGCCATTCCGCCGCAGGTTGTCACCACGCTGGCCGTCATCGAGCAGACCGACGATGCGGACTACGTGGAGAAACAGGCGGTGGCCTTCGACGAAGTGCTGAGCCAGTACGGGCTCAAGCAGGAGGAGGCGTACCGCTACAGCGTGTCGCGCGCCAAGGCGCTCGGCCCGATGCAGTTCACCAATCGGCGAGGCAACGGCACGTACGCGCTGGTCGTCAGGCGTTGCCGTGGCGCGGGGATCGACCCGGTGTTCGAGCGCGGGGCTACCAACCTGCAGAACGCCATGAAGGCCGCGATCTGCCTGCTCGACATGGAGCTCGCGAACATGCGCGAGGACATCCGCGAGGCGTACCGCAAGAACCCGGTGGTGTTGGGCATCTTCCCGGTCGCCGCCTACAACGGCGGGCCGCGCAACGTCACCAAGCTCTACAAGGTGCTGGCCCGGATGAACATCGACCTGGACGAGCTCAGCCGTCCGAATGCCGAGCTCACCGACTCGCCGGTGAGATGCCCCTGCGTCTGGAGGACCGACGGCGAAGAGTCGCGGCCGGTGTCGATCCCGAGATACAACAACGAGAACCGCTGGTACATCGAGAAGTACCAGAGCATCGTGAGCCTGTTCGAGTAGCGGCCCGTCGCGCGCAGCGTAAACTAGCCGCGCCGCAGCTTTCGAACGACAAGAATTGCGCCGCGGCCGTTCAAGGGAGAATTGAGTGGAAGCCATTTCGCGGGTGCTCTTTGGCCTCTTCGGCCTGGCGGTGCTGATCGGCATCGCGTGGCTGTTCTCCAACAACAAGCGCCGCGTCGACTGGCGGCTGGTCGCCACCGGCGTCGGCCTGCAGATCGCCTTCGCGGCGCTGGTGCTGCTGGTGCCCGGCGGCAAGGACGTGTTCGACGCCATCGGGCACGGCTTCGTGAAAGTGCTGAGCTTCGTCAACGAAGGCAGCAAGTTCATCTTCGGCAGCCTGATGGACGTCAACACCTTCGGCTTCATCTTCGCCTGCCAGGTGCTGCCGACCATCATCTTCTTCGCCGCGCTGATGGGCGTGCTCTACCACCTGGGGATCATGCAGGCGGTGGTGCGCGCCATGGCGTGGTTCATCACCAAGGTGATGCGCGTGTCGGGCGCCGAGACCACGAGCGTCTGCGCCAGCGTGTTCATCGGCCAGACCGAGGCGCCGCTCACGGTGCGGCCCTACATCCCGAAGATGACCGAGTCGGAGCTGCTCACCATGATGATCGGCGGCATGGCGCACATCGCCGGCGGCGTGCTCGCGGCCTACGTCGGGATGCTCGGGGGCGGCGACCCGGTGCAGCAGGTGTTCTACGCCAAGCACCTGCTGGCCGCGTCGATCATGGCGGCGCCGGCGACGCTGGTGATCGCCAAACTACTGATCCCCGAGACGGGCGACCCGCTGACGCGCGGCACGGTCAAGATGCAGGTGGAGAAGACCACCGCCAATGTCATCGACGCGGCGGCGGCCGGCGCGGGCGATGGCCTGCGCCTGGCGCTCAACATCGGCGCGATGCTGCTGGCCTTCATCGCGTTGATCGCGCTCCTCAATTGGCCGCTGACCTGGCTCGGCGAGGCCACGGGCATCGCGGCGGCCATTGGCAAGCCCACCGACCTGGCCACGATCTTCGGCTGGCTGCTCGCGCCGCTCGCCTGGGTGATCGGCGTCCCGTGGCAGGACGCGCAGACGGTCGGCAGCCTGATCGGCCAGAAAATCGTCATCAACGAATTCGTCGCGTACCTGCAGTTGGGTGACATCGTCAATGGCAAGGTCGTCGGCACGGCGCTCACCGACCAGGGCCGGCTGATCGCGACCTATGCGCTGTGCGGCTTCGCCAACTTCAGCTCGATCGCGATCCAGATCGGCGGCATCGGCGGCCTCGCGCCGGATCGTCGCCAGGACCTGGCGCGTTTCGGGCTGCGCGCGGTGCTGGGCGGATCGATCGCGACGTTCATGACCGCGACGATCGCCGGGGTGCTGACCTCGTTCGGCAGCTGAGCTACGAAGGCGGGGCGCGCCGACCGAGGCCATTGCCGGCGCGCACTGCAACTATGGCCGTCCGTCGACAAATGCTCCGGACAGCAGGTAGAGCTCACCCTCGCGATTGATGAAGGCCAATCCGTCCGAGCCCCACCGGATGAACCTCATGACCTCGAGCCGCGGCTTCTCGATGCTGAGATCGCTGTATGTCACCGAATCGATTGCCGCCAACGTGTCGAGGTCAAAAGTTTCGACCTTGTAGACCACGACCTGCGCGTTGAACGGATAGGTGATCTCCAGATAGAAGAGCTTATGAAGGTCGGCGTCGACCGCGACCAGCGCTCTGTATGTGTGATCCCGGAATCCAAGCTCCAGTGTGGCGACGAGGGAGTCACCCGCGATGTCCAGAATCTGTCCGTAGTCCGAGTAGATCCTGCCGTTCAAGAAATGCAGGTGCTCACTTGGATCGCTGAACCCGGCCCTTCTTTCGTAACGAAGCCCGGTCGCGTCGACGGAGTAGATTGAGAACTGCCCCGACGACGTTTCATTGTCGGTGCCATACAGCGCGGAAGAGTCCGCGCCCCAGGTAATCGAATCCGTGAGCCAGCCATTGAGGTAGCCGACGTTTCCGCCAGGCACGACGACGCTCGTCAGGTTTCCGCCAACCGCTGGCCTCTGCACGGCGTCATCGAATACCGCGGCGCCATCATGCTCCGGGGATACACCATTCGGGCGCGAGCGCACGACGGCGGCCGTGCGTGGCTGCCCGGGTGCCACTGCGATCTCCTTCGGCTGAAACGCACCAAACATTTCATCGCGACCCAGGTAGAACTCGCTGTCGAACGTTCCGTCCCCAAGCCGCAGCCGCTGCACCGAACTTGCGCTGGCAATCCCGACGTAGAGGTAGCTGTGGTCCCCGGATATCGCGAGCACGCTGGGATCGCTGCCTGCGTTCGTGGAGCCGGCGAAGTGGCCCGTGGTCGGGTCGATCGAGGTGACCGTGTTCGGGTTGAACAAGGTGGTGCCGGGGATCGCAAGGTGCAGCCTTGCCCGAACCCCATCCCAGGCGATGTCGGACGCTGGGACATTCATTCGTCGGAGCGTATAGCTCGCTCCACCAGTCGACGTGCCGGTTTCCAGAGTTGTCAGAGTCGGAGCTGCAACGGTCTCCGGAGTCGTGGATCCGACGAAGTTGCCTTCGATGGAAAACAGCGCCCCACGAGCGGTGGCGAAAGCCAGGCTGCGGTCGCCAGTGCGGATGAACGCCGTCGGAAAGCCGTTGACGTCGGCGTCGATTCCAGAGACCCGGATGGACGCAATCGGTGTGAAGCGATCCCGGCTGTACGACTGAATGATGTAATTGTTGTCAGGGTCACTCGATCCGTAATCCGGAAACAGCCTGAACACGATCGGGTGCGTGGCATCCGGCGCGACCAGCAGGCCGTTTGGCCCGTGGTACATGCCCACGGGTTTTACCTGCTCGGGATCCATGACCTCGCCGCCGTTCGCGTACAGCAGGTCATTCACCAGGTTCAGGTAAATGGCGGATTGGTTGAACCCGAGGCTCGTCTTGAAGGAAAGGCTCGCGCCGTCAGGGCCGACTGCAATCTTGTAGAAGTCGAAGGATGTGCTTTCGACATTGGTCCCGTAGAGAGTCGTTCCATCCTGCGACCACGCGATGGCGTCGACTACGTGCTGGGCTCGAAACACATTCGTACGACGAGTGGTGTCGTCGTAGATTGCAACTCCGCCAACTCCCTTGGTCGGTGCCGAGGACTCTCCCTGGACGATGGCAACGGCGCGAGCGTTCCCCGGCAGGGGCGCGATCTGCATCGCGTAGTAAGGCTGATTTGAAGACCCATTCTCGAGCGTGAATGACAGGTTCGATTGCAGCGTCGGCAGCGATAATCGATGCACGGTGCCGCCCGTGCTCAAACCAACGTAGAGATATTGGTTGTCGGTCGTCAATGCCATCCGAAAGGGCGCACTCCCGAACGACGACTGCGCGACGATTCGAGCACGGGTTGTGTCGAGAACCGACACCGTGCCAGGGTTCACCGTCGAGGCCGCAGTCACCGCGACATAGAGCGACTGGCGCGACGGGTCCCATACAAGGTCCGATGCGGGAAGTGAGAACACGCGTTGCGTATAACTCTCGCCATTCGATGCAGTGCCTGATGTGGTTGTTACCGGAACGGGCACTCCGGTGCCGCCGCCACCGCTGCTACTGCTGCTACTGCTGCTACTGCTGCTACTGCTGCTACTACTACTGCCCCCACCACTCCCACCACCCCCACCACACGCCACGAGCGCGACGACGGCTACGAGCAACGGGAGCGTGTTGGTGGATTTCATGCTCGGCATTCTGGCATCTGGTTGCGGGAACTAGGTGTCTCAAGCTAGGCGCCGTGGATTTGCCTTATCGACGCGGAATGCGGCGGGCGCTGGGCGATGGTAGAACAGCGTCCGCGTGCGTACTAGCGACTGGCACAGCGAGAGTGAGTGCTGGATTGGTTCTATTTCCGGAAATTGTCCAAATTCTGTCGCAAGACGCGCGATCGCCTGGCACACCGCGGTGACTTGGGTCGCAAGCGCTGGCTTGCCGGCATGGCGTCAACCGAGCAGGGCGGCGCCGCGCCAAGATCTCTGCATTGCGCGGCGTCGTCAGCGTGGTCCGGAATCTAACTAGCCGACCGCGGAATCCACCGCGGTGATCGACGGGAACTGGTCGGTGTGACTCAGGCTGCGGTTGCGGCCGGCGCTCTTGGCGCGATACATGACCTTGTCGGCACTCTGGATGAGTGTCTCGATGTTCTCGCCGGTGAGTGGACCGCTCATCAACCCGATGCTGACGGTGAGCTGGATGTGTTCGCCGTGATGGATCAGCGGCGTCTTCTCGATGATTTCGCGGATACGTTCCGCGACCGTCCAGGCCTCGGCTTCATCGGTGGCCGGCAGCAGGGCGGCGAATTCCTCGCCGCCCGTGCGGCCGAAGACATCGCCGTTGCGCAGGCAGGCATTCGCGTGCGTGGCCACGTGGCGGATGGCGGCGTCGCCCGCCTGGTGCCCGTGCGCGTCGTTGATGAGCTTGAAGTGATCGATGTCGAGCACCAGCACCGAGGCGGTCTGCGGCTGGTGCCGCGTGCGGCGGGCCACCTGCTGCGCGCGCTGCAGGAAATGGCGGCGGTTTGCGATGCCGGTCAGGGAATCGGTCTGCGCCTGGGTGATGAAGCGGCGACGCGAACGCCATAGCGTGCCGGCCAGCAGCGCCAGGCTGATGGCGATCACCGCGGCCAACGCCAGGTAGAGGCGCGAGGTCTCCTGCTGCCGCTGCTGGGCATCGAGCTTCAGTTGCTGGATCTGCACCTCGTTCTCCAGCAGCTTCTTCTCGTACTCCTGCATGCGGGTGTTGTGGCGCAGGGCGTGGTCGAGGGTGTTGTTCGCCAGGAATTCCCACTGCCGCTTCTGCGCCGAGCGCTGCAGCGAGTACAGCGACTGCATTGCCTTCACGGCGTGCCTGGCGCCGTACTGTTGCAGGGCTTCGACGAACAGTCGCTTGTCCGCATCGAGCGAGGCGTATCCCGGCATGCGGCTCACTGCCGCCGCCTCGCGCAGCGCGGCGTCGATGTCGCCATGCTCGAAGTAGGCAGACGCGAGGAATGCGCGGTTGCCGGCCACGAAGGCCGCTTCCTCGGTGTTGTGCTCTTCGCCGCGCGCCTGCTCGAACAGCTGGATGGCGCGCGGCAGGTCGGCGCGCGCCAGCGCCACCTGCCCGCTGTCCAGCGCCGCGAAGAAGCGGAAGTCCTTGTCACCGGGCGAGCCGTCCGCCAGCGCGAACATGTCCTTGCCAGCCTGCTCGGCCTTGTCGAGATCGCCCATGCCGATCGCGTTGGTCACCATGTTGTGCAATTGAGTGTCCATGCTCGGCCGCGCATCGATGGACTTCCACTGGTCGTAGGCGAGCCTGGAATACTCGTACCCCTGGCTGTAGAGCTGGTTCTTCCGATACAGCACGGCAGTGGCGTTGTAGATCAGGCCGCGTTCCTCGGGACGCAGGTGCATGGCTTCCGCGAGCGAGGTCGCCTCGTTCAACAGGGCCAGCCCCTGCTGGAAGCGTGCCGGGGTATCCGCGTAGCAGAACGACAGCGCCGTGAGGTACTTCGGCAGCTTGGCGCGCGTGTCGAGCTGGCGAGTGAGCGCGACGGCCTTCTCGCGGTCCGGGCAATACTCGGCCGTGTTGTTGGTGCGGATGTACTTGATGTAGGCGCGCTCGTAGTACGCATCGGCCAGGGCCTGCGCTGGCTCCGGCGCCGCGTCGAGCATGCGGATGACGCGGTTGAAAGACTCGTCCGCGCTCTTGATATCGCGCAGGATGTCTTCCTGGATGAGGCCCTGCACGACCAGGAAGCGCGCCTGCTCGCCCCTGGAGAGGCGATCGAAGTCGGGCGCCAGCTGTTTCCAGAGCTTTTGCGCCGCATCCGCGTCTTCGTTGGCCGAGGCCGCCTCGAGCTGCACCAGCAAATCGCCGGGTGTCGCGGCTTGCGCGGTCGTCGATGCGATGGGCGACAGCGCCGCCAGCAGGAATATGAAGACCGGGCGCGAAGTTTGCTTGGCGGGCATGATCCGACTCCCTGCGGCACACCGCGCGCCTGTTCCTGTCGTCGGGTCCGCGAATGCGCAGACCGGCGCGCGAGCGCGGAATACTAGCAAACACGTTGGCACGGAGGATCGAACTTCTGGTGGGGAAGCCGAAGACAACCGCAGTCGGGCCGGCCGAACGGCCGCTGCGCACGCGTCCGGATCGCGCGCTCGCGGTGGAGTTCGAGCGCGCGCTGGCCGCGGGCGACGGCGTCGGCGGCGCGCACTGCATCCACGAGCGCTGGATGCGCGGCGAATTCGCTGCGCGGATCGAGCTGGCGCTGGACCAGTTGTGGAAGCGGGCGGCCGCGACGATTCCCGACTGGCTCCCCATGACCTACGTGAGCTGGCTGCCCACCGCCTACGAAGTCGCCGCGGGCTTCACCGCGACCGGCGGCGGCCGGTCGAACATCTATCTAGTCCTGCTGGACTATGCCGACCGGCGCGGCGACGACCACGGAGTGTACGTCGGCATGAGCCGTTATGCGCCCGCGCAGCGCTTCGACCAGCACAAGCAGGGCATCCGCGCCGCCGGCAGCGTGCTCAAGCGCGGCATCGAGGTGCTGGCCGGCCCGACCCTGCACCTGCAGCGCATCCCGCGGGCCGAGGCGGCGCGCATCGAGGCCGGCCTGGCCGCCGCGCTGGCGGACGCCGGCATCCGGGTCGAAGGAGGGCACTGAGGCAAAGGGGTGCCCGGCAATCATTTGCCAATTAGCAAATGAGCTAATAGTCTTCGCGGCCATGACGGTCGACAGGATATTCGAAGCGCTGGGGTCGAGCGCCCGGCGCCAGATCCTTGCCTATCTATCCAGGGCGGAGCTGACCACCTCCGAGCTCGCGCAGCGCTTCAACATGACCGCGCCCTCGATGTCGCGGCACCTGTCGGTGCTCGAGAACGCGGGCCTGGTGACCAGCGAGCGCGATGGCCAGCGGGTGCTCTACAAGCTCAACCGCGACAGCCTGGTCAACACCCTGACCGGGTTCGCCTTCGAGATCTGTCCCGTCGGCCGGCCGCTGAAGCGCGAATCGCGCGCGCTGGCCAGGCGCAAGAAAGCCACCTGAAGAGGGCACGAACGATGCAAGCCAACGCGCTGAACGAATCGGCCACCGGGCCGTACAAGGTGAACTCCCTGCGCATCGATCCCGGCGCCGATCCCATGGCGGGCAGCGTGACCTGGGACCCGGCGAGGTCGCTGTGGAACGCGGGCATGCTGCTCACCGCGCTGGTGTTCGCGCCCCGGTACTTCACCTGGGGCGCGTTCGCGGTCTTCGTCGTGCTGCTCGAGCTCACCATGTGCACCGGGCATTCGGTGGGATTCCATCGCCTGCTCATCCATCGAACGTTCAAGACTCCGAAGTGGCTGGAGCGCACGCTGGTCTGGTCGGGGACGCTGGTCGGCATGCAGGGCCCGTTCTGGGTGATCCAGTCGCACGATTTCCGCGACTGGGCGCAGCGCCAGCCCGATTGCCATCCATACCTGCGCCATGGGCAGGGCATGTTGAAGGACGCGTTCTGGAATCTGCACTGCCGCCTCAAGCTCACCCACCCGCCGGGCTTCGACCCGGGACCGGGCATCGGCGACGACCCTTTCCATCGCTTCCTGCAACGCACGTGGATGCTGCAGCAGGTGCCGGTCGCCATCGTGCTCCTCGCGATCGGCGGGCTGCCGTGGCTCGTCTGGGGCGTGTGTGTGCGCGTGACGGTGGGCGTGTCGATGCACTGGTTCGTCGGCTACATCTGCCACTCGCACGGGCCGCAGAGCTGGCACGTCAACAACGGCGCCATCCAGGCGCACAACGTTCCCTGGGCCGCGTGGTTCTCGATGGGCGAGAGCTGGCACAACAACCACCACGCCTTCCCCGCGTCGGCGCGCCACGGGTTGTACCCGGGGCAGACCGACTTCGGGTTCCAGTTCGTCCTGGCGCTGCGGCGCATGGGCCTGGCGTGGGACGTGCAGACGCCGCAGGTGCTGCCGCCGCGCGCCGGCATCATCCCGGTGGCGGCCGACGCGACCACCATCTTTCGCGCGAATAGTTAGTTAGCAGCCGCGCGGGCGGCGTGGCCACCCGCGCGGCGGCGCCGGAGTCAGTGCGAGGTGCGGCCCACGAAGTCCGCCACCGTGTCGTGCAAGCCCTTCAGCGACGGTTCGTTCAGGTAAACCATGTGGCCCGACGGGAAGTACTTGTACTCGATGTTGGCGCGCAGCGTGTCCGGGATGGGCAGGTGCTCCATCTCGTACACGCCTTCGAAGTACGGCGTGGCCAGGTCGTAGTAGCCGCCGGTGTTCAGCACCTTGAGGTTCGGGTTCTGCTTCATCACCGTCGCCAGGTCGAGCATGACGTTGGTGGTCGTCCCGGTGAAGGCCATCGGCATGCCGGGTGCCTGGTGGGCGAAGTCCCAGGCCGGGAACACCGGCGCGAAGATCTTGAAGCCGTCTTCCGCCGGATACCTGAGCGTGGTGCGCGAATAGTCGTTCCACGCCGCGACGTAGGCCGAGCCCACCGAGGTGATGAACGGATCGTATTGCGCTTCCTTGCTCAGCAGGTCGAGGCTGGGGCCGGAGAAGCGCGTATCGATGCGCCCGGTAGTCAGCCCGCCCGGCAATTGCACCTGTTGCGAGAACTGGCCGCCGCTCACGCGCAGGTCGGACTTGAGCAGATAGTCGGCCGGGATGCCGAGGTAGCCGGCGAGCCGCTCGGCGATCTTCTGGCGCGCGCCCGCATCGAGCCGTGCGCCCTGCTGCAGGGCCGCGGCATAGTCGCTGACCGCGAACTGCTCGACTTCCTTGAGGAAGGGCTCGAGCTGGGCGGGTCGCGTGCCGGGCAGGCGGTTGTGGTACCAGGCGGTCGCGGCCATGGTGGGCAGCGCGGTCACGTACGCGGAGTCGACGCCCGGGTTGAAAGACGGACTATCTACCGACAGGTCGAAGTTGAGGATGGTCGACAACAGGATCACGCCGTTCAGGTCGATGCTGGCGCTGCTCGCGAGCTCGTTGGCCAGCACCGCCGAGCGCGTGGTGCCGTAGCTTTCGCCGAACAGGTACTTGGGCGAATTCCAGCGGCCGTACTTGTTGAGGAACTGCTGGATGAAACGCGTGAAGGCGTGCGAATCGGCGTCCACGCCCCAGAAGGCCTTCTCCTTGTCCTTGCCGGCGATGCGCGAGAAGCCGGCGCCGGGCGCGTCGATGAACACCAGGTCCGAGACATCGAGCAGCGAATAGGCGTTGTTGACCACGGGATAGGGCGCGGGCGGCGTGTGGCCGTCCTCGCGCACCACCACGCGGCGCGGGCCGAAGGCGCCCATGTGCAGCCACAACGTGGCCGACCCGGGGCCGCCGTTGTAGATGAACATCAGCGGCCGCTGCGAAGCGCCGCCTTTCCTGCCATCGGCCGTCCTGAAATACGCCGTGTAGAACATCGACGCTTCCGGGGGCAGTCCTTCCTTGTCCTTGTCCGGGTTCGGCGCGGCGGCCTGTTCGCGCCACGCGACGTCGTCCCAGCCGGGGCCGTGTACCACCAGCGTTCCGGCGACCGCCTGGTAGCCCACCGCCTTGCCACCGATCGTCACCGTGCCGCTGCTGGTGACTTCGGTGGACTGGAAAATCCGGTCGGGGCCGCTGGGCCTGGCCGGTTCCGCGCCCCTGGGTGCGTCCGCGGCGAGGCCGGGCCCCGCCAGCAACGCCAATACCGCCGAACCCAGCAATGCCCTGATCACGCGCCGTTCATTCATGGTCGTTCTCGCTTGTCTCGTGTCGTGAAAACTATTCGCCGCGCTCGCGCCTTTCTTGCTCCTCGAGTTCGAGGTTGCGCTGCCTGGCGCGTTCGAGCTGCTCGGGCGTGCCCAGGGGCTGCCGGCTGTTGCGCAGCAGGCGCACCAGTCCGCCGACCAGGATCGCCGCCACCAGGACCAGCGCAATGACCAGCTTGCTCATCGATTCTCGGCGATGAAGCGGTCGATGCTGCGACCGAGCGTGACCATGGGCACGCCGCCGCCGGTCACCACGGCGTCGTTGAATTTCTTCAGGTCGAACGCGCTGCCGAGCGCCTTGCGCGCCCGGGTGCGCAGGCGATTGATCTCGCTGTGGCCCACCTTGTAACCGCAGGCCTGGCCGGGCCAGGCGCAGTAGCGATCCACCTCGCCCGACACCTCGTCGACGCTCGAGCCGTTCGTGGTCGCGAACCACTCGATGGCCTGCTGGCGCGTCCAGCGGCGCGCGTGCAGCCCGGTGTCGACCACCAGGCGGCAGGCGCGGAAGGCGATCGATTGCAGGTAGCCGAGCCGGCCGAACGGGTCGTCGTCGTACACGCCGAGCTCGTCGGCGAGCTGCTCGGCGTACAGCGCCCAGCCCTCGGAATACGCGTTGAACGCCAGCAGCGAACGGACCAGCGGTAGTTTGAAGGTGTACTCGCCCTGCCAGACGTGGCCGGGAAGTGATTCGTGGTAGGTGAGGGTGGGCGTGTTGTAGGTGGTGAACACGCTCATCTTGTGCATGTTGATCCAGAACTTGCCCGGCACCTTGCCATCGATGGAGCCCGGGCCGCCGTAGGCGCCGGGCGCGCCGGGTTCGACCTCGGGCGCCATGCGCTTGATCTCGAAATTCCCGGGCACCAGCGTGCCGAAGGCGCGCGGCAGGCGCGTGCGCATGTCGGCGACACGGGCCTGCAGGAAAGTCATGAGCCTGGCGCGGCCCGCGTCGCTCTCCTCGAAGGTGAAGCGCGGATCCTTGCCGAGCGCGGTCATGCGCTCGCCGACGCTGCCCCGGGTGAGCCCCTGCTGGCGCAGGATGGTGTCCATGCGCGACTGCAGCGCGCGCAGTTCCTCCTGGCCGAGCCGATGGATCTCGTCTGGGGTGCGGCGCGTGGTGGTGCCGGCGCGTAGCGTCCAGGCGTAGTACTCCTCGCCGCGCGGGAGCTTCCAGACGCCGGCGTCGCTCGTGGCGCGGCGGCGATGGGCCAGCAGCTCTTCGATCTGCCGGTCGAGCGCCGGTGCGATCTTGTCGGCCGCGAGCCGGGCGGCCTTGGCGCCGTAGTCGCCGGGCATCGAGGCGGTGCGCCTCGCCAGCGAGCGCACCAGCGACCAGTCGGCGACGTTCCCGGAACGCGCCACGCGCAGCTGGGCGAGGGTCTTGTCCAGCAGGAAGTTGGGCGCGATGACGTTCTGCGCGGCCGCGCTCCCGAGCCTGCCGGTCTCACCGTCGAGCTGGCCGGCGTAGGCCTCGAGCCGCGCCAGGTAGGCGTCGGCGTCCTCGCGGGTCTCCACGGTGTGCTGCTCGTCGAGCATGCTCGGGATCTCGAGGAACGCACCGGTGTTCTGCGCGACCACGTAGGGCGCATTGCGATACGACCAGTTCGAGTCGAGCAGCGCGACGTCACCGTACGGGAACCCGAAGCCCTCGAGCGCGAACTCGTGCGCGGTGCGCACCACGTCCAGGTCGATGCGCGCGGCATCGCCGAGCCGGGTCGCATCGATGGCCTCGAGTCGCGCGAGCCGCGCCGCGACGCGCTTCGCGATGGCCTCCTGCCCCGCGGACGAGCGGTCGCTGAGCTTCGACTTCAACGCGATGCGCGCGCCCGTGTCGATGCCGAGATTGGTGGCCGTTTCGGGATAGTCGACCAGCAGTTCCTCGGCGATCTGCGCGAGTTGCGCTTCGGCTGCGGTATCCGCAGCCGTGCTCGCCGCGTGCGCCGGGGGGAGCCGGGTCGCGGCCAGCGCCGCTCCCGAACCGATGACGAAGTCTCTGCGCGTCGCTGTCATTGACCGATGATATCCGCGGCCGGCGCGGATTCCATCGGGTTCACCCCGTCCCGTCGCAGCGCCGACGCGCGCCGGCGCTACTCGTAGAACACCGGCCCATCGCCGATGGCGCGGAACCACTTGGTGATGATCACCTTGTGTCCCGCGATCACCGGTTCACCGGCGTGCATGGTGTCCTTGTTCGGCGTGCCGTCGTGTTTCAGGTTGTTCCAGAGCAGCGCCGTTCCGGTCTTGGGCTGGAAAGTGTGGCCGAGCTCGGTGAAGCGCGTTCCGCCGCCTTCCATGCCTTCGTTGAGATACACCATGAAGGTCCAGGTACGGTTGCCGCGCACGCCGCCGAGCCGCAGGAACACCTCGGTGCCAGGCTCGAACCAGTCCCAGTGCGGCTTGAATTGCTGGCCGACGTCGTAGCGTTGCGCCTGGATGCCTTCCGAGTACTCGGGTCGGATGCCGAGCGTCCTGCAGATCTTGTCGTCGATACCCACGGCCACGGGACTCTTCAGGTGCGAGAGGTGCGAGGAATTGCTGGTGCGGAAATTCGTGTCGCCGTTGAAGTAGGGCAGGGTCGAGGGGGTGAGGTGATGCGAGATCAGCGCCACCAGCTTGTCGCACTCTTTGACGCTGAGGAAACCGTCGTAGACGTAGAGATCCACCTTGTCCGAGTCGAAGCGGCGCAGCCCGGGCGGCATGCGGCGGATCAGCGGCGGCGAGATCTGTTCCTCGGTGGCGTCATTGGACGGTCGCACCGCGTCGAGCCCCGCGGCGATCGCCTCGTCGCTGAAGCCGGCCTTGCGCAGTTCGCCGAACGTCTGCCTGAGGTCCACGCCGAGGCGCACGTTTTCGCGCAGCCAGTGCATCCAGTTCGCGTCGAGTTGCGGGGCAGCCATGGCGGCGGGTTTTAGCACAAGGCTTGCGCGGCTGAGTATCGGCGACGGCAGTAATGCAATGAGTGAAATGGCCCCGGCGTGCCCGGCTGGGCCCATGGATGTCAAGGCGGTGCTGCACGTACGGGCATGCCCGGTGAGGAAGCGCATGGGATCCCGCGCCGCGGGAGCCATGCGCGGACGGCGACACCACGAGTCCTAACAATCCGTGATTTCCATCGCCATTGGCATGAATCCAGGGCATTGCGCCTTGCGTGCCGCCGTCGCCTCATCCATTGTCGCCGCGCGAGGCGAAGAACCTCGCCGGCCTTGGCCGATGAAGCGCAAACGCTCGGATCCAGTTCAAGCCGCAGGGAGACTTTGTGACGGTAGGCGTCGAGACGAAAACCTTTGTGCGCGCATTGTGGGCCGCGATGGCAGTCATGGTGCTGCTGGGTCTCCTCAGGGACGTGCTGCGCTCGTTTTTCGGCATGGACCGCATGGGTGGCATGGGGCCGCTGGTCGACCTCGACGAGGAATACAATCTGCCGACGCTGTTCAGCGTCGTGCTGTTGTTGCTCGCGAGTGTCGCTGCGTTCGCCGCCTGCAAGCTTTTCTCGCCCGAGGCGGTGAGCCGCAAGTGGGGCTGGTACCTGCTGTCCGCGGGGTTCCTGGTCATGGCCGCGGACGAGTTCGTCGGTCTTCACGATCGCATCGGCAAGATCGCGAAGGAGGTCTGGGGTGATGACGCCTTCCACGGCACGTTCCGGTTCGTATGGCCGATACCCGCGCTCGGACTGTTGATCGTGCTGGCCTGCATCTTCGTGCCGTTCCTGCGCCACCTGCCCACGGCGCTGCGACGCAGGTTGTGCGCCGCCGGCGCCGTTTATGTCGTGGGCGCGGTCGGCATGGAAATGGTCGGCGGCTGGTACTACGAGCACGTCGCGCACGCCGATCATTCCGACTTCGGCTACTCGTTGCTGACGGTGACGGAAGAGGGCATGGAAATGGCCGGCGTCATCCTGTTCATCGCGACGCTGTTGCGCGAAGTGCGCGAAGGCGCCGGCAGCAAGACGCTCGAGCTCAGGTAGTCGCGGTACTGCTGTGACCGAGCCTGAGGAAGCGTCGTTCGATCAGCACGTATGACAGGTATCCCAGGCAGTAGCTGAGCACGAGCAGTCCCGTGCCGTAGAGCGCTTCCACGCCCGGCGGCGGCACCCCGCCGTATTCGCGCTGGAGCATCGGATGGAACAGGTACCGGTCCAGCGGGTAGTGGATGACGTACATCGCGTAGCTGTATTTGCCCAGCGAACGTAACCAACCCCACTCGAGGAAGCGAAGGGGCCCGGGCGTCCCGCCGACCACCAGGCGTGCGATGAGCAGCGCGAAGCCGGCGCCCAGCGTCGTGTAGCCCACCACCTGCGTCGCGGGCAGAGTCAGTTCGTAGCCGCGCGTGGGGATGGCGCCCGCGATCACGATCAGCAGCGCGAGCGGCAGCAGCCAGGCGCGGGCGCGCGCCACGCGTTCGCGGGTTCGCGGCACATGGCAGGCGAGCGCGACCATCGCGCCGGCGAGCAGGGCGTCCATCCGGCAGATCGTGAACTGATAGGTGACTTCGCGATCCACGCCATGCGCCACCATGAGGTGCCGGATGCCGAGCGCGGCCAGGCACAACACGGCGGCCAGCCACAGCAGTGACGCGCTGCGCAGGTAACGGACCGCCAGCGGCCAGACGGCGTAGAACTGCTCCTCGACGGCCAGCGACCAGAAATGCGTGAGGCCGAAGACTGCGACACCGAAGGGCTGGAACCAGTTGCACAGGAACACCCACAGCGGCAGTTGGTGCTGCTGCGTGTCGAGCAGCGCGCGCGGCGCGGATGGCGTGTGCGGCAGCAGCAGCAGCACGGCGGCCAGCGCGAGGTAATACAGCGGGAAGATCCGCACCACGCGGCGGAAGAAGAACGCGCGGAAGTAGACGGTGGATTCGCGCGAGGCCAGCAGGATGCGCGTGATCAGGAATCCCGAGAGCACGAAGAACAGGTGCACGCCCGCCCAGCCGGTCTGCGCGAAATGATCGAACAGCCGCAGCGGCCACGCCGCCGGCTGCAGCGTCCAATGCGTATTGCGCGGCAGCTCGAGGATTGCCGCGTTGTGGTAGATGACCCAGGTGACGGCGATGCCGCGCAGGCCGTCGAGAGCGGGCAGCCTGGGCAGGCGGGAATCGGCAGTGGTCATTCTTGTTATGTCGAGGGCGCGGGGTCCGGTGGCGGGCGCTCCGTGTATCACACGCACCGACACCACAAAAGGTTCCGCGGCCGGCGACCTGCGATTAACATTGCGCCCCCTTCCGACCGGCATCTGACCGATGGGCATCCTCGCGCTCACACTCGTGCTGCTGGCGGCGGTCACCCACGCGAGCTGGAACATCTCGGCGAAGTTCGCCGCGGAGTCGCGGCACTTCGTGTGGTTGTTCTCCGCGGGCTCGGTGCTGGTGTACGCACCGGTGGTCATCGGCGTCGTGTGGGTGGAGCAGCCGCAGTTCACGCCGCGCCACTGGCTGGCGCTGGCGACGACCTCGGTGCTGCACCTGCTGTACTCGATCTCGCTGCAAGCCGGCTACCGGCATTCCGATCTCTCGGTGGTGTACCCGGTCGCGCGCGGCACCGGGCCGTTGCTGTCGTTCATCGGCGCCGCGTGGTTGTTAGGCGAGGCGCCGACGCTGCAGTCGGCGTTGGGCATGCTGCTGATCGTCGGCGGCATCCTGCTGGTCGCGGGCCTGGTGGGCCGCCACGAGCGCGCGCCCGGCGCGGGCGTGTTCTGGGGCCTCACCACCGGCGTGCTGATCGCGGCATACACGCTCAACGACGGTTGGGCCGTGAAGGTGTTGTCGATCTCGCCCTTTGTCGTCGATTTCACCGGCAACCTGTTCCGCATGACCGTGCTGGCGCCACGCGCGTGGCGCGACCGGCGTCGACTCGCGCTCGAGGCGCGCGTGTATCGCAAGCCGGTGATCATAGTCAGCGTGCTCGGTCCGCTGGGTTACATCCTCGTATTGTTCGCCATGCGCATGGCGCCGGTGAGCCACGTGGCGCCGGCGCGCGAGCTGTCGACGCTGGTCGGCGCATGGGTGGGCTCGCGCATGCTGCGCGAGTCCTCCGGCCCCTGGCGCATCGCCGGTGCGGCGCTCATCGTCGCCGGCGTGATCAGCCTGGCGATGCCTTCCTGACCCGCGGCCGGCGCCAGCGGAACGATGGCAGCGGGGCGACCGGCCGGATGTTGCGCAACGCGCGGCGATGCGGAAAGCGGAACGTGGCGTCGAGACGCGACAGCCCGAGTTTGCCCATGAGCCGATCGGCGTCGAAGGGCGCGCGCACCTTCACGTCGTTGTCGAAGTAGCAGTACACGTCGCGCGGGCGGGCGCCGCGGGGCGCGGTGCCGGCGCGGCGCGCATCGCGCGGCTCGCGCCCGCGTTGCCAGGCGCGGATGCGGTCGGCCCAGCGATCGAGCGCCGCGTCGGTATAGCCGCTCGCGTACAACTCCTTGTCGCCGTGCAGGCGCAGGTACATGAAATCCGCCGTGGTGTCCTCGAGCAGCGGCCACTTGCCGGCGGTGTCGGCGACCACGAGCGCGATGCCGTGCCGGCGCAGGTGCGCGATGAACTGCGGCGTCGCGAAGCTCTCGTGGCGGATCTCGATGGCGTGGCGCAGCGGCCGCACGGCATCGATGCGCAGGCAGGAGCGGCCGTGCAGGCGCGCGTCGCGCTTGCGCGCGAGCTTCAATGCATCCGCGGTGTCGTGCGGCAGCAGCGTGAAGAATGCCTCGAAGCGCGCCGCGTCGTAGCGCAGGGACGGCGGGAACTGCCAGAGGATGGGACCGAACTTTTCGCGCAGGTTGAACACGCCGGAGGCGAAGAAGTTGGCCAGCGGGCGCAGCGGCGCCTTCAGCCTGAGGATGTGGGTGAGGTAGCGCGGCCCCTTGACGCTGAACACGAAACCCGGCGGCGTGGCGTCGTACCACGCGGCATAGCTCTGCGGCGTCTGCAGCGAGTAGAAGGAGCCGTTGATCTCGATGCTGGGAAAGGCGCGCGCCGCGAATTCGAGCTCGCGGTTCTGCGGCAGGTCCTCGGGATAGAAGATCCCGCGCCACGGTTCGTAGCGCCAGCCCGAGATTCCGATGCGTACCGTTCCCATGGACCGCAGTTTCGCGGCCGGCGCCGGCGCGGGCTGTCGGAAGATGTCGCCGGGGCGCGCGATCCGTAGTAGCGTGCGCGCCCATCCATGCCCTTACGCAGCGACATC
>DASSRK010000070.1:0-6825 GCA_035701825.1 Steroidobacteraceae bacterium
GAAGCTCGGCGCCAAGACGACCAAGGGCGACCAGGACGTGGTCGCCGACGTGAAGGCGCAGATCGAAAAGGCCCAGGCACAACTGGCCGATGCCGAGTGGCGCCTCGAGCAGACTGTCTACCGCGCTCCCGCGGATGGCACCGTGGTCTCGCTGTCGCTGCGACCCGGGGCCATGGCCGTGCCGCTGCCCATCACGCCGGCGATGACCTTCGTGGAAGACGAGCAATGGGTCATGGCCATCTTCAAGCAGAACGAGGTGCGCAAGATCAAGCCAGGGCAAGAGGCCGAGATCGCACTCAAGATGTACCCGGGCCGCATCATCAAGTGCAAGGTGGATTCCATCATGTGGGCCACCGCGGCCGGGCAGCTTCCCATCGGCTTCAGCAGCGCCATGGCGGGCGTCGCCCCGATTCCGCCTAACAGCCTCGCGGTACGGCTGCTCAAGGACAAGAAAGACGTCGATCTCTTCATGGCCTCGGGCGCGGCCGGCGCCGGCGCGGTGTACACCGACAGCGGTGCCGCGATCCACATCCTGCGCAAGATCCTCATCCGCGTCAGCGCCAAGCTCGACTGGCTGATCCTGAAGTTGCATTGATCATGAGCGCAACTGCCATGCGGCGAGTCTCGACCCTGGCCGCTGCCAGCGCGGCCGCGTTCCTCGTCGGCTGCGTGGCGCAACCGCCCGCGCCCGAGGAAATCCGCAAGCAGTCGCTCGGCACCGTGACGGTCGATCATCCGTGGAAGACCGAGGCCGCGAATGGCGCAGCGGTGCAGGACAACTGGCTCGCGACTTTCAACGACACCACGCTGAATGCACTGGTGCACGAAGCGCTCACCGCCAACCCAGACCTGCGCGTCGCCGCGGCGCGCATGCGCCAGGCCGGTGAATACCTGGTGCAGGCCAGGGCCCCGCTCTATCCGTGGCTGGCCATCGGCGGAACCGGCGGCGTGAAGGAATCCGGTGGCGGCGGCGATCCCACCTCGGCCATGCAGGGCGTGGTGGCCGCCGCGTCCTGGGAGCTCGACATCTGGGGGCGCGTGCGTTACGGGCGCAACGCCGCGAACGAGGACAGCATCTCCGCGCAGGCCGACTACGAATTCGCACGGCAGTCGCTGGCGGCTGGCGTCGCCAAGGCCTGGTTCACCGCCATCCAGCTTTCGCAGCAGGCGAAACTCTCCGGGGAGATGGCCAGCTCCGCGGCGCAACTGGCCAGTCTTGCCGGCGATCGCGAGCGCGTCGGCGCCGGTTCGGACGTCGAGACCGCGCAGGCGCGCGCCGCCGCGTACAACCTCGAGGACATGCATGCGCAATCCGAATACGCGCGTGACCAGGCCTTGCGCGCGTTGGAACTGCTGCTCGGGCGCTACCCCGCGGCCGAAATCGCCGCGAGCGAGGACTTCGTCGCCTTGCCGCCCGCCCCTGCCGTGGGCGTGCCACTCGCGATGCTCGAACGCCGTCCCGATGTCATCGCCGCCGAGCGGCGCGTGGCCGCGGCCTTCGACCGCGTCGGCGAGGCCAAGGCGGCCCGGCTGCCGCAGATCAAGCTGAACCTCAACTTCGGCTACTTCGACAGCGACATCCTGCAGCTCAAGGAAGACTTCGAGAACCCGACCGGCGGCGCCGGCGCACGCCTGCTCGCGCCCATCTTCTCCGGCGGCGCGCTCAAGGCGCAGGTGCAGATCCGCACCCTGCAGCAGCAGGAGGCGGTGGCCAACTACGCCGGCACCGCGCTGCGCGCGCTCAACGACGTCGAGAACGCGCTCGCCGCGGGCCGCGCCCTGGGCACCCGCGTGCGCAACCTGACCGACGCCTGGAACGAGCAGGCGCGCGCCCTGTCGCTCACCGAGACCAGCTTCCGCGTCGGCCGCGCGGACCGGCGCGGCCTGGAGCAGCAGCGCATCAACGCCGACAACGCGCGCATCGCGTTGCTCGCGGTACGCGCCGAGGAACTCGCGCAGCGCGTGAACCTTCACCTGGCGCTCGGCGGCAGCTTCGAGACCCCGCCCGCGCCGCCGCCGCAGTGATCCCATGGCGGTGCGCAGTTCCATCGAGGTACCCCGCGCTGCGCTGCGACGCGTGTTCTTCCAGCGCTGCTTCTACCTGTTCATCGTCCTGCTGACGCTGATCGGCGTATCGCCGTTCCTGGAAGGCGCGCGCGGCACCTACCTGCTCGCCGGCTTCAATGCGTTCATCGTGCTCGCGGCCGCCGCGGCGCTGGGCCGCACCGCGCTGTCGTTCCTGCTGGTGTTCGTGCTCATCGCCGCCGCGGTCGGACTGCGCTTCGCCTCGATCGAGCGCGGCCAGGCCGCGCTGTTCAACTGGGCGCTGCTGCTGCACGCGATCGTCTATCTATCGGTGCTGTTCCTGCTGCTGCGCTACGTGTTCGGCCCGGAGGTGATGGATGGCGACCGCATGTGGGGCGCGGCCTCCGCCTACCTGATGATCGGCATCCTGTGGTGCCTGGTATACGCGCTGGTCGAGCTCGAACAGCAGCAGACGTTCCTGGTGCGCGGCAACCCGTCGAACCTGCAACTCATGGAGCTGCTGTACTTCAGCTTCTCCACGCTCACCACCATCGGCTTCGGTGACATCGTGCCACTGTCGCGCGGCGCGCAGATGGCCGCCCTCTTCGAAGGCATCGTCGGCACGCTGTTCCTCGCCATCCTCATCGCCAAGCTGGTCGGCGTGTATCCACCGCCGGCGCGCGAACCCGCGGCAAAAGAATGAATACCCCACGTCCCGCCGGCGACATCACGCGCATCGTCCTGATGGTGCTGTTCATCGCCATCCTGCTGGCCGGCAGCTTCTGGACGCTGCTGCCATTCCTCGGCGGGCTCATCTGGGCCGCCACCGTGGTGATCGCCACCTGGCCGCTGCTGCTGCGGGTGCGCGCGCGCACGCCGACCAGGCCGTGGCTCGCCGTGCTCCTCATGACATTGACCATGCTGCTGGCGGTGATCCTGCCGTTCGGGTTCGCGGTGAGCACCCTGCTGGACGTGGCGCATCGCGGCCCCGAGGTGCTGGGCGATTTCCTCACCCGGGGGCTCGGTCCGCCACCGCAGTGGCTGGGCGACATCCCGGCTGTCGGCAAGCAGATGGTCGCGAAGTGGAACGAGATCGCGGCCGGGGGGCGGGACGGTTTGATCCTGGCCGCGCAGCCCTACATGGCGACGGTGGCGCAATGGGCCGTGTCCATCACCGGCGGGGTCGGCATGCTCGCGGTCAACATCTTCCTGACCATGATCATGATCGCCATCCTGTATGCGCAGGGTGAGCTCGCGGCGCGCGGCGCCCTCGCCTTCGGCTTCCGGCTCGGCGGCGAACGCGGCATGGAAGTCATGCGGCTCGCGGCCCAGGCGGTGCGCAGCGTGGCGCTGGGCGTGGTGGTGACCGCGCTGGTGCAGTCGGTGCTCGCCGGGCTGGCGCTGTGGATCTGCGGCATCCCCGCGGCGGGCGTGCTCGCGGCGGTGGTCTTCATGCTCGGCATCGCGCAGCTCGGGCCGCTGCCCATCCTGTTGCCGGCCATCGCCTGGCTGTACTGGACCGACCAGTTCGTCTGGGGCACGGTGCTGCTGATCCTCGCCATCCCCATCGGCGCGCTCGACAACGTGCTGCGCCCCATCCTCATCCGCCGCGGCGTCCAACTACCCATGCTGCTGATCATCGCCGGCGTCATCGGCGGCCTGATCGGCTTCGGCGTGATGGGCCTGTTCGTGGGGCCGGTGCTGCTGGCCGCGACCTACACGCTGGGCAAGTCGTGGGTCATCGAAGGCACGCCTGCGCCTGCCGAAGAACGCAAATGACGAGGGGCTTATGAAGTTCTCGATCAACTGGCTGCTGGTCTTCATTCCCATCGCGCTCGCGGTCGAGCACCTGCACGCTTCGCCGCCGGTGGTGTTCTTCTGCGCGGCATTGGCCATCGTGCCCATCGCCGCGCTGATCGTGCGCTCGACCGGGCAGCTCGCCACGTACACCGGCGACGCGGTCGGCGGGTTGCTGAACGCCACCTTCGGCAACGCACCCGAGCTCATCATCGCGCTGGTGGCGCTGCACGCGGGACAGCTCGAGATGGTGCGCGCCTCGATCATCGGCGCGATCCTCGCCAACCTGCTGCTGGCGCTCGGCATCGCCTTCCTGCTCGGCGGCCTCAAGCACCATGACCAGACCTACAACCGCGTGGCCGCGCGCACCTACGCCACCATGATGTTGCTGGCGGCCATGAGTCTCGCGATACCGAGCGCCTTCAGCCGCGTGCTGGCGCCCGACGAGACGGTGCGCCAGGAAGCCCTGCTCAATGTCGGCGTGGCCGCGGCGCTGCTCGGCATCTACGTGCTGTACCTGGTCTATTCGCTCAAGACCCACCGCGGCAGCTTCGCCAGCGAATCCGGCGACTCCGCGCACGGCCACAGCGACGACGGCCCGCACTGGAGCCTGCCGCGCGCGCTGGTCAGCCTGGTGGTCGCCTCGCTGCTCGCCGCCTGGATGAGCGAGGTGCTGGTCGGCGCGGCCGACGGCACGGGCAAGGCCCTCGGCATGTCGTCGGTGTTCATCGGAATCGTTTTCCTTGCCGTGGTCGGCGGCGCGGCCGAGAGCGGCTCGGCCATCGCCATGGGCGCGAACAACAAGCTCGACCTGTCGATCGGCATCGCGCTCGGCAGCTCGATCCAGATCGCGCTGTTCATCGCCCCCGTGCTGGTGTTCGCCAGCTACTTCATCGCGCCGATGCCGCTCGAGCTGTCGTTCAGCCGCGCCGAGGTGGGCACGCTGTTCATCGGCGTGATCATCGGGGCCATGGTGTACGGCGACGGTCAGGCCAACTGGTTCAAGGGCGTCCAGCTGATCACTATCTACCTGATCATCGCGATGATGTTCTATTTCATGCCGGGAGTTTCACGACAATGAGCACGCAGACCGCACTGGCCGATGCATCCCAGACGGCGCTCGATCCCGTCTATCGCTCGTCCGAGGTGATCTTCGGACTGCTGATGGCCATGAGCTTCATTGGCTCCATCAGCGTGGCCACCGACGGGCAGGAGGAAGTACGCACGCTGCTGGTCGCAGCCCTCGGCTGCAACCTCGCCTGGGGCCTGGTGGACGCGGTGATGCTGCTGGTCGCGGTCAAGACCGAGAAGCGCCGCAACCGCATGTTGCTCGACAAGCTGCACGGCAGCACCGACCACGCCGCGGCGCGCGCCGCGGTCGCCGACGAACTACCCGGCGCGATGGCCCGCACCCTCGGCGAAGACGGGCTCGAGCTGCTGCGCCAGAAGCTGGCGGCGGCGCCGCCCTCGCCTTCCACGCGGCTCAAGGGCCGCGACTTCGGCGATGCCCTCGTCGTGTTCCTGCTGGTGGTGCTGTCCACGTTTCCGCTGGTCATTCCGTTCATGGTGTTCGACGACACGGCGCGCGCGCTGCTGTGGTCGCGGCTGGTGGCGGTGGGAATGCTGTTCCTCGCCGGCGGACTGCTGGCGCGCTACTCCGGCGGCAACGTATTCCTCAACGGCCTGATGATGGCCTCGGTCGGCGCGCTGCTGATGGCCGCGATCATGGCGCTGGGTGGATGACGCGTATGACACCGTACGTAACCTTCGGCCACTTCCGCGTGCCGGCGACGCGCTGAATCATCCTGGTCTCGCAGGACGCAGAGCGATGCCCCACTCGGAAGACAACGATGCCATGCAGGACGAAGGCAGGGTACGGGCGGAGGCCTGTATGAAACTGTTGCTAGATCGTTTCCCCCACGTCCAGCAGCTCGCGCTCAAGCGCTGCGAGCGGCAGGACTCGTTCCGCGAGCTGTGCGAGGAGTACTGGGCCTGCACGCAGGTGCTGGAGCGGCTCGAACGCCCGGGCGCCGAGCAGAGCCTGCGCAGCGAATACGGCGCACTGCGCCTGCGGCTCGAAGGCGAGCTGCTGCGCTACATCGCCGAACAGAGCTCGCGGGCCGGCGCCCATCATTCCTGAGGCCACGGAGGCCAGTCATGCAGACTTCCGCGAAACGCCCGCTTCGCCAGGTGCTCATCGTCGATAGCGGCCTGGCCGGCAATGCCGGCGCGGCCTCGCGCAGCGTGCGCGCGCTCGCCAGCGAGCTGCGCGGCCGCGGCATCGAGGTCATCGAGGCGCACAGCTGCGAGGACGGCATCGCCACCGCCAGCTCGGACGCCAGCATCGACTGCATCCTGATCAACTGGACCCAGGGCGCGACCGGCTCCGCCCACGACGGCAAGGTCCAGGCCGAGGCGCGCGAGCTCATGCGCGGCGTGCGCCGGCGCAACGCCAAACTACCCATCTTCCTGATGGCCAGCCGCAACGTCGCCGGCTCGGTGAGCGTCGAGGTGGCGCAGCTCGCGGACGAATTCATCTGGATCCTCGAGGACACGGCGACCTTCATCGCCGGGCGCGTGCAGGCGGCCGTGGAGCGCTACCTGTCGCAGCTGCTGCCTCCCTACGCCGCGGCGCTCGCCAATTACAACCGCGACGCCGAGTATTCCTGGGCCGCGCCCGGCCACCAGGGCGGCGTGGCCTTCCTCAAATCGCCGGTCGGGCGCGTGTTCTTCGATTTCTTCGGCGAGAACCTGTTCCGCACCGACATGGGCATCGAGCGCGGTGCGCTCGGTAGTTTGCTCGGCCACAGCGGCCCGGTGGGCGCGAGCGAGCGTTACGCGGCCCGCGTGTTCGGCGCGAACCGCAGCTACACGGTGCTGAACGGCACCTCGGCCTCCAACCGCACCATCATGACGGCCTGCGTGGGCGACGGCGAGATCGCGCTGTGCGACCGCAACTGCCACAAGTCCATCGAGCAGGGCCTGGCGCTCACCGGCGGCATC
>DASSRK010000071.1:0-11575 GCA_035701825.1 Steroidobacteraceae bacterium
CGCCGTTACCGGAGGGAACCCGGGCCGATCGTGTCGTGGTGTCGAAGAGCGCACGCAGCCTCGAGCTGTATCGCGGATCGGAACTGCTTCGCAGCTACCCGGTGTCGCTGGGTCGCGAGCCCGTGGGGCCCAAGCAGCGCGAGGGTGATGGCCGCACGCCCGAAGGCAGGTACACGCTCGACTACCGCAAGCTCGACAGCTCCTTTCATCGCGCGCTGCACATCTCCTATCCATCGCCGGCGGACTCGGCCTCCGCAAAATCCGCCGGCCTGAATCCGGGTGGCCTCATCATGATCCACGGCATGCGCAATGGACTGGGATTCCTCGGCAGGTTGCATACGTGGGTCGGCTGGACCGATGGCTGTATCGCCGTGACCAACAACGAAATCGAAGAGATTCTGCGCGTCGTTCCAGACGGAACTCCGATAGAAATCAAACCTTGAACGTCAAGGCCAGCTCCGGCGGATAGCCATTCTTTGCCAGCCGGCCGGGACTGACGCCATACTGCCGCGCTTGGCGCATATATAAGTGTGGAGCACGCACCCCCATGACCCCCGACAGCGTTCGTACCGCCGCCGATGCCCGCAAGATCGTCGAGGAACGCAAGCTCGATCACGTCAAGGTCGGCGTCTTCGACAATGACGGCGTCATGCGCGGCAAATACATGGGCCGCGACAAGTTCTTCGCCGCGCTCGACAAGGGTTTCGGCTTCTGCGACGTGGTGTTGGGCTGGGACTCGAACGACCAGCTGTACGACAACGTGAAGTACACGGGCTGGCACACGGCCTATCCGGATGCGCCGGTGCGCATCCTGCCGGACACCTGCCGTCCGGTGCCGTTCGAGGGCGACATGGTCATGTTCCTCGGCGAGTTCGCCGAGAAGGCGGAAGCCGTCTGCCCGCGCGCCGCGCTGCGCCGCGTGCTCAGGAAGGCAGACGACATGGGCTACTCGGCCGTCGCCGCCACCGAGTTCGAGTTCTTCATGTTTCGCGAGACGCCGGAGAGCGTGCGCGAGAAGGGCTTCCGCAACCTGACTACCCTGACGCCGGGATACTTCGGCTACTCGGTGCTGCGCTCGTCGGTGCACGCCGAGTTCTATCACCAGCTGATGAAGCTCTGCACGGACATGCGCATGCCGCTCGAGGGCCTGCACACCGAGACCGGACCGGGCGTGCTGGAAGCGGCGATCCAGTACTGCGAGGCGCTCGAGGCCGCCGATCGCGGCGCGCTGTTCAAGACCTTCACCAAGATCCTCGCGCAGCGCAACGGGATGATGGCCACGTTCATGGCCAAGTGGAGCAGGGACTGGCCGGGGCAGAGCGGCCACGTGCACACCTCGCTCAAGCGCAAGTCCGACGGCAAGCCCGCGTTCCACGATGCCGGCAAGCCCCACAACATGTCGGACGAGATGCGCTGGTACGTCGGCGGCCAGCAGAAGCTCATGCCCGAGTTGCTGGCCATGGTGGCGAGCACGGTGAACAGCTACTCGCGCCTGATCCCGGGTTTCTGGGCGCCGACGGCGGCGACCTGGGGCGTCGAGAATCGCACCACTGCGTTGCGCGTGATTCCGGGCGGCCCGTCGAGCCAGCGCGTGGAGTACCGCATCGCCGCCGCGGACATCAATCCCTACCTCGCCATCGCGGTGGCGATCGGCTCGGGGCTGTACGGCATCGAGAACAGGATCGAGCCGGACCCGATGGTCGAGGGCAACGCCTACGACAAGAAATTCCCCAGGACCCGCTCGCTGCCGCGCACGCTCACCGAGGCGTCCGAGTGGCTGGAGAAATCCAAGGCCGGCCGCGCGCTGTTCGGCGATGCCTTCGTCGAGCACTTCGCGGCCAGCCGCGAGTGGGAAGACCGCGAATTCCGCCGCGCCATCACCGATTGGGAAATGGCGCGCTACTTCGAGATCATCTGAGTGACCACCATCACGCGAAACATTTCGCTGCAGAAGACCATCAGCCCGGTCGACGGCAGCGTGTACGTCGAGCGCATGCTCGCGACGCCCGACGTCATCGATGAGATCCTGCGCACCTCGTTGCACGCGCAGCGCGCCTGGCGCAACGTGCCGCTGCACGAGCGCGCCGCGATCCTCACGCGCTTCTGCGACGAGTTCGAGAAGCGCGGCCCGCAGATCGCCGAGGAACTCACCTGGCAGATGGGCCGCCCGGCGCGCTATGCGCCCAACGAGGTGGGCGGCACGCTCGAGCGCGCCCGGCACATGATCGCGATCGCACCGCAGGCACTCGCGGACCTCGACGCCGGCCCCAAGCAGGGTTTCACGCGCTTCGTGCACCGCGAGCCGCTGGGCGTGGTGTTCACCATCGCGGCCTGGAACTACCCGTACCTCATCGCGGTGAACAGCGTGGTGCCGGCGCTCATGGCGGGCAATGCCGTGATCCTCAAGCACTCGGCGCAGACGCCATTGTGTGCCGAGCGCTTCGCGGAATGCCTGGCGGCGGCCGGGCTGCCCGCGGGCGTGTTCCAGTACGTGCACGCCTCGCACGAGGACACCGACCGGATCATCCGCGATCCGCGCATCAACTTCGTCGCCTTCACGGGTTCGGTAGCCGGTGGGCACGCGGTGCAACGCGCGGCGTCGTCGCGGTTCATCGCGACCGGCCTCGAGCTCGGCGGCTGCGATCCCGTATATGTGCGCAACGACGCCAACCTCGAGCATGCCATCGAGAACATCGTCGACGGCGCGTATTTCAACTCCGGGCAGTCCTGCTGCGGCCTGCAGCGCGTATACGTGCACCATGCCGTGTACCCGAAGTTCGTCGAAGGCTTCATCGATCTCACGCGGCGCTACGTGCTGGACGATCCGCGCGAGGCCACGACCACGCTCGGGCCGGTGGTGCGCACCGCGGCGGCGGACGCGATTCGCATGCAGATCGACGCGTCGGTGAAGTCGGGCGCCAAGCCCGTGATCGCGGAGTCCGCGTTCAGCAAGAGCGAGCGCGGCACGCCGTACCTCGCGCCGCAGGTATTGCTGAACGTGGATCACCGCATGCCGGTCATGCGCGAGGAAATCTTCGGGCCGGTGGCGGGCATCATGCGGGTGACCTCCGACGATGAAGCCGTGGATCTCATGAATGACAGCGACTTCGGGCTCACCGCGGCGATCTGGACCGAGGACGAGGAGGTCGGGCTCGCGCTCGGGCGGCGCGTGAATACCGGCACCTGGTTCATGAATCGCTGCGATTACCTGGATCCGGCGTTGGCCTGGGTGGGCGTGAAGGAGTCCGGGCGCGGCTGCACGCTCTCGGTCGTGGGCTACGAGCACCTCACGCGGCCGAAGTCATTCCACCTGAGGACGAAAACCTCATGAGCATTCCCATGAAGGGCAACTGGAACTACCCGACCCGCGTGTGGACGGGCCCCGGGCGCATCGCCGAGCTGCCGAAGGCCTGCGAGGAGCTGGGCATCGTCCGGCCGCTGGTCGTCACGGATTCGGGCCTCAGGGACTCGCCGATGATCCGCAAGGCGCTGAGCCTCCTCCCCATGGCCAAACTATTCGCCGACGTGCGCGGCAACCCGGTGGCGGCCAACGTCGAGGCGGGCCTCAAGGCTTACCACGCGGGCGCGCACGACGGGGTGATCGCGTTCGGCGGCGGATCCGGCCTGGACGCCGGCAAGGTCATCGCGTTCATGTCCGGCCAGACGCGACCGCTCTGGGACTTCGAGGACATCGACGACTGGTGGACCCGGGCGGACCCCAGGGGCATCGCCCCGGTGGTCGCGGTGCCGACCACCGCGGGCACCGGCAGCGAAGTCGGGCGCGCCGGCGTCATCCTCAACGAGGAGACTCACCAGAAGAAGATCATCTTCCATCCGAAGATGATGCCCGGCATCGTGATCGCCGACCCCGAGCTCACCGTGGGCCTGCCGGCGAAGATCACGGCCGCCACCGGCTTCGATGCCTTCGTGCATTGCTTCGAGGCGTTCTGCGCGCCGGGCTTCCATCCGCTCGCCGACGGCGTGGCGCTCGAAGGCATGCGGCTCATCAAGACCTATCTACCGCGCGCCTGCAAGAACGGCGGCGACCTCGAGGCCCGCTCGCGCATGCTGGCCGCGGCCAGCATGGGCGCGACGGCGTTCCAGAAAGGCCTCGGCGCGGTGCATGCCATCGCGCATCCGGTGGGCTCGTTCTTCGACACCCACCACGGCCTCACCAATGCCGTGATCACGCCGTACGTCATCGTGCACAACCGCGACGCCATCGCGGAGCGCATGAAAGTCGTGGCGCGCGTGCTCGACCTGCCGAAGCCCGGCGTCGAGGGCGTGCTCGCCTGGGTGCTGGATTTCCGCAAGGAGCTCGGCATCCCGCATTCGCTCGGGGACATCGGCGTCACGCTGCGCAATCCGGAGGAGATCGGCCGCGAGGCGGCGATCGATCCGTCGGCGGGGGGCAACCCGGTCCCGGTGGATGCAGCCACACTGGAACGCATCTTCCGTTCGGCCGTGAAGGGCGACCTTTCACTCAAGAGCTGAACATGCGCACAAGGATGTGGCTGGCCCCGGGTTTGTTCGCGATGGCGGCGGCGCTCGCGAGTCCCGGGGAGGACGGCTGGCCCAACGCGGGATACCCGGGCTTCAGCAATTCCATCGACGCCCTCGTGGGTCCGACGAACCTGGTGTGCGAGTCGGTGAGACTCGATCGCAACTCGCTCGTGCTGGACAGCCAGGACTGCAAACCGAAATCCGAGGGGAAACTGTCGGCGCCATGACCCGGATCCTGGTCATCGATGGCAATGTTGCCGAACTGCGTGCACGCCACGTCTCCATGGGCGGCACGGATTCGGGTGATGGCTATGCCGCGACCCTGCGGCAAATCGCGCCCGGCATCGAGACCGACATCGTGCGTCCCGCCGACGGCGACCCCAAACTACCCGACGGCGTGGCGCTCGAGGACTACGACGGGGCGGTGATCACCGGTTCGGCGCTGAACGTCTACGACCATACGCCGCAGGTCGAACGGCAGATCGAGCTCACCAGGGCGGTATTCGCGACGCGCGTACCGTGCTTCGGCAGCTGCTGGGGCCTGCAGGTCGGCGTCACGGCGGCGGGCGGCGCGGTGGTTCGCAATCCGCGCGGCCGCGAGTTCGGCTTCGCGCGGCGCATCGCGCTCACCGAGGAGGGCCGGCATCACCCGATGTACGCGGGGAAGCCTGGGGTGTTCGAGGCGCTGACCGTGCACGTCGACGCCGTCGCGAGCCTGCCTTCCGGGGCGATCGCGCTGGCCGAGAACGACATGGGACTGCAGGCCGCGGAGATCCGCCTGCCGAATGGCGGCAGCTTCTGGGGCGTGCAATACCACCCCGAGTACACCTGCGCGGAGGCCGCCGCCATGGCGCGCCGCTACGCGGACGTGCTGATCCGCGACGGCCTGGTCGCCGATCGCGCGGAGCTCGAACAGCTGGCGCGCGACCTGGCGGCCTTCGATGCGGACCCGGGCAACGCGCGCCTTGCCTGGAAATTCGGCGTCGGCCCGGCGATCACCGATGCGCGCACCAAGCTCGCGGAGCTGTCGAACTGGCTGAAGACGCGCGTGCGCTGGCGGCCGGGCTGACCGACGGGACGCGTGCGAAGCCTCAAGGCGATACTCCTGTCCTGCGTCGTCGCGCTGGCGTCGGGTTGCGTCAGCACCCTGTTGGCGCAGCGCGTGGTGGGGCCTCCTAACAAGAGTGGCATCAGGCCGCTGTTCGCGGACTGGGAAGTGCTGAAGCACGCGCCCGAGGCCTATGCCGCCACCTGGACGGTGAACGTGGAGTCGCCCCCCGCAACCATCGCGGTCGCGTCTGTGGAGCCGGGCGATTACGGCCTGGTCTACGACTTGCGACTCGAGTATCCCGAGGGCAAGCCGCCGAAGATCGCGTTCTTCAATTCGTATTTCCGGCCCGCGAGCGAGCGCGTGCCGTCGACCGGGCCGCCGCGCGGCACCGTACTGTTGCTGCACGGCTACTTGCAGAACCGCAACTACCTGGCACCGTGGGCGGTGCGCCTGGCGCAGGCCGGGTTCCGTTGCGTGCTCATGGACCTGCGCGGCCACGGCGCATCCACGGGCGCGCACGTCTCCTTCGGTGCCTTCGAGTCGCACGACGTGTCGCGCGTGCTCGACGACCTGGCGACGCGCGGTTGGGACGTCGCGCGCGTCGGCGTGCTCGGCGTGTCCTATGGCGCCTCGGTCGCGCTGGTGACGGCGGGCAACGATCCGCGGATCGCGTCCGTCGTGGCCTTCGAGCCCTTCGCCTCGGCGGAGCGCGCGGTCCCGGAGCTCATGCGCGCCGCCTTCGCGAGCGAGGCGCGCGGCATCTCGGACCGTCAGTTCGCGGTTGCCCATGTCAAGGAAGCGCGCATCGCAGGATTTTCCTGGTCCGAAGCCGACATCCCGGCGGCGTTGGCGCGAACCCGCGCGCCCGTGCTGTTTTTCCACGGCGAGCAGGACACCTGGATTTCCCCGGAGCACAGCATCGAGCTCATGAAGCACGCGCCCCAGGGCAGTCGCCTGATGCTCGTGCCGCGCGAGACGCATGTGTCGCTGCCGTTGCAGATCGAGCCATTCGCGGAGCAGGTGGTCGCGTGGTTCGACGCGGGACTCAAGAAGCGCTGAGCGTTTCTTCCCTGGCCCCGCGTGGCCACGCTTGCGCGATGTCGGTGCGACGGTGCGGGCACGGCGCAATTTCCCCGGCTAAACAACCAGTTGAGAACGCCTGCACCGAAGACGTGCCGCGCCCGCCATTCCCTTTCAGTTGCGGCGACGGTTGTGCCTCGGCCTATACTTCGGCCCGTTGATGCAGAAGAAGAAATAACGGGATCGGATCCACGGGTCTGCTCCCATCAACGGGGAGTTGCGCATGAACGAACAGTCTTCGTCGGGCGGCGTCTCTTACAAGCAGGTCGGGGCGGACTACTTCGCCAAGCGCGGCCTGAAGCGGTACGCCAAGGTCTGGTCTCTGTGGGCGCTGGGAGTCGGTGCGGTCATCTCGGGCCATTACTCGGGTTGGAACCTGGGTCTCGCGCACGGGTTCGGTTCCATGTTGATCGCGGGGCTCATCATCGCCGCGATGTACTGGGGGCTCATCTTCAGCCTCGCGGAAATGTCACCGGCTCTGCCGCACACCGGCGCCGCTTATTCGTTCGCGCGCAGTGCCATGGGTCCCTGGGGTGGCATGTTCACGGGCCTCGCCGAGAGCATCGAGTACGTGCTGACACCGGCGGTCATCGTGTTCTTCATCGGCTCGTACATGACGCAGATATTCGGGACGCCGGATGCGTACCAACCCGTATGGTGGGCGGGTTCGTACCTGGTGTTCCTGCTGCTGAACCTCTACGGCGTCGAGCTCTCGTTCCGCGTTTCGGTGGCGGTCACGCTGGGCGCGCTCGCCATCCTGGCCATCTACTGGGTCAGCGCGATTCCGTCCATCGACTTCAGCCGCTGGGCGCTGAACATCGCCGCGGGCCCGGACGGCGCCGCGGTCGAGCTGGAGGGCGGTGGCGGCTCGTGGTTCCCGTTCGGATGGACCGGCGTGCTGCAGACACTGCCCTTCGCGGTCTGGCTGTTCCTCGCCATCGAGCAGTTGCCGCTCGCGGCCGAGGAGTCCGCCGATCCCAAGAAGGACATGCCCAAGGGCCTGATCTTCGGCATGACCACGCTGATGGTCTCGGCGCTGCTCATCACCTTCCTGAATTCGAGCGTGGGCTCGACGGACGAGGGCAAGATGCACGGCGCGTTCTCGCTGGCCACCTCGGGCGAGCCGCTGCTCGACGGCTTCCGCGTGCTGTACGGCAGTGGCGCGGCGAAGACGCTGGCGTTCCTCGCGGTCATCGGGCTCATCGCGAGCTTCCACACCATCATCTATGCCTACGGCCGGCAGATCTATTCGCTGGCGCGTGCGGGCTACTACCTGCCGTTCATGTCGCTGACCAACTCGCAGAAGGTGCCGCACATGGCGCTGTACGCGGGCACGGGGCTCGGCTTCCTGACCATGATCATCGTCTGGTTCGTGGCGCCGGAGGACAAGCGCGGCGCGGTGATCGGCGGAACACTGCTGAACATGGCGGTGTTCGGCGCGATGATCTCCTACGCCATGCAGGGCCTGTCGTTCATCCTGCTGCGCAAGAACATGCCCAACATCGTGCGGCCGTATCGCAGCCCGGTGGGAGTGTTCGGCGCGTTCGTCACCATCGTGGTGGCGTTGGTGACGCTGTACTACCAGCTGCAGGATCCGGTGTATCGCGTCGGCGTCTACGCCGTGGCGGTCTTCTACGCGCTCGGCATCGTGTATTTCGCGCTGTACGGGCGCAACCAGCTCATCCTCTCGCCGGAAGAGGAGTTCGCGATGAGCAAGGGCGAGAAGGGCCACGCCTGAGTCGCCCGCCCGCGCTTGCGGGCCGTGTGATCACGTGGGGCGCGTCGCGCGGGCGGCGCGCCCCGGGTGTTGCGGGATTGCGCTCGATGGCAGGTGGCGATTGATCAGCACAGCTTCAAGCTGAGCTGGACTGAGCCCCGACGTGGCGCGGCTTCGGCACCGGGTGCGGCCCGATGCGACCCACGATGGGTAGTTTGAGCGACAGGCTCTTGGGATCGACGCCGAAGGTGAGGCCGAGCACGTTCACCTCGAGTCCTTCCTCGAGGCCCGCTGCCAGCCCCACGACACCGAACAGACTCGCCTGTCCGCCCGTGCCGCTCGGGGTTCTTCCCACCGAGCGCCAGCCCAGGTAGTCCTTGCCGATGGCGGTCGGCGGCATGTCGACGCGCAGCTCGGGCACCCTGCGCAACAGGTAGGCCGTGAACGTATTCGAGTTGGGACCGGGCCAGACGTGGTAGCGACCCGGATATCGATACTCCTTCACCGCGGCTTCGATGCGCCCGATGATCGCGTCCACGCCGGGCCCGCGCACGTCGCCTAACAACTCTGGCCGGTTGCCGTACCAGTAGCCATCCGGTGCGCGGTTGCTCGCCACCACCGCGGTGCCGTTGCGTTTCAGGCGCCAGCCGACGACTTCGTACACCGTGAACTTCGGAGCATCGGATTTCTTCACCGCCACCCAGGTGTGCACGCCAAACCACCCGCGCCAGCTCACCGCGCGCGCCGAGTACACCTGCACGACGGCTTGCGGTGTCATCGCGGGATCCGGCGCGAGGCCCGCGGGTTCGCGCGAGGCGGTGCGCCAGTCGGAGGCAGGCAGTTGCCCGCTGAATGCGAGGTACGTCACGGCGAGCGGGAAATAGGCCAAAAACAAGGTAAATGTGACGCGTCGCTGCTTTTTCCCGGGCATATGTCAGTGACCGGGTGAGGGTCGGGGAGTTCCTCAGGACTGTGCCGCAGGTCGCTGCGAAGCAGTGCTCAGCTTGCAGCTGCCGTCATTGCGGTGGCGCAGCCGCGCCAATAGCTTGGCCTCATGGTGATGAATCCGGCCCGCATCATCGTCTCCCTCCTGGCCGTGGCGCTCCTGTCCGCGGTCTCGTCCGCGCGCGCCGCCGACGATCTCTCCGAACTCGTCCAACGCGCGATACCTGCGCTCAAGGACGGCACCCGCATGACGCTGGCTGACGTCCAGCAAGCCATCCTCGGCGCCTGCGAACGCGGCAAGTTCCACGCCGCGGTGGTGTCGCCCGGGATGATAGAGGCGCGCCGTCCGCGCCTCGGCAGGGACGTCGTGGTGAGGATCCCGTTCAGCGAGTCGGCCTACTCGATCCACTATCCCGATCCCGAGCGGCTCGACGGCAAGGCCGGGGCCCAGGTCATCGACCTTGCGGACAGCATCGAGTCCGACCTCGAAAGCGCGCTGGTGCGCTTCAAGAGCCTGCAGAAGCCGACGCGGCGCCCCAAGCGGTTGAATCCGCGCTATGCGGCCTAGCGTGCGCGGGCCGCGACCGGCGACCTAACGACTTGCGGACGACCCGGCGAGCAAACGCCGCCGCGGCTCGCCATCTTTCCACTGCTCGCGTGTCTGGCCCCAGGCATCCACCGGCGTGTTCTCGAACGGGAAGGGCATGGTGACGCGGCCCAGGTTCACGGAGCCGAGTTTCTTCGCGACGCCCTGCGAGGCGAGATTGTCCTCGTGCACGCAGTGGATGACCTTCTTCCAGCCGAGCACGTCGAAGGCGTAGTCCATGGCCGCGGCGGCGCCTTCGCTGGCGTAGCCCTTGCCCCAGTGCGGACGGGCGATGCCCCAGCCGACCTCGGGGGCAGGCCAGCCTTCCGGGTACCACGGCCCGAGCCGGCCGACCCAACTACCCGTGGATTTCTCGATGACGCTGAACATGGCGATGCCGGTCATGTGCCAGCAGCCGCACATGCCCATGAACGTGCGCCACGCCGTGGCGCGCACCTGCCGCCCGCCGATGTAGCGCGTCGCGAGCTCGTCGTCCAGGAATTGCGCCCAGGCGTCGAAGTCTTCCATGCGCGGCGGGCGCAGGATGAGCCGCGCCGTTTCGAGCTGCAGGGAGGAAAGTTCGGTCGCCACGTGGGTCACTCCGGTCCTTCGACCATGCTGAAGGCGCGGAAGGAGTGGGGCGCAACAGCAAACGTGGCGGCGCGCGATGCGCTGGCCGGTGCGCCGAAGCGCGCCGGTTCCTGGCGTTCGCTGGTGGTGACCTTGTCGCCGGACACGAGGTCGGTGAGCGTTTTCACGCCGGCCGCGAGACCCACGCCGGCGTTGACCGGCTCGTCGCGGAAGTTGTGCACGATGAACGTGCCATTGTCGTACACGAACAGGCTCACCTTGCCCGGCGCCTCGAGTTTCACCGGCAGCGCGCGCGTCACCACGCGGCGAATCGCGTCGAGCACCGCCTCGGGGTAGTTCGACAGGTCGGAGAAGTTCTCCGGGATGGTCAGCACCTGTAGCTGGCCGCCGAGATAGTCGGCGTCGTGCAGCAGGGGCCAGCCGTTGTCGCCGGCCACCGCCGACACCAGTTCCCACGAGTCATTGGTGCGATAGGTGACCTGGGGGATCAGGATGGGCGTGGTGCTGCTCACGATCTCGCCGCGCCCGACCAAGAACTGCGAAACGGAAGCCACGCGCCCCGAGTCTTCCAGCTCGACGATGCGCCTGAGCCCGCGGGTCTGCAGTGCCTTAAGCAAGCCCGAGGTGATCACCACGGTCTTGCCGTGCGCGAGTTGCGCCTCGATCAGGTCCACGATCTTCGGATCCGCCGCCGCCTGCGCGGTCAACAGCACCACCGGCTCGTCCACCGGAAACTCCGGCACCATCTCGACCGGGAAACCCGCCATGCCGAGGTAGTTCTGCAGGAAGTCTTCGCTGCCCTGCGAGTTGTAGGGCTTGTAACTCTTCACGCCCAGCGGCTTGCCGAGCTTGCCCAGCACGCCATCGACGGCCTCGAACGACACGCCGGCGACACGTGCGTAGAGCGCGGGCGTGAACTCCGCGCCATCGGCGCCTTTCAGCGGCGCGATGACCTTCTTGAAGCTGAAGCTGGTGGGCAGCGACTGCCGCGGCGCGCTCTTCTTCGGGTCCAGTGGATAGAGCATCTGGCGGATGTCGAACAGCGTGACCTCGGGCGCGGCGCGCGCGAACAGCGTCATCCACAGCTGTTCGGCGTAGCGGT
>DASSRK010000072.1:0-21500 GCA_035701825.1 Steroidobacteraceae bacterium
GTCGAAGTCGCGTTCCGCGGCCGCGGGCATGAGTGCGGCTGCGGGCGTGAGTGCGGCTGCGGGCGTGAGCGCGGCCGCGGGCACGGGTGCGGCCGCGGTCGGTGGAACAGGCGCGGCAGCCACGGCTCCTGCCACCGCCACGGTCATGATCTGAGGCAGCTCGGTGATTTTCGAGGCTTCGGCGGCCGCCGCAGTCGGCGGAGTCGCGCCGGTTCCGGCGTCGAGCGCGGCGATGTTCGCCGCGGTGAGTGCCGGGCGCGTACCGGTCTCACCGGCCAGGCGCTTCGCAAAGGTGTCCTCGTTCAGCACCGGCACTTCGATGGTCTGTGGCACGACGCGCGGCGCGGAAATGCGCTCGATGGAAACGATGATGTGATGCACGCGCCCATCGACCACCAGGCGCGCGAAGCGGATCGCGAGGTGCCGCGAGCCGGAGTGCACGCGCGCCAGCGGATTGAGCGTGGCGTCGACCATCGAGGTGGGCTCGGCTTTCCACAGCGTCTCGAGGTACGCCACCGTGTCGCGGCGCTGCTTGACGTCGACCAGCTCGGCGATCGCCTGGACGAAGGCCGTGCCGGTGGCGCAGGTGTGGCCCAACAACTCGGGCGCGGCCGCGGAGGCCTCGCCCATCAGGCGGTGTTCGCGGTCGAGGAACAGCACGCCCGCCTGCGACAGCTCGAGCATGGCGTAGGCCTGGGCGCGCGCCACCACCAGTTGCTCGTCGCGCGAGCGGATCGCACCGCGCTGGGTGATCGCATAGAGGGTGATGCCGATCAGGCAGATGAGCGCCGCGCCGAGCGCCACGATCGGAAAGTTGACGTACTCCATCGCCGCCTCAGCCGCTCGCGCCCGCCGTGATCAGCGTGGCGGGGTCGATGATGTCGTTGTCGAGGCGATTCTTCATCTGGTCGAGCGCCACCAGCAGGTCGTCGCACGAAGCGATGCGGTTGTCGCGCGACTTGGACATGAGGCGCTCGAGCAGGGGTTGATAGGCGAGGTAGGGCATCGGCAGCTCCGGCACCGGCGCCATCACGTGTTGCTGCAGCACGTCGATGGCCGAGTTGCCGAGGTATGGCTTACGGCCCGCGAGCATCTCGTAGAGGATCACGCCGAGGCTGTACAGGTCGGTGCGCGCGTCCAGCGGCTCGCCCTGCGCCTGCTCGGGACTCATGTAATAAGGAGAGCCGCGCAGCACGCCGGTGCGCGTGCTGCCATCGCCGGACAGCAGGCTGCGCGCCAGGCCGAAGTCGATGAGCACCACGCTGCCGTCGGCACGCAGCATGACGTTCGGTGGCTTGAGGTCGCGGTGGATGATGCCGGCGTCGTGCACCACCTTGAGGGAGCGCGCGATCTCCTTGAGGAAGGCCATGGCCTCCTCCGCGGTCAACGGGTTCTGCAGGCGCGCCTTGAGGTCGCCGCAGGGGAAATACTCCATTGCCAGGAATTCCACGCCTTCGTGGATGCCGTAGTCGTACAGGTCGATGATCGACGGGTGATCGAGCGCCGCGATGGCTTCGAACTCGCGCTGGAACATGATGGAGCGCGCACCGGTGTCGTTGGGATTCGCCTCGCCGCTGTGGCGGCGCTTGCTGATCTTCAATGCCACGTTGTGGCCGATGTCCTCGGAAATCGCCAGGTACACCGCGGCGGCTTCCGACTCGCCGATCTTCTGCAGGATGGTGTAGCCGGGGATCTGGTGATTCGGCGGGGCGACCGGCTTGGCCTCCTTGACCACGGCCGGCATGGAGACGGCGGCGGCCGGCAGCGAAAGCGCCGCGGCCGGTAGTGAGGCCGCGGCCAGGTCGCGCGAGGAAGCCTCGAGTTTCGCGGCGGGCGGCGGTGTGGGCACGGCGGTCAGCGCCACGCGCGCGGCGCGCGCCAGCGTGGAGCCGGCCTGCGTCGAAGTCAGTGGCGCCGCGTTGGATGCCAGGGCAGCGGCGGCAGCGCTTACCGCGGGCGCGGGACTGGCCGTCGCGGCAGGCGCGGAGGTGGCGGCGGCCGGCGGGGCAGACGCGGGCGCGGGCGCTGGTGCGGGGGCCGCCGCGGCCGCCGGCAGGCTGGACGCACCCGGCATGCTCGCGGCGGCCGGCATGCTCGTGGCAGCCGGCATGCTCATGGCGTGCTTGTCGGCCTCGGGTTTCGCGGCCAGCGCCAGGCGCTCGGCGCGGCGCTGCGCCTCCTTCTCGATGGCGCGCAGCGTGAGCTTGATCGAGCGTTGCAACCGCGGCGGCGTCAGCAGCCGCTTGGGTAGATAGTCGGCGGCGCCGAGGCGCAGCGTGCGCACGGCCACCAGCTCGCTGCCGCCCTTGGCGAGGATGATCATCTCGGGGAAGCCGGGCTGGCTGCGCAGCTTGCGGATCCACTCGAAGCCCTCGGCGTTCGGCTCCTCGATGCCCTCGTCGAACCCGAGCGCCAGCATCACGACGTCATAGTCGCGCGCGGTCATCGCGGTGCGCACGCGGGCGAACGAGGCCCAATCCATCAGCACGATGGTGTCCGCGGGCCAGCCGGAGGCGATCGAATGCTGCAGCCACTTCGCGTACTTGGCGTCGTCCTCGACGACCAGGAACCGCTTGTTGCGTGGCTGTTCCATCTACTCTTCCAGGAAGCGGATGCGCACGGAGGCGCGTTGGTCGACCGCCTTGCCGTCGAGCATCACCGGCTTGTAGCGCCACTGGGCGATCGCGGCGACCGCCGCCGAGTCGAAAGTCCTGCGCGGGTTCGAATTGGTCACGACGATGTCGCCGGTGCTGCCGTCGGTGCGCACCGTGAACTCCAGTTCCACCCAGCCGCTGATGTTGCGATTGCGCGTGGACACCGGGAATTTCGGCGCGACGTACTCGATGCGTGCCAGCGAGTTGGCGCCGACGATGCTGGCGCGCTGCGCAGCCTTCGCCCGCAGCGCCGCGAGCTCGGTCTCCGCCGCGTTGAGCTCGCTGCTGGAATACGAAATCGTGCGCCCCTCGAGCAACCAGGCATCGGCGGCGGCGACGTCACCGCGCGCCAGCGCGCCGCGCATTTCGCGCAGATAGGCGGCGCCCAGTCCCTGGCGTGCCGTGGCGACCGCCGGGGTGGCGGAGTCCGTCTCGATCAGCGCGAGCAGGTAATGCTTGGCACTGGCGTCGGCCGGGGTCAGCAGCTTGTTGGCGTTCAGCGCGCCATTGAAGGCTTGCACCAGCTCTGAGATCTGGCCGGCGCGCGCGCCGATCAGCGTGTCCTGCAGCAGCCGGCGGGTGGTGGCCAGGTCCGCGCGGGCGGCGCCCATGGCGTCGGCATTCGCCAGCCAGCGTTCGGTCTCGGCCGCATTGCCGGCGCTGGCGGCCGCTCCGGCGCGGGTCAGCAGCTCCTTCTGCAGCGAACGCGACATCTCGGCCACGCCCGGATCGTCGGGCACGGTCTGGCGCGCGGCCTCGAGGTAGAAGCGCGCATTGTCCTCGGGCGGATCGATCAGCGCGCCGCTGCGCAGCCGGACGCCGGCGAGGCGCAGGTAGGCCGCGCCTTTCTCCTGCTGGTCCTGCGCGTCGTTGTCGCGCTTGGCGGTGAGTGCCGCGCGCTCGCGCTCCTTCTCGATCTGCATCATCAGGAAGGCGCCGCGCGCCGTGGCCGGCGTGAGCTGCTCGGCGACGTCGACCATCTTGCGGGCGTCTTCCGGGTTTCCGCCCGTCAAGGCGCGTTCGGCGGCGGCCAGCAGGCGATCCGCGACGCGAACCAGTCCCGCCTTGGCGAGCGTGTTGCCGGGATCGAGTTCGAGCGCGCCGCGGAACAGGTCGACGGCGCTCTTGCCGGGCGGGCTGGCGAGCTCGCCGCGTTGCAGGGCGGATTCGGCCAGCGTCAGCTTTTCCTGCAGCAACTGTTCGCGGGTCTGGACCGGCGGCGGGGGCGGTGCCGCCGTGGCCGGGCTTTCGACCGGGTCCTCGACGGTGCGCTGCATGCGTTGCGAGGCCGTGTCCGCGGTCGTCGCGGGTGCGGGCTCCGGCGCGGCCGCACGCGGTGCTTCGGCCTGCACCGGCGCGGGCGCGGGCGCGGCAGGCTCGTCGCGCGGTTGGGAAACGGGACTTGCGGCGACCGGCGGCGACTCTTCAATGCCGTCGCGCGCCGGCGCCGGTTCGGGATCGGCGGCGCCATCGCCGCTGGCTTCCGCGGCCGGCGGGCTAACTACTTCGGTGCCGGCGACGGGCCCGGACGACTTGCCGCCCGGGAACGCGAACCAGGCACCGGCGGCCGCGGCTACCAGCACCGCGCCGACGATGGCGAGGCGCAGCGAGGAACCGCTGCCCGGCTTGCGCGGCGCCTCGGCCTTGGGCGCTTCCAGCCTGGAAAAATCCGGTCGAGCCGTTTCGAGGGTGCGCTCGACGTTCTCGACTTCATGGCGGCGCAGCGCCGCCTCGACGAACAACCGCACGCGCGGCGCGGACACCGGGCGATGCAGGAATCGATAGACGACGCCGGAGGTGATCTGGCTGGCGACCTTGCCTTGCTCCTCGGCGGTGCCGACCACCACCAGCACCAGGTCGTTCCAGGTGTCGCGCAGCCGCTCGGAGAGCGCGCCGAGGTCTCCCTCGATGAACATGCTGTCGAGCAGCGCAACCGAGACCCGGCGGCTGTTGAGGTGGGGCGTGAGCTCCGCCTCGGAGCTCACCAGGATGAGGTCGGTGGCGGGATCGACTACGCTGCGGAGCAGGCCGATGAGCGCCCGGTCCTGTGTAAGCGCGGCAATAGCCACCGGCGCCGGGGCGCTGGCGAACATGGGCGACTCGAATTCCGACTGCGGCAGCATTTGAATGGCAAGCGGGCCCTGGAGAGCAGCGAAACCGGGGGACGACGGCAATTTACCAAGATATGTAAGTTTATCGGGGTCGCCCGCACCGGGGCCTTGCGTCCAAACGATCCGTGAACTGCGTCCCGTCGCCGCGGTCCGGTAACGAGACGACTTTCACAGTTGGCAGGAGCTCCGCTGCAGTGCGAGGTTATGATCGTGGCGTTTTTTTACATACGCCCGCTGATGAGCCCGGAGTGCAAAAATGGCCGCCAGAGCATTGATAAGCACGGCGAATAGATTCGTATTGATGGTGCTGATGGCCGGCACCTTCGCGGTCGCGAACGCGGCGGGCCCGACCGGTGCCCAGCAGAAGGGCGCCGAGGATTTCCTGGCCGCCGTCGCGACCGGCAGTCCCGAGGCCGTGGCGCAGGAGCTGCATCCCGATGAGCTCGAGAAATTGCGCACGCGCCTGCTCACGCTGCTGCGTGCCGAGAACTCGCAGGGCGAGAACATCTATCGCTCGCGCCTGTTCGGACCGGGCCGCTCGCTCGCGTCGCTGGAGAGCGCCACCGCGCAGAAGTTCTACAGCGCGCTCGCCGAGCGCCTGCGCCTGCGTGCGCGTGTGTACGAGAAGTTCGACTGGCTGGCCGCGGTGCCGGACGGCAAGGTCGTGTACCTGGTCGGCAAGGGTATCCAGCCCAAGGACCGCGGCGCGGTCAAAGTCACCGTGATGGTCGGACTGATGCAGTACGGCGCGCAGTGGCGCGCCATCGTGCCGAGCGAAATCGAGGCGCAGCTCGACGACCTCATCGAAGGCCGCGTGCAGATGCAGTCGCCGCCGCCGGGCACCGGCGGCAGTGGTAGTGCCCGGGCGGGCAGCGGATCCGCACCGGCGGCGCAGCCGCTCGCGCCCGGCATCAGCCAGCTGCTGGCGCGCGCCGAGGCGGCGCTGAGCGACGGCAATTGCGAGGAGTACTACTCCGAGTTCATGAGCCCGAACTTCAACCGCGCCACGTCCAGGAGCGCGAAGAAGACGCTGCTGACCGCCTGCAACAACAACGAGAACACGCGCGAGACGCTGATCACGACGCTGCGCATCGTGCAGGAACTGCAGCCGCGCTATGACCTCAACGGCACGCGCGCCATTTACGACGTCAGTGGGCAGGGCCTGCCGTACGAGCGCTTCGTGCTCGAGCGCGAGGGCGACCGCTGGTACATCGCGGAGTAGCCCGATGCTGAACATCCGTCCCGCGGCGCGCGCCGACGCGCCGGTGATCGCGGACCTGGTGCGCGAACTGGCCGACTACGAAAAGCTGCTGCCGGAGGCGAAGGCGACGGCCGAGGATTTCCGGCGCGAGCTGGAAGCGCCGAACCCGGTGATCCACGTGCTGATCGCGGAGTGGAACGGCGAACCCGCGGGCTTCGCGCTGTACTTCTTCAACTTCTCGACTTTCGTCGGGCGCCCCGGGCTGTATCTCGAGGACCTGTTCGTGCGCCCCGCGCAGCGTTCGCACGGCATCGGCCGCGCGCTGCTGTCCGCGCTGGCGCGGGTCGCGCAGCAGCGGGGTTGCGGCCGCATGGAATGGGCCGTGCTCGACTGGAACGAACCCGCGTTGCGCTTCTACAAGTCGCTCGGCGCGCGGCAGATGAACGAGTGGATCATCCACCGCCTGACCCCCGCCGAGATCGCCAGGCTGGCAGAGTAAGACGGTGCCGGATAAGACGGTGCCGGAGCATGCATTCCGGCATAACTGTGGGCAGCTGGTCCGCGTGCCCGGAGCACGAAGTTATGCCGGAATGCATGCTCCGGCACCGTCTCGTCTTCAGTTGCCGTCGAGGGTGAAGCGCTGGCCGCGCCAGGAGAGCTCGGCGCCGGTGGGGGTGATCTGCTCGACGCGTATGCCCTCGGGCAGCGACTCGCCCTCGCGCAGCTTGCGCATGTTGATGAACACGAAGCGGTCCGCGGCGTTCTGCGCGTAGACGTGCAGGTCGAGCCGCAGGTTCGGTATCTCGTTGCCCTGCGCGATCATCTCGTCGCGCGACGGCAGCGTGCCGTTGCGGCGCGCGGCGGCGATGGCGCCGGCCTGCGCCGGCGTGATCGCCGGCCGGTAGTCGCGCGCGTCGTAGTCGGGCGGCACGGCGGGCTGCTGTTCCTGTAGATAGGGCTCCTCGGTCAGCGGCGGGGTGGTACTCGGCCCCACGACGCCCGGCTGGGACTGCGGCTGCGCCGGAGCTTGCGCCACGCTGACGGTGGGCGCCGAGCCCACGGGGATCTCCACCTGCGTGGGGAACACCACGGTCGCCGGCACGCGCACCGTTCCGGGCTGCGCGCCGCTGGCGCTCGCCACGGGTGTGGATTCCACCGCAGCCGTCGGCGCCGCGCCCGCGGCGAGCGGCGCCGCGGGTGCATCCGCACGGCGCACCAGCACCCAGGCGAGCACCACGATGTTCACCACCAGCAGCGCGCCGAGGCCGACCGCCCACACCGGGAAGCCGCGCCGCGGCGCGGCCACCTTCACCTCGAACAGCGCGGGCGATGCCTGGCGCTGCCGATCGCTCTCCGACTTCTTCAATGCATCGAGGATGAACGACATCTCAGCTCCCCGCTTCGTGGCGCAGGAACGGCGTGCTGGCATCGTTCAGCGCCGCATCGAGCGCCACCTGCGTCTGCACACCGGCGATGCCGTCGACCGCGAGGCGATTCCTGCGCTGGAAATCCTCGACCAGCGAAACCAGCCCGGCATCGAAGCGGTCGCTGACCGGTTCCTCGCTGGGCTGTCCACTGACGCGCAGCAAGCTGTCACGCAGCCATTTCACGCGCGCATTGCGCGCGCCGAGCGCCAGCGGCTGCGAGCCGCCACTGCCGGGCCGCCACAGCAGCACGTAATCACCGAACCAGCTGCTCGACAGGTCGCCGATGCCGATCTCGCGTTGCGCGCCGCCCAGGTCGATGCGGGCGTGCTCGGCATCGAGCCCGGCGAGCACCAGCTGGTGCGCGCGGCCGTTCGAATCGACCACGTTGAGCACGGCCGGGCGATTGAACAGGCGCAATTGCGCCAGCGAGCCGTGCTGCGTCAGGCACTCGAGCCCGGCCGACATGGCCTGCGTGCACGGATCGACGCCGCCCGCGACGTAGCGGATGCCCCACAGCGTGAACAGCTTGTTGAAGGCGTTGTCGGGATCGGTTTCCGAGTCGTAACGCGCGAGTAGTTGGTCGAGCGTGGGCGGGGCGGGAGGCGGCGCGGCCACCTTCGCGGCCGGCGCGGCGGCGACCGGCACGGGCGTGGCGGCCGGCGCCCGGGCCAGCAACAGCGGCAGCAGGATCACGGCGCCGGCGATCGCGGCGATGGCGGCGCCGGAATACGCGGCCCACGGCAGCCACGCGGGCTGGATGTTCTTGCCGAACACCTCGCCGGCGGCACGCCGCAGTACGCTGCCGCTCACCAGGTGGCGATCCTCGGTGAATGCGCCCAACAAGGCGCGGTCGCAGATGATGTTGATGAGCCGCGGCACACCGCCAGACAGCCGGCGAACTTCGCGCAGCGCGCCGCCGGAGAACACCTCGCGAGTCGCGCCGGCGACGCGCAGTCGATGGCGTACGTACGCGGACGTCTCCTCGGCGGAGAGTGGCGCCAGGTGATAGCGGCCGGTGATGCGTTGCGCGAGCTGGCGCAGCTCGGTGCGGGCCAGCACCTCGCGCAACTCGGGCTGGCCGATGAGGATGATCTGCAGCAGCTTCTGGGTCTCGGTCTCGAGGTTGGTCAGCAGGCGCACCTGCTCGAGCACCTCGGGCGCGAGGTTCTGCGCCTCGTCCACCACCAGCACCACGCGCTTGCCTTCGGAGTGTGCCTTCAGCAGGTGACGGCTCAGCAGGTCGACCAGGTCCTTGAGGCTGCCCGGGGAACGGTCCTCGACCGCGATGCCGAGCTCTTCGCAGATGGCGAGCAGGAATTCGGCCGGGGTCATGCGCGGATTCAGGATCAGCGCGATCTCGGCGTGCTTCGGCGCCTGCGCCAGCAGCGAGCGGACCACGGTGGTCTTGCCGGTGCCGACCTCGCCGGTCAGCTGGATGAATCCGCCCGCCTCGTTGATGCCATACACCAGGTGCGCCAGGGCCTCCGCGTGCCGTTCCGAGAGGAACAGGTAGCGCGGATCCGGGGTGATCGAGAACGGCTTCTCGTTGAGTCCGAAGAACGAGGCGTACATGGCGTTGGAAAGGGCTGCTGACGGGTCTTTATATGTGTAACGGACGCCCCCGCTGCGGGGGCGTTAAGAGTGCGGGCACGCTGAGCAAGACGGGCACGCGGAACGAGTATTGCACGGGTTCGTCGCGCGCGAAATCAGCGCCGGGGAGCGACACCCGGCCTTCCGGCCTTCCTCTCCGAAGAGCGCATCCTCGCCCGTTCCCCGGCGCGGCTCGGGGCCGCCTCGGACATGTCCTCGCGCGACTCCTCCACGCCACGCGCCTCGGGCAGGGCGCTGCCGCGACGCATGGCGAGGTTGCCGAAGCGCTCGCGGATCTGGTCGACGGCGGCGTCGAGCGCGGTGGAGGAGGGACTGGCCGCGGCGGGGGTCGCGGCGCAGAACAGGTCCAGCTGGTCGGCGGCGTGCAGGTGGTTCACGCCGACGCCTAACAAGCGCACGCGCGCGCGTGGCTGTTCGTCCAGCCACGCGCTGAGTAGTTCGGCGGCGATCTTCGAGATGGTGCGCGAGTCGGTGGTCGAGGGCTCGAAGCGCCGCTGGCGCGTGAACGTGGTGAAGTCGGCCCGCCGGATCTTCACCTGCACGCAGCCGGTGGCGAGGTTCTGCGAGCGCATGCGCGCGCCGGCGCGATCGGCGAGCCGCAGCACCTCGGCGCGCATGCGCGCGGGGTCGCCGAGATCGGCGGAGAAGGTCTCCTCGGCGCTGATCGATTTCTCGTCCCACTCGGACATCACCGGCCGGTCGTCCTGGCCGGAGGCGCGCTCGCGCATGCGCTGCGAGTCGCGGCCGAAGATGGGCCACAGGATCGCGTCCGGCGCGGTGCGCAGCTCGGCGAGGGTGCGCAGGCCCGCGGCCTCGACGCGCTCGCCGAGCTTGCGGCCGAGGCCGGGCAGGCGCCGCACCGACAGTGGATCGAGCACCGTGCGCAGGTTGTCGGCGGTCACCACCGTGAGCCCGTCGGGCTTCTCCAGGTCGGAGGCGATCTTCGCCACCAGCTTGTTGGGCGCCACGCCCACCGAGGCCCCGAGTTGCGTGACCGCGCGGATGCGCTCCTTGATGGCGCGCGCAATGTGCACGGCGTCACCCTTGAGCGCCAGGCTCGCGGTCACGTCGAGGAAGGCCTCGTCGAGCGACAGCCCTTCGACCACGGGCGTGTAGTCGTGGAAGATCGCGAACACCTGGTGCGACACTTCGCGATACACCGACATGCGCGGCTTGACGCAGATCGCGTGCGGGCAGCGACGCAATGCCTCGCGGATCGGCATGGCGGAGCGCACGCCGAACTTGCGGACCTCGTAGCTCGCCGCCGCCACCACGCCGCGATTCTCGGTGCCGCCGACGATCACCGGCTGGCCGCGCAACTCGGGCCGGTCGCGTTGCTCCACGGATGCGTAGAACGCATCCATGTCGACGTGCAGGATCGCGCGCGGCGCGCTCATCTCATCCCGCGCCCGTCATTTCTCGACGCTGATGGTGATCTTCTGCGAAATCACCGCCGGGTCGTGCGGCGTGTGCGTCGAATCGCCCAGCACCAGCTGCAGCGTGTGCTTGCCCGGCGTCAGCGCCAGCGAGGTCTCGGTCTGGCCCTTGCCGAAGTGCAGGCTGTGCTCGTTCGCGGCCAGCGGCTGCGACAGGTCCGCCGGAACCTCGGCGTCCACCAGCAGGTGATGGTGCCCGGTGTTCTCGAACTTGATGCCGGCCGGCGCGATGCCCATGCCCTTGAGTCCGAATACCACGGTGACCGGGCTCTTCACCTTGGCGCCGTCCTTGGGGGACACGATGTAGACCTCGGCGCCGGCGGGCGACGGTTCGCGGGCCAGCGCGGCGGCGGTCAGCGCCAGCGTGGCAAGGCAGGCGGCTCTGGCGATGGGGCGGATGTTCATCGGCGTCTCCTTTTCCGTGAGTGCGCGCAAGGTACGTCCGCGGCTCCGGCGCCGCAAGAAGGCATCGACGCCTTCAAATCGTGAGCGCGCTGAATATCGCGGTCAGCACCAGCACGGTGACGCTGGTGGTGATGTAGGCAAAGCCCACGGCCACGTATTTCGCGAAGGTCAGCTTGCGTGACTGGCCGTAGTACACCCGCATGCCGCGGAAGATGTACCAGACGATGTAAATCCAGGTCGCGAACTCGAGCAGGCCCAGGTGCGGGCCCACCACCGGGATCCTCTGCAGCGAGTAGAGGACTGCGAGCACGAAGAACACGAACGCGTGGTTGTGGATCAGCAGCAGCAGGTGTTCGACGTAGTAGCGTTTTGGCCGCCAGTAGAGGGCCTTCATGAAAAGCGCCAGCAGCGGCAGGAACACGAACATGGCGTGCGGGATGTTGTGCACGACGTCCTTGAGCAACGTCTCGCCGTGGTCGGTGGCCGAGCGTCGGCAGAACTTGCGCATGCGCTCGTAGTCCTTGCTGGCCTTGGGATCCGCCTTTTCGAATTCCTTGCAGAATTCCGTGAAGATGTTGTTGTCCTTCAGGCCCTTGTTCACGGCGTTCCCGTCGCCTTCCTGTGCGGGTGGGCTCTTGGCGGCCGCCTCTTCCCGGGCCGCCTGCTCGCGGATCGCAGCGGCCGCCTGAGCGGCTCCCGGCGTGTTGGCGAGATTGCCTTCGAGCATCTTCGCGGTCTCCCTCATCTGCGCGGCGCGATCCTGAGGCGGTTCGTCGTCGATCTCGATGGCGGCGCCTTCCGGCAGGCGCGCGATCAGGAAGAACAGCAGGCTGATGACCAGGTAGAGGCGGAACGGCGGCAGGTAGCTCACGCGATGTCCCGCGAAGAACTCCTGCGTCAGCCGGCCGGGCTTGGCGACCAGGTACCAGAGCGTGCGCCACAGCCGCGAGTCGGCGTGCGTGATGCTCTCGAGGGCCTCGGCGGCGAAGTGGCTCACCGAGAGCACGTGCGGCTCGTCGCGCTGCCCGCACCGGGTGCAGTACTCGCCCGCCAGCGGCGTGCCGCAGTTGGCGCAGGCCAGGGTCTGCGCGGCCGGGATCTCGGGCGGGTTGACGATCGCGGGCGGCTGGTCGGTCATCGAAGGTCAGGCGACCTGGCCGGAGGCGACGCCGAAGCCGGCGCCTTCCTGCGCGTCACCGCCGGCACCGGCCGCCATCTCGTGCGTCTCGAAGTCGTCGACGCTGATGAGCTCCATGACCTTGCGGTCGTAGTCGCGCAGCGCCGCGGCCTCAGTCTCGGAGATGATGCCGAGCTCGCGCGCCTGCGTGATCTGCCCCGGCGTGTCGAGCGCGGACACCTTGCCGGTCTTCACGCCCTCGACGCGGATGCGCTTCTCGATCGACTCGGCGCTGTCGGCCAGGGTCAGCACTTCTTGCAGCAGGCCGAGCGCGTTGTTGGGCTCGAGCGTGCGGTACACGAAGCGGCACAGACGGTCGCGCACGTCGGTGGCGCTCATCACCGCCTCGGCGAGCGTGCGGCCCAGTCGGTCGCTCGGCGCGGAGTAGGCGCGGCCGCCCGGGAATATCAGCAGCCGCATCGCGCCGGCCAGGAAGCGATTGGGGAAGTTGCGCAGGAAATCGTGCAGCTGCTCCTGGGCCTTGTAGAGCTGGTTGCGGCAGGCCCACTCGACGATCGGCAGGTCTTCGGCCGGGCGGCCCTGGTTCTCGTGGTGCTTGAGCACCATGGACGCGAGGTACATGGACGAGAGCACGTCGCCGAGCCGCGCCGACAGGTTTTCCTTCTTCTTGAGGTATCCGCCCAGCGTCAGCATCGCCACGTCGACCGCGAATGCGAACGACGCGGAGAAGCGCACGATGTGCTGGTAGTAGCGCCGCGTATCGCCGACCTCGGGCACGTGCGTGAAGCGCGCATGCGTCACGGCCATGACGAACGAGCGCACCGCGTTGCTGATCGTGAAGCCGATGTGCCCGAACAGCGCGCTGTCGAATTCGTCGACGCCCTGCTTGCGATCCGGATTGCGCGCCGCGTTCATTTCGCGCAGCACGTACGGATGGCAGCGCACCGCGCCCTGGCCGAAGATGATCAGCGAGCGCGTGAGGATGTTGGCGCCTTCGACCGTGATGGCCACCGGGATCACCTGGTAACCGCGCGCAAGATAATTGCGTGGGCCCAGCTGGATGCCCTTGCCGCCGTGGATGTCCATGGCGTCGTTGGCCACCTGCCGGCCCATCTCGGTGACGTGGTACTTGAGCATGGCCGAGGGCACCGACGGCTTCTCGCCGCCGTCGATCGCGCCCGCCGTGACCGAGCGCGCCGCGTCCATGGTGTAGGTGGCGCCCACCATGCGCGCCAGCACCGCCTCCACACCTTCGAACTTGCCCACCGACATGTTGAATTGCCGGCGGATGCGGCCGTACGCGCCCGACGCGAACACGCCGGCCTTCGAGCCGCCCGTGGTGTTGGAAGGCAGCGAGATGCAGCGTCCCACCGACAGCTGCTCGACCAGCATGCGCCAGCCCTGGCCGGCCATCTTCGGCCCGCCGATGATGAAATCCAGCGGCACGAACACGTCCTTGCCGGACAACGGCCCGTTCTGGAACGGCACGTTCAGCGGGAAATGCCGGCGCCCGATGGAAACGCCGGGCGTATTGCGCGGGATCAGCGCGCAGGTGATGCCGAGGTCGCTCTTCTCGCCTAACAACTTGTCCGGATCGAACATGCGGAACGCGAGGCCGATGACGGTCGCGACCGGCGCGAGCGTGATGTAGCGCTTGTTGAAGTTCAGCCGCAGGCCGGTGATCTCGCGCCCCTGCCACGTGCCCTTGCAGACGACGCCGGTATCCGGCAGCGCGGCGGCATCGGAGCCGGCGCGCGGGCCGGTCAGCGCGAAGCACGGCACTTCCTCGCCGCGCGCGAGCCGCGGCAGGTAGTGGTTCTTCTGCTCCTCGGTGCCGTAGTGGTTCAGCAGCTCGGCGGGCCCGAGCGAGTTCGGTACCGCGGTGGTCGCGGCCAGCAACGCCGAGCGGCTCGCCAGCTTCACCAGCACGCAGGAGTGCGCGTACGCGGAGAATTCCAGGCCGCCGTATTTCTTCGGGATGATCATCGCGAAGAAGCCCCGGGTCTTGAGGAAGGCCCACACCTCGGGCGGCATGTCGGCGCGGCGGTGCGTGATGTCCCAGTCGTCGAACATGCGGCACAGCTCTTCGCATGGCCCGTCGAGGAAGGCCTGTTCCTCGGCGGTGAGCTGCGGCGGCTTGCTGGCGAGCAGCTTCTCGAACTTCGGCTTGCCGGTGAACAACTCGCCGTCCCACCACACCGTGCCCGCCTCGAGCGCTTCCTTCTCGGTCTGCGACATCGACGGCAACAGGCGCATGTACGCCTTGAGGAACGGGCGCGAGATGAGCGCCTTGCGCAGCGGCTTGAGATTGAGCAGCCACAACGCGGCCAGCATCAGCCACAGGAATCCCTTCCACACGCCGTAGGCCGGCGGTACCAGCGTGTAGCCCACCAGCAGCAGCGTGAATACGATGGTGAAGGCGATCAGCGGCATGCGCTTGTACGTCATCAGCAACACCGCGCCGAGGAAGACCAGCGTGAACCCCGTGCCGACCTTGGCCACGTAGGCGGCGGCAGCGACGAGAACGAGAATGACCAGGGTGGCGCCGAGCATGAGGAAGCCCCTCGAATCGCGATGGCCGAAACTATAGCGCGCCTTCGAACTTGCGGCGCTCCGCGACGATGGCGTCGCCGACCACGCTCAGGAAAGCCCGGATCCGCGCGGTGTGCTTGAGGTCCTGGTGGGTCACCATCCATAACTCGCTCGTCAGCTCGGGCATCACGCCCGAGATGCGGCGCAGCCGCTGGTCGCGATCGGCGAGATAACAGGGCAGCACGGCGATGCCCATGCCGGCGCGCACGGCCATCAACTGGTTGACGAAGCTGGTGCTGCGAAACGTGATGCACTCGGGCGGCACGTGCTTCGCCACCCAGTCGCTCACCGCCAGGGACGAGGGCTCGTCCCAGCCGATGACCTTGTGGCGCCCGAAGTTGAAGGAATGCCCTTCGCGCCGCAGCGCGGGCGTGCCCTCGATCCCGTAGTAGGCGAAGGCGATCCCGGTGAGGCGGCGGCCGAAGAGCGAAGTCTCCTGGGGTCGGCGCACCCGCAGCGCCACGTCGGCTTCGCGACGCGACAGGTCGACGGTGCGATTGTCGATGGACAGCACCAGCCGGATGCGGGGATGCGCCTGCTGGAAGGCGGCGAACAGCCGCGGCAACACCGCGTACGAAAATGTTTCCGAGGCGGTGATGCGCAGCACGCCGGACAGCTGCTGGTCGCGACCCGTGATGTCCCGGTCGAGCGCCAGGAGCTCGGTTTCGACGCGCTCGGCGGCGGCCGCGGCACGCTCTCCGGCGGCCGTGGGCCGGTAGCCGCGCGGCGAGCGATCGAACAGCCGCACGCGCAGGCGCTTCTCGAGCGCGTTCAGCCTGCGGAACACCGTCGACAGGTCCACGCCGAGTTTTTCCGCGGTCCCCGCCAGCGTTCGTTCGCGCGAAAGGGCGAGGATCAGCGGCAGGTCATCGACCGAGAGCGGGGTGTCGTTTGCAGCCATGCAAAGAGCCTTTGCCATACGGCCGATGTGTTTGCAATCGCGCCAGCGCACGATCCGCCCCGACGCAATATCGCGTTCACGGGAGACCGACCATGTCCTTCATCGAAAAGACCCTGCCGGCGCACGGCCAGGCCGCCGGCGCGGCGCTGCTGCGCGTCTCGCTGGGCGTCATGTACCTGACGCACAGCGTGGTGCTGAAACTCTTCACGTTCGGCCTCGCGGGCACCGCGGGCTATTTCGCATCGATCGGCCTGCCGCCGGGCCTGGCGTATGCGGTGTTCGCGGCCGAAGCGACCGCGGGCGTGCTGCTGCTGGCCAACGTGGCCACCGGCTGGGTGGCGCTGGCCTTGCTGCCCATCCTGGGCGGCGCGTTCTGGGTGCATTCCGGCAATGGCTGGGTGTTCAGCAACGCCGGCGGTGGCTGGGAATACCCGCTGTTCCTGATCGTGGTGTCGGTGGTGGTGGCGCTGCAGGCCTTCGCGGTCCGCCAGCCCTCGGACCGCCCGGTCCTTGGGTCGAGGGCGCATCCGGCGTAAAAAGGGCGGCATGTCGAATGCCGCTCTCTTCTCCGACGTCGCTCGCGAGTACGCGAACTTCCGGCCCGGCTATCCACCCGAGTTGTTCGCGTGGCTCGCGCAGGTCGCACCGGCGCGCGACGCGGCCTGGGACTGCGGTTGCGGCAGCGGCCAGGCGAGCACCGCGCTGGCCGCGCATTTCGCGCGGGTCCACGCCACCGACGTGGCGCCGGAGCAGGTCGCGCAGGCCAGGCCGCACCCGCGCGTGAAGTACGCGGTCGCGCCCGCCGAGAACTCCGGGCTGGCGGTGGCGTGCGTCGACCTGGTGACCGTCGCCCAGGCGCTGCACTGGTTCGACGTCACGGCTTTCTACGCCGAGGCCCGGCGCGTGGCGCGGCCGGGGGCGGTGCTGGCGGTGTGGAACTATCCGCGGCCGCGCTTCCTGGATGCCGGGCTCGACGCCCGGTTCGTCGAGTTCTACGGCGGCGTGGTCGGCCCGTACTGGCCGGCCGAGCGTCGCCACGTCGAGTCTAACTACACGACGCTGCCGTTTCCCTTCGAAGAACTGCCGCACCCGGAGTTCGGGCTCACGCTCGAATGGAACCTGGAGCAGGTGCTGGGCTACGTGAGCAGTTGGTCGGCGACCAGCCGCTACCGCAAGGCGCGCGGCGACGACCCGGTGCCGCAGCTGCGGGCCAGCCTGCAGCCGGCGTGGCCGTCGGCCGGCATCGCCACGGTCCGCATGCCCATCGGCCTGCGGGCCGCGCGTATTGCCTAGATCAGCCCTGGATCAGCTCCTTCACGCCGTCGCGTTCCTCGCGCAGCTCCTGGTCGGTGGCGTCCATGCGCCGGCGCGAAAAGTCGTCGATGGCCAGGCCTTGCACGATCTTGTATTCGCCGTTGGCGCAGGTCACCGGGTACGAGTACACCACGCCTTCCTTGATGCCGTAGCTGCCGTCGGACGGCACGGCCATGCTGATGAAGTTGTCGGCCGCGGTGCCGAGGTGCCAGTCGCGCATGTGATCGATGGCCGCCGAGGCCGCGGAGGCGGCCGAGGAAGCGCCGCGCGCCTTGATGATCGCCGCGCCGCGCTGCTGCACGGTGGGGATGAAGGTCTCCTCGTACCACTTGCGATCGACCAGGCCATGCGCCGGCTTGCCGTCCACGGTGCAGAAGTTCAGGTCGGGGTACTGCGTCGAGGAGTGGTTACCCCAGATCAGCATTTTCTGGATGCTGGTGACGTGCCTGCCGGTCTTCTCGGCGAGCTGCGACACCGCGCGGTTGTGATCGAGGCGCGTCATCGCGGTGAAGTTGCGCGCGTTCAGGTCCTTCGCGTTGGCGCGCGCAATCATGGCATTGGTGTTGGCCGGGTTGCCGACCACCAGCACGCGGATGTCGCGGTTCGCGACTTCGTTCATCGCCTTGCCCTGCGCCGAGAAGATCTGCGCATTGGCCATCAGCAGGTCCTTGCGCTCCATGCCGGGGCCGCGCGGGCGCGCGCCGACCAGCAGCGCGGCCTGGCAGTCCTTGAATGCCACGCGCGCATCGTCGGTCGCGACGATCCTGTTCAGCGTGGGGAAGGCGCAATCGTTCAATTCCATCACCACGCCGGAAAGCTGCGGCAGCGCGGGCGTGACTTCCAGCAGGTGCAGGTTGATCGGGGTGTCCGCGCCCAGCATCTGTCCGGAGGCGACTCGGAAGGCGAGGGCATAGCCGATCTGGCCGGCGGCGCCGGTGATGGCGACATTGACTGCGGGTTTCATCGAATCGCGCTCCAGGAAATGGGGCTGGAAAAAGGGGGCGCGATTCTAGCAGGGCAGCCTGCGCCCTGCCTCGGGGCCTAGCGGTCGGGGGATGCCGCGTAGGCGCGATGCTGACGCTTGTACAAGGCCAGCTCGGCGTCGGCCTCGGCCGTCTTGCCCTCGGCGCGCAATCGCTCGATCTGCGCGAGCCAGCTCTTCGAGTCGGCGCGCCAGGCTGCAGCGGGCGCGCCCGCGGCGCGCGGCGCCGCGGCGGGTGAGGCAACCGTGGCGCGGTCGGGCGCCCCGGCTCGCGCCGCGTCGGCGGCGGGCGCGGAAGCGGGCACACTGCGCGCCGCCACCGGCGGCGGCGCGGAGTTGTTAGTGACTTCGCCGAAGCGATCGGCGGAAGGCTCCGGGGCGGCGGCCGCCGCGGGCGCCGCGTCCATCTCATGGGCGACCTGCAGTGTCGCGGCCCCGGTCTCCGGGGCCTCCTTCGGCATCACCACGTGCAACACCATCGACAGGCACACCAGCAGCGTGGCGGCCACGGCCAGCGGCACGCCCCAGCCGGGTCCGCGATACAGGCGCTCGGCTTGCGAGGGCTTGATGGCATCGCGCGCCTGGCGCAGCACCAGGCGATCGACATCGTGCGGCGGCTCGACCTCGTCGGCGGACGGACGCCGGAACAACGGCCGCTTGCGCGCCAGGAACTGGTCGAATTCGTCGTCGTCGCCGCTCATGCCAGGTCTTCCGCCGCGGCCAGCGCCGCCTTCAGCTTGCCGACCGCGTAGCGCAGCCGGCTCTTGGCCGTCTCGGCGCCGACGCCGGTGACGTGCGCGATCTCCTCGAGCGACAGCTCGGACTCCTCGTGCAGTAGATAGACGTCGCGCTGCTCGGGCGGCAGCGTCGCGAGCGCCGCGCGGTAGCGCCGCGAGCTCTCGTCGCGCTCCAGCTCGAAGTCGGGGCGCGCGTCGTCGCCGGCGGCCAGCAGGTCGGCCGCGTCCGCGTCCTCGACGCCGAGGCCCTGCGGGCGCGACTTCGCGCGGCGGCAATGGTCGATGAAGCAGTTGTGCGCCAGCGTGAACAGGAAGGTGCGGAACTTGGCGCGCGGCTCGTAGCGCGCGCGGTTCACGATCACGCGGCTCCACACTTCCTGGAACAGGTCGTTGGCGATCTCGGTGTCGCGCGCCTGCCTGACCAGATAGCGGTAGAGCGCGGCGCGGTGGCGTGCATACAGCGTCTCGAACGAGCGCATCTCGCCGCGCGCGTAGGCGAGCATCAGCTGCGCGTCTTCGTCGTCACTCACGGCGGCGACTCTACGCGCGCGCTTCGGCGGCGCGAAGCGCGGCTCGTCGATGGGAGTAGTGAGGCCATCCATCGTGATCGCGGTGTTCACGGCGAGGTCGGATCCTCCGGCGGGGTGGTGAAGACGACCATCGCGAGCAGCTCACGTTTGGGTTCGAAGTAGGGCAGCGGGTCGGGTGTCTTGACGCAGCTCGTGGCCAGGGGTTGCGCCCGCGGCGTGTCGTGACTCAGGAGGACCGCGCCGACCGCACCATGGGCCACGACAATTCCTATGAGAAACAGCAGCTTGGGTCCCATGTTCTTCCCCGCCAGCAGTCCAGGTGCCCTGGGGAATGCAACGCACCAGAAGAAATATTCGGGTTAGGGGCTTGCATCTGTGTGGGTGTTGTAGTTATATATAACACCAACACGTAAGGCGAATCGCATAGGGCGAGGCGCCACCGATCAGAGGAAAGGAGACCGACATGACCACCATGAACCACAACCTCAAAGCCTTAGCCAGCGCCTTTGCCGCGCTCGCCATCGTCCTCGTCATGAGCTGGACGTTCGTCGATTCCACCCGCCTGGTGCGCGTCGACCACGACCGCCAGGCCTTCGTGGCGTCCCTGAGTGCTCTGGTACGCTAAGGCACCGGAGCACTCTCATGGACCCGCAGTGGGACGACAGCCAGCCGATCTACAGGCAGCTGCGTGATCGAGTGGTAGCGATGATCCTCGAGGGTGTCCTCAAAGAAGGTGATCCGCTGCCCTCGGTCCGCGCTGTAGCGGCGGAGTTTCGTCTCAACCCGCTGACTGTTCTCAAGGGATACCAGCAGCTCGTCGATGAGCAGCTGGTCGAGAAGAAGCGCGGACGCGGCATGTTCGTCAACGAGGGCGCCCGCCAGGCTCTCATGAAGGACGAGAAACAGGCCTTCCTGGAATCCGAGTGGCCGAAGGTCTACGCGACCATCGTGCGCCTCGGCCTCAATGTCGAAGAACTCATGAAACGTGGTGCGAAATCGGCCCCGGCCGCCCAGCCGTTCCCGACGCGCGCCAACGCAGGCGATGACAATGACAGCGATAATTGAAGCCCGCGGGCTCTCCAAGAACTACGGCAGCACCCAGGCTGTCCGTGGCGTGGATCTCAAGGTGGAAGCCGGCCGTATCGTCGGCCTGATCGGCCCGAACGGCGCCGGCAAGACCTCGGTGATCAAGGCCATCCTCGGGCTGACCGGTTTCGACGGCGACCTCCGGGTGCTGGGCCTCGACCCGCGCACCCAGCGCAACCAGCTCATGCAGGAGGTGTGCTTCATCGCCGACGTGGCCGTGTTGCCGCGCTGGCTCAGGGTTTCCGATGCCGTCGATTTCGTCGCCGGCATCCACCCGCGCTTCGATCGCAGGCGCGCCGAGGAATTGCTGGCGCGCACCGACATCAAGAAGGTCAGCAAGGTGCGCCAGCTCTCCAAGGGCATGGTGACGCAGCTGCACCTGGCGCTGATCCTGGCGATCGACGCCAAACTACTGGTGCTGGACGAGCCGACCCTCGGTCTCGACCTGCTGTTCCGCCGCTCGTTCTACGACAGCCTGCTGAACGACTACATGAACGACCAGCGCACCATCCTCGTGACCACGCACCAGGTCGAGGAAATCGAGAACATCCTCACCGACGTGATCTTCATCGAGCACGGCAAGATCGCGCTGGACTCGCCCATGGAGACGCTGGCGGAGCGCTTCGTGCAGCTGACGCCCGCCCCCGGCAACGTCGAGCGCGCGCGGTCGCTCAAGCCCTTCTGGGAGCGCGAGATCTTCGGCCGCAGCACCATGCTGTTCGACGGCCGCAGCCATGCCGAGCTCGAATCGCTGGGCGAGACCCGCGCGCCGTCGGTCGCGGACCTGTTCGTGGCGATGATGCAGCCCGTGGGCGCACCCGCGCCGGCATCGAAGGAGGCCGCATGAACACCTCACGCAACCTGCTCTGGCTGGTACGCCGCGAAGTCTGGGAGCACCGCTCCCTGTGGATCGCGCCGACCGTGATGGCGGGCGTGCTGCTGCTGCTCGCCGCGCTCGGCGGCGTGCACTTCGGCGACGGCAGTCATTTCTCGTTCGGCACCAGCGATAGTCCGGACTTCAGTTCCATGGCGCCCGAGGAACGGCGCAACGTCATGGCAGCGATGGGTCCGCAGAAGGACTTCGCGCCGGTCATCGGTGGCGTCTACTTCGGATTGACGGTCGCGATGCTGGGCGTGCTCGGCATCGTGGTCTTCTTCTACCTGCTGGACTGCCTGCTGGCCGAACGCCGCGATCGCAGCATCCTGTTCTGGAAGTCCATGCCGGTGTCCGATGGGGAGGTGGTCACGTCGAAAGCGCTCACGGCGCTGGTGGCGGCCCCGCTGTTCGCGCTGTTGCTGAGCGCCGTGATGCTGGTGCTGTTCGCCGGCGTGATGTCGCTGCGCTTCAGCGAGATCCCGGTCTCGCCCTGGAACG
>DASSRK010000073.1:0-46235 GCA_035701825.1 Steroidobacteraceae bacterium
GGCGTACAGCCGCGCGTACTTGCGCGCCGCCAGCCCGCGCTGCGCGGTGGCCGACATCACCAGGATGCGCATGTCGCCCAGGTATTCGTCCCAGCTGCCGAGCTCCAGCACGTTGCCGGCGAAGGCGCGCATCTCGGCGTCGTCGATGGCCAGCACCTCGCGCGACGCGCCGAGCCGCGCCCCGAGGCGCGCCCGGTCCGCGGCATCGACGTTGTCGAGCGCCACCACGGCCATGCGCGTCGCGATGCTCATGACCACGTTGGTGTGGTAGATGGGCTCTCCGCGCGAATCGCGGGCCGTGAACAGCTCCAGGTCGTAGCCCAGTTCCCGGGCCCATTCCCGCGCCACGGTCTCGTCGGTGCGCGGCGAGCGGCAGGCGTAGGCCACGCGCGCGACGTGGTCGAGCACCAGGCTGCCGGTGCCCTCGAGGAACCGGCCGGACTTTTCGTGGTGGGTGAGATCCACGGTGCGGCGAACCACGTAACCCGTGTCGCGCACCACGGCCTCGATGACTTCGGCGCGCCGCTCGACGCGCCGGCTCGCCGCCTGCAAGGGATACAGCACCACCGTGCCGTCGGCATGGAAACTGACCCAGTTGTTCGGGAATACGGCGTCGGGCTTGCGCGGCTCCATGGAATCCTCGGCCACGCACACGCCCACGCCTTCGCCGGCGAGGGCGCCCGCGAAGGCATCGAATTCCGCGCGTGCCAGCGAGGCGATGTCGCCCGACGAACCCGGCACCTGGAATCGATTGGTCAGGGCGGTCTCGGCGTTGTAGCCGAAGTTTCCCGGACGAACCATGAGCACCGCCGACGCGCATTGCATGGCGGCGCCGCTCGCGCGCTGCACTCTCACTCCCCCGGCATTTCCCGCCGCTCCCGACCCGCTGCCGACTTCTACATCCCGGGGGCGGTAGGCACAATAGCCGGCAAATGCAGGACGCCGTACCCACGCTAGACGCACGCTCCGCCGGCAGCGAGCAGTTCGCCCGCGACATCTCCGCGGCCTACGAGGAGTACGGGTTCGTCATCATCCAGAACCACGGCATCGACAAGCGCGTCATCGACCAGTGCCTGGACTGCTTCCGGACCTTCTTCGCGCTGCCCGTGGAGCAGAAGAAGCGCTACCAGCTGCCGGGCGGCGGCGGCGCCCGCGGCTACACCCCCTTTGGCATCGAGACCGCCAAGGATTCGAAGCACCACGACCTGAAGGAATTCTGGCACGTGGGCCGGGAACTCCCGCCCGGGCACCGTTACGCGCGCGACATGGCGCCTAACATCTGGGTGGACGACATCCCTGGCTTCCGCGAGTCGACGCTGTCGCTGTACGACTCCTTCGACGCGCTCGGCCGCCGCCTGCTCGCGCCCATCGCACACACGCTCGGCCTGCCGAAGGACTACTTCGACGACAAGGTGAACCTGGGCAACAGCGTGCTGCGGGTCATCCACTACCCGCCCATGCCACCCGAACCCACGCCCTCGGTGCGCGCCGGCGCGCACGAGGACATCAACGTGATCACGCTGCTGCTCGGCGCCGAGGAGCCCGGCCTCGAGGTGCTGTCGAAAAAGGGCAAGTGGCTGCCCATCAATCCGCCCCCCGGCTCGCTGGTGTGCAACGTCGGCGACATGCTGCAGCGGCTGACCAACAAGCGGCTGCGCTCCACCACGCACCGCGTGACCAACCCGCCGCGCGAGCGCGCCAGCAACGCACGCTACTCGCTGCCCTTCTTCCTGCACTTCAACCCGGACTTCCTGATCGAGACGCTGCCGCAATGCGTCGACGCGCAGCACCCGGACCAGTTCCCGGTGCCAATCACCGCGCACGATTTCCTGCAGGAGCGGCTGCGCGAGATCAAGCTGATCTAGCTGCGTGGCGAAACTCTACTTCTATTACTCGACCATGAACGCGGGCAAATCGACCGCGCTCCTGCAGGCCAGCCACAACTACGAAGAGCGCGGCATGCGCACGCTGCTGTACACGGCGCAGGTCGATTCACGCCAGGGCGGACAGATCCATTCGCGCATCGGCATCGCGCGCGAGGCGCGGCATTTCCATGCGCGGCTCGACCTGCGCGCGGAGATCGCGGCCGAGCACGCGCGCAGTGCATTGGCCTGCGTGCTGGTGGACGAATCCCAGTTCCTGACGCCCGCGCAGGTGCGCGAGCTCGCCTCGGTCGTCGACGAGCTCAACATCCCGGTGCTGTGCTACGGGCTGCGCACCGACTTCCGGGGCGAACTCTTCCCCGGCAGCGCCCAGCTACTCGGCTGGGCCGACAACCTGGTCGAGATCAAGACCATCTGCCACTGTGGCCGCAAGGCGATCATGGTCGTACGGGTCAAGGCCGACGGCACCGCGGAGCGCGAGGGCGCGCAGATCGAGATCGGCGGCAACGAGCGCTACGTGCCGCTGTGCCGCAGGCATTTTTCGCAAGCTCTTGCGGGCGCAAAGATTCCCGACTGACGCGCCGTCACTCGCTGCGCAAGATTCGTACAGGCTTTTCCTTTTTCGTGCACTCCGCGTGTTGCGTGCGCACAGCAGGTGCATGGCCGCGGGTTGTAACTCCCGCGCCATGTCATTAACGTGTGCCGCACAAATCACGACGGGCCGGCGAACTGCCCGCGAACAAATCCGGAGATACCGATGCGTAACATCAAGGGAGCGATGTTGCTCCGATTCCAGAGCTGCACGCTGGTCGCCTTGTTAGGCGGCGGACTCGCGCAGCAGGCGGTGGCGCAGTCCACCGGCACCGAGGCCGTCGAGGAATCGATGACCGAGGTCGTGGTGTCGGCAACACGGGTACGGCAGATCGGCAACGTGGGCGTGCAGACCGCGCCGAAGTCGCGCGTCTCGCTGAGCAGCGAGTACCTGAAGACCCAGCCCGCCGGCCAGACGGTGTTCCAGGCCATCAACCAGATACCGGGCGTCAACTTCACCAACACCGACCCGTACGGCACCTCGGGCGGCAACCTGCGCATCCGCGGCTTCGACGGCTCGCGCGTCTCGGTGACCTTTGACGGCGTGCCGCTCAACGACTCCGGCAATTACGCGCTGTTCACCAACCAGATGCTCGACTCGGAGCTCGTCGATCGCGTCGACGTGAACCTCGGCACCACCGACGTCGACAGCCCGACCGCCTCGGCCACGGGCGGCACGGTGGCGTACCGCACCAAGAAGCCCAACGACGATTTCTCCGCCGAGGCCGTGCTGTCGGCGGGCAGCTTCAATTACCGGCGCGGCTTCCTGCGCGTCGACACCGGCGAATGGGGCAACCTCGGGACCAAGGCCTTCTTCGCCGCCTCGTACCAGAACTACGACAAGTTCAAGGGGCCGGGCGAACTCGAGAAGAAGCAGTTCAACTTCGTGGTCCGGCAGGATTTCGAGAGCGGCAACTTCATCTCCGTCGCGGGCCACTACAACGAGAACCGCAACGCGTTCTACCGCACCGCGAGCCAGAAGAATTTCGCGGATTTCGGCCGCGACTACGACAACCTCGAGTCCTGCACGCGCGACGACCCCACCGCCGGCGTGCGCGACGACGAGAACAAGAACAACGTGGTGGTGCCGACGCCGCCGGTTTCCGCGAACGATGTGCTCGCGAACCCGTCGAGCTGCACCAACTACTACGGCGTGCGCATCAATCCGTCCAATACCGGCAACATCCGCATCCAGTCGCTGTGGAACCTCACCGACCACCTGCGCCTCACCTTCGACCCTTCGTACCAGTACACGCTGGCGAATGGCGGCGGCAGCTCGGTGATCAACGAGACGCCGACCAACGCCGACATCCGTCCGCTGGGCAACGCCAACGTCACGGGATGGGACCTGAACGGCGACGGCGACACGATGGACAACGTGCGCTTCTATTCGCCCAACACCACCAACACCAACCGCTATGGCGCGACCGCGTCGTTGATCTGGGACATCAACGAGGACAACCGCGCGCGCCTCGCCTACACCTGGGATCGCGCCGAACACCGGCAGACCGCGCAGTGGGGCTACATCCTTCCCGACGGCGTGGAGAACGTGTTCGCGGGCCGCGAGGGCGACCGCGTGTACGCCGCGGACGGCGACATCATCCGCGGCCGCGACCGCTTCTCCATCGCGGAGCTGAACCAGTTCGCACTCGAATGGCGCGGCCAGTTCGCCGACGACAAGTTCACCGCCACGGTGGGTGTGCGCGCGCCGTTCTTCCGGCGCGAGCTCAACCAGTACTGCTACACGCCGGATGGCGGCACCGGCAATTCCGGCACCATCCAGAATAGCGGCGGCGTGTTGTGCACGTCGCGCGCACCTAACTTCGTCTACCCGAACGGCAACGTCGGCTTCCAGGGTAACAATCCGATGGGCGTGCAGTTCATCGCGCCGTGGAACGACACGGTGAAATTCGACGACATCCTGCCGAACCTCGGCCTCAGCTACAGCCCGACCGACAGCCAGCAGTGGTACCTGTCGTACGCCGAGGGCCTGTCGGCGCCGCGCACCGACAACCTCTACTCGGTCGGTCGCCAGGACGACGGCAGCGTGGGCAGCCCGCTGCCGGAATCAGAGACGACCAGGTCATACGACCTGGGCTGGCGCCTTAACCGGGCGAGCACGCTCGCTTCGGTGGCCGTGTATCGCATCGACTACACCAACCGCATCGTGTCGACCTTCGATTCGACCCTCAACTACACCACCGATCGCAACGTCGGCGACGTGAAGGTACTGGGCGTGGACGCGCAGATCGGCCAGCGCTTCGGCGAGGCGTTCACCCTGACCGCCTCGGTCTCGTACAACGACAGCGAGTTGCTCGACGACGTGCCGACCGCCGGGGTGCCGATCCCGACCAAGGGCAAGACGCTGGTCGAGACCCCGGAGTGGATGTACGCGCTGCGTGCCGACATGGAGGTCACGCCCGACTTCAAGGTCGGCCTGCAGGGCAAGAAGGTCGGCGACCGCTTCGGCACGGACCTCAACACCGAGGTCGCGCCGGCCTACACGGTGTTCGACCTCGACATGACCTACGGCTTCTCGTTCAAGGGCGTGAAGCGCGGCGAACTGCAGCTCAACGTCACCAACCTGCTCGACGAGAAGTACTTCGGGAACATCAGCTCGGGCACGGGCGTGGGAACCTCGGTCGGCTTCTATTCGATCGGCGCACCGCGCACGATCATGGGGTCGGTGCGGTTCGACTTCTGATCGCGGAGTGCGCGGCACTCTCGCGTGGCTGATCCTGGCGGCGGGCCTCGCGCCCGCCGCCGGTGCCGCGAACCCCGCCGGCACCGCCAGCGGCACGCTGCGCATCGCCACGTTCAATTGCAGCCTCAACCGGCCGGTCGAGGGCGGGCTGCTGCGTTCACTGTCGACGCCCGGCGACCCGCAGGCGCGCGCCGTCGCGGAGATCATCCAGCGCGTGCGGCCCGACATCCTGCTGCTGCAGGAGTTCGATTACGACGCGGCGGGCGCCTCGCTCGCCGCCTTCCAGTCTAACTACCTCGCGCGCCCGCAGGGCGGCGCGCAGGCGATCCACTTCGAGCATTCGTTCTTCGCCGGGTCGAACACCGGCACGCCCTCGGGCTTCGACCTGGACCGCGACGGGCGCATCGGCGGCGGCGGCGATGCGCTCGGCTTCGGCGAATTCCCGGGCCAGTACGCCATGGTGCTGCTGTCGAGGTTTCCCATCGAGCGCGACGCGGTGCGCACCTTCCGCCAGTTCCTGTGGCGCGACATGCCGGGCGCACTGCTGCCCGACGATCCGTCGACACCGGCGCCCGCGGACTGGTGCTCGCCGCAGGCGCTCGCCGTCCTGCCGCTGTCCTCCAAGTCGCACTGGGACGTGCCGGTGCGGGTCGGCGGCCAGGCGCTGCACCTGCTGATCAGCCACCCGACGCCACCCGCGTTCGACGGCCCCGAGGACCGCAACGGCCGCCGCAACCACGATGAAATCCGGCTGTGGAGCGACTACCTGGACGGCGCCGCGTACCTGCGCGACGACGCCGGCCGCGCCGGCGGATTTGCCGGCGGGCGCTTCGTCATCATGGGTGACCAGAACTCCGATCCCGTCGACGGTGGCAGCCTTCATGATGCGATCGACGCGTTGGTCAATCACGCGCGCGTGGACCGGTCGTTCGTGCCGCGCAGCGCCGGCGGTCCCGAGGCCGCCGCGCGCCAGGGCGGCGCGAACCAGGCGCAGCGCGGGGATCCGCGTTTCGACACCGCGGACTTCGACGATCGCGTCGCCGGCAACCTGCGCGTGGACTATCTACTGCCGTCGAAGGGCCTGCGGGTTTGCGGCGGCGGCGTGTTCTGGCCGCCGCGCTCGAGCCCGCTGGCGCGGCTGGTGGACGGCGGGGATGACGCGCCGCCACCGAGCTCGGATCATCGGCTGGCCTGGATCGACGTCAGCGCAGGCGCAGCCCGATGCCGACCGGGCAGTGATCCGACAGCCAGTGCTGTTTCGCATCCTGGTCGTTGAACACCACGCGCACGAAGCTCTTGCGCAGCACCGTCCCGGCCAGGTCCCGGCCCAGCAGGATGTTGTCGATGAACTCGCGGTACTCGCTGTCGGTGGTGCAGGGAGTGAATTTCTCGCGGGCGGTGATGTTGGTGAGCCGCGCCGCGGGCAGGTCGACCGAGTTGATCCCGGGGAACAGGTTGACCAGTCGTCCCTGGTCGTCGTGGGCCTTGCCCTTCTCCAGCGTGAAGCGGCGATTGAAGTCGCCGAGAACGCCGAATCGATGGCCCGCGCGTGCCTCGGCCTCGATCCATTCCTTGAGCGGCTCGACCTGGCGTGACAAAAGCTCGCAGTTGCGGCCCGGGGCGGTCAGCGGGCCCGCCGGGCAGCCTGACTTGAGGTGCACCGACATCAGCCGGAACTCGTTCGCGGTGCCGGGGAAGAACGTCGCGACCACGCCGCGCCGCACGGCGTTGTCCAGCGACAGCGGCAGGTATTCCGGCTCGCAGCGGAATGGCAGCCCGCGGCGGATCGCAAAGCCGTTCTTCTGCGTGTGGGCGCGCGTGCTGAAGCAGAAGTCGTAGCCGGGGAACACCTGCGCCGCGGCCTCCGGGCCGTCGACTTCCTGCAGTGCCACGATGTCGGCCGCGAGTTCCGCCGCATAACGGCGCAGCGAGGCGTAGTCCGCCGGCCCGCGCGGTTCGCGCTTCGTGATCGCGCAGGGCAGCGTGCGATCGTCGCCGCCCACCATGCCGCCGTTCTGGGCGCAGTGGTCGCCGAGCGCGCGGTGCGTCGCCGGCGTCATCAGGTATTCGACGTTCCAGCTGCCGACGCGCACCCGGGTCGAGCCGGCGTTCCAGGGATGGCCGCCGGGCAGCTCCAGCGTCGGGGTATCGGTCTGCAGCGCGGCGTACTTCTTCTCGACGGTGTCGTACGGGTTGGTCCACGAGCCGTAGATCGGATTCGGCAGCACGAACCAGCTGACACCGAAGCGCTTCTCGAGACGCTCGCGATCCGCGGCGAACGCCTTCGCGTCGACGAAGTCGCCGAGATCGTCACCGAGCATGGCGACGATGCGGTAGTTAGCCCCGATGAACGCGCGGCGCGCCATCTTGCCGCTCGCGTTCCACTCCGGCCGCTCGGCGCGCAACAGCATGTGCTCCGGGTCGGGCCGGGCATCGATGCCGAGCCGCACCAGGTTGCGCATGGTCGCGGTCTTCGCCGGGCACGGGTCGGTGGCGGTCGGCGCCGGGGTCTTGCAGTCGCGGTTGGTGAGGAAGAAGACGGTGTGCCCGAGGCGGCGCGCGGCGGCGATGTACTCGCGCGCCCCCGGGATGACGTCGGCCTCGCCGGCCGCCACCCATTCACCCCAGCTGCGCGCGTCGTAGTCCTGGCGGTCGCGCAACAGGCGCGCCTGGTAGACGGTGTTGTCCAGCACCGTCTCGTCGAGATCGAGGACCACCGCGGTCGGCATGCGCGCCAGCACCTCGGGCGCCACGCCCTGCTGCTCGAGCGCCGCGCTGCCCGGCTCGGGCGACGCCAGCCGTTCGGTGGCCAGTCGATAGACCTGCGCGGCGAGCACGCGGTATTCCGGCGCGCGCTGCATCCACAATGTCGACTGCAGCAGCTCGCGCCCGGTGAGTTCGTCGGCGCCGGCGAGCGTGGCGGTCGCCGCGAGAGCGGCGATGGCGAACCGGCGTGTCCATCCCTGGAACATGAAACCTCCCGAAGAAAACAGCATGCGGGAGTATGGGGACATTCCCCGTTTCCTAGCAAACGGGGACGGTCTGAGATGTGGCTCCGGCTATAGGCAGTCGCTGCTGTCAGTGAAACGAAGAGGTCTTCACACAGCCAACGCGGTTGCGGTCAAGCGGGGATAGAACGCTGACCGTGGCAGCGCGGGCGAGCGGTTCAAAAGGATTTTGCCCGAGCGTGTGATGCGGCGAGGAGAGAGCGGCCGCGGGCCGCCGTAGTGCATCTCGGCGCCCCGTTTTTGCAGATGTAAAGGCACGCAGCGAACGACGAGCGAACGCCGAGAATTGCCGTCCGGCAATTCTCGAAGCGCGCGAACTCGCTCGGGCAAAATCCTTTTGAACCGATCGGCCGCGCTACCGCGACCGGAGGCCTGTCCCCGTTTGCCAGGAAACGAGGAATGTCCTCATCAACCGGTTTCGGCCAGCGAGGTTGCCTGCCAGTCGTTGTCGAGCAGGTCGAGCGGCTCGACCTTGAGGTATCGCAGCGCATCGGCCGCGCTGCAGGGCTTGGCGAACAGGAAGCCCTGCGCGAGGTTGCACCCCATGTTGCGCAGGATCTCCAGCTGCTGCCAGGTCTCGATGCCCTCGGCCACCACCTGGATGTGCAGGCTGCGCGCCATGGCGACGATGGCGCTGACGATGGCGTGGTCGGAGGGATCCGAGGCGATGTCGCGCACGAAGCTGCGGTCGATCTTGAGCGAGTCGACGCGCCAGCGCTTGAGGTACGACAGCGACGAGTAGCCGGTGCCGAAGTCGTCGATCGCGATCTTCACGCCCAGGTCGCGCAACGTGGCCAGCGCGTCTTCGCGGAATTCGTTGGTGCGCGACTCGAACAGCGAGCCTTCGGTGAGCTCGAGCGCGATGAGCTGCGGCCCGATCCGGTGACGCTCCAGGGCCTGCTGGATCAGCTCGCGCAGCCTGGTGCGCTCGAGCTGCACGGCCGACACGTTCATGCTGACCGGCACGAGGTGCGCGCCCTGCTCGCGCCACGAGTTGATGTCCTGGCCGAGACGATCGAGCACGAACTGGCCCAGCGGGATGATGAGGCCGGTCTCCTCGGCGACGCCGATGAAGCGCTCGGGCGACAGGTAACCCTGTGCCGGGTGCTTCCAGCGCAGCAGCGCCTCGAGGCCTGCCACGCGGCGCGTCTCGATGTCGATGATGGGCTGGTAGTGGACGTCGAACTGCTGCAGCTTGAGCCCGGCGCGCAGCGAAGACTCGATGGCCACGCGCTCCTTGAGGGTGCGATCCATCTGCGGGCTGAACACCTGGAAGTTGTTCCGCCCCAGGTCCTTGGCCTGGTACATGGCGGTGTCGGCGTGCTTGAGCAGCTCGCCCATCGTGGCCCCGTCGCGCGGGAACATGCTCACGCCGATGGACACGGTGGCGACCATCGCGCGGCCGTCGATCATGACCGGCGCGGACAGCACCTCGTTGATGCGCGTCGCCGCGCCCGCCACTTCGTCCGGCGCCGCCACGCGGTGCAGGACCACGACGAACTCGTCGCCACCCATGCGCACCACGATGTCGGCGGGGCGCACGGCGGCGCGCACGCGCTTGGCGATTTCCTGCAGCAGCTTGTCGCCGACCTCGTGGCCGCGCGAGTCGTTGATGTGCTTGAAGCGGTCCAGGTCGAGGAACAGCACCGCGAGCATCTGCGCGGACGCCTGGCAGCGTGCGATGGCTTCCGGCAGGTGCGCCTGCAGGAACATCCGGTTCGGCAGGCCGGTGAGATGGTCGTGGTTGGCGAGCTTGTCGAGGCGCTGCTGGTTCGCGAGCAGCTGGCTCTGCGCCTTCTTGCGCTCCGACAGGTCGCGCATCAGGTACGACACCAGGCGGCGGTCGCTCGACTCGATGGGCACGCAGCTCACCTCGACGTCGATCTGGCGACCGTCCTTGAGCCACTGCACGAGCTCGACGCCGCGGCTCGGCTCGACCCGCGCCAGGGTGGCGATCACCGGGTCCTGCGAATCGTTGGGACCGCGCAGCACCGACAACACCGAGCGCCCGCGCAACTCGTCCAGCGTGAAGCCGAGCTGTTCCTGCACCGCCGGGTTGGCGTCGACGATCTCGCCGGTGCGCGCGTCGGCGACCAGCAATCCGTCCTGCGCCTGCTCGATGATCGCGCGGTAGCGCGACTCGAGCGCCAGGCGATCGGCGTTGAGGCGCCGCGAGCGCGCCACCAGCAGCATCGCGACGATGGTGAAGCCCCCGACCAGCAGGCCCAGCAGGATGGTCTGGTAGAGCGTGGTGCGCGTGGCCTGCGCGAAGGCGCTGCGTGGAATCTCGATCTGCACCAGCCACACGGGAGTGCCCACCTGGTCGCGCAGGATCAGGTAACCATTGATGTTGTTGCGGCCGGCGACGCGCGTCAGGAGGCTCGCGGTCAGCGGCGAGCGGCGCACCCATTCGCTGACTTCCTGCGGCAAACCGGCGCGGTCCAGGTTCGCGACCGGGTACCCGGTGACGGGCCACGGCGAGAAGCGTCCCATGCGCTCGACCACGGCCGGCGTGAACGCGCGCGCGAAGGCGATCCAGCCCTGCGGCTGGCCGGTGGCGGAGCTGTCGAAGATCGGCCGCACCGCGAACAGCGCCGGGCCGCGCGGCCGCTGCACGATGCCGCGCACGCTGTCGGTGAGGCCGGAGAGCTGGCCCGAGGTCACGCCCTGCTTGAGCGCGGCCAGCAGGTCCGGATCCGGCGGGATCTCGTACTCCTGCATGGACGTGGCATCGATGGCCAGCGATCCGCGCGTCTCGAGGTTGCGATCGACGATCAGGATGGTGTCGACGTCGAGCCGCACCAGCGAACCCGCGGTCAGCTGCTGCGAAAAGTAGTTGGGCCGCGTGCCGCGCGCGAACTCGGCGGTATCGGAGGAGATCGCGTAGTCGCCGAGCGCGGTGTGCAGGTCGGAAAGTTCGGTTTCGAAGCCGCGCTCCAGCTGGCGGCTCTGCATGTCGACGTCGCGCGATTCGATGTCGGTGACGTTGATCAGCCAGCCGCGCTGCGACCAACCGTAGAAGACCACCAGAATGATGGCGACCACCGCACCGATGACGGGCAGTGGCGATTGCCGGATCCTGGTTTTCGCTTCCGGGGTGCTCGGTCGGGTCATTGCGTGAACTGCGTCACGGGTCGTCTGGGCCGCCCGAAAGTGTGCACTGCACCCCCCGCAGGCCCCAGCGAACCGCGCACACTTTCCCGTAAATGTCTCCCTGATTGACCCTCCGCAAAGGAGGCGATCACCGGCGGCGGTGCAGGTCCACCGGTGTCTTCGAGACCCGGCTTCCCAGCCGTGATGACACCGGTTACCTTACGCCGGAATTCCGTTGCGGCGGCGCAAGCGGCTCGCGAGAATGCCGCTCCCGCCGGGCCACCGCACGGCGCGGTTGACGCGAACTCGCCCGGAGAAAGAGATGAACAAGGATCGGATGACTGTGCTTGCCGCGATGATCGACCAGGGCGTGATCCCGGTCTTCTATCACCCGGACGTCGAGGTCTGCCAGAAGGTCATCCAGGCCTGCGCGAATGGCGGCGCCAAGTGCATCGAGTTCACCAACCGCGGTGACTTCGCCTCGCATGTCTTCTACGAAGTCACGCGCCACTTCGACAAGGCGGACCCGAGCGTGATCATGGGCGTCGGCAGCATCGTCGATGCGCCCACCGCGGGCATCTACATCGCCAACGGCGCCAAATTCGTGGTCGGCCCGATCCTCAACGCCGACGTCGCCAAGGTCTGCAATCGCCGCTGCATCCCCTACTCGCCCGGCTGCGGCTCGGCCAGCGAGATCTCCAGCGCGCACGAGCTCGGCTGCGAGATCGTCAAGGTGTTCCCGGGCAGCTCGGTAGGCGGCCCGGAGTTCGTCAAGAACGTGCTGGGACCCATGCCCTGGACGCGCATCATGCCCACCGGCGGCGTCGAGCCCACCGAGGAGTCGCTGCGCAAGTGGTTTGGCGCGGGCATCGTCGCCTGCGGCATCGGCAGCAACCTGATCACCCGGGAGCTGCTGGCCAAGGCCGACTACGCGGGCATCGAGGCGCGCGTGCGCGACACCGTGAAGCTCATCAAGACCATTCGTGCCAAATAAGAAGAGACCATGACCGACCCCCTCGATAAGGACAACGTTCTGAAGATTCGCCCGGCGGGAGAAACCCGCTGGGACTGCGCCTCGTTCGGCGAGGTCATGCTGCGCTTCGATCCGGGCTTCGGCCGCGTGCGCAACGCGCGCAGCTTCACCGTCTGGGAAGGCGGCGGCGAGTACAACGTGGCGCGCGCCATGCGCAAGTGCTGGGGCAAGCGCGCCACGGCCGTGACCGCCCTGCCCGTCAATGATCTCGGCTGGCTGGTCGAGGACCTGATGATGCAGGGCGGCGTCGACGTGTCGAAGATCATCTGGCGCGAGTTCGACGGGCTCGGCCGTAACACCCGAGTCGGTCTCAACTTCACCGAGAAGGGCTTCGGCATCCGCGCGGCGCTCGGCTGCAGCGACCGCGGGCATTCGGCCGCGTCGCAGATCCGGCCCGGCGAGGTGAACTGGGAGAAGTTGTTTGGCGAGGAAGGCGTGCGCTGGTTCCACACCGGCGGGATATTCGCCGCGCTGGCGCCGAACACCTCGGAAGCCGTCATCGAAGCGGTGGAGATCGCGCGCAAGTACGGCACCATCGTGTCGTACGACCTGAACTACCGCGCCTCGCTGTGGAAGAGCCAGGGGGGCAAGGAAGGCGCGCAGCGGATCAACCGCAACATCGCCAAGTACGTCGACGTGATGATCGGCAATGAAGAAGACTTCACGGCCTGCCTCGGGTTCGAAGTGGAAGGCCTCGACGAGCACATCAGCGCCATCGATCCGGCGAACTTCAAGAAAATGATCCAGGCCGCGGTGAAGCAGTTCCCGAACTTCAAGGTCGCGGCGACCACGTTGCGCAACGCGAAGACGGCGAGCTTCAACGACTGGTCGGCGATCCTCTATGCCGGCGGCAACTTCTACCAGTCGATGATGCGCGAGAACCTCGAGATCTACGACCGGGTGGGCGGCGGCGACGGCTTCGCGTCCGGGCTCGCCTACGGTTTCCTCGAGGGCAAGGGACCGCAGGCGGCGGTCGAGTACGGTGCCGCGCACGGCGCGCTCGCCATGACGACCCCCGGTGACACCTCGATGGTCAACCTCAAGGAAGTCGAGGCGGTCATGAAGGGCAAGGGAGCGCGGGTCATCCGCTGAAGCGCGCGATGCGGTTCGACCGCAGATAAAAAAGGGGAGGCAACTCGCGTTGCCTCCCCTTTCATCCGCTGGAAGCTCCCGGTTAGAAGGAGCCCGTCACACCGAACAGCACCTGACGTCCCGGCGCGAACGAAGCGCGCGGAGTCAGCGCGTCGTCGCGGAAGTACGTCAGCAGCTGCTCGTTGGTCAGGTTCTGCAGCTCCAGCGTCAGCGAGATGCTGGTCTCGATGGGCAGCTTGTAGCTGAACGACGCATCCAGGTACTTGCGGGTCTGGGCGTAGTTGTCGCCCTGGATGTTGTTCTCGTTGTTGCCGAGGAACTCGACGAAGGTGTCGCGCACCGACCAGCTGAGGCGGCCCGAGAATCCGTAGTTCTCGTAGAAGGCCGTCACGTTGTAGGTGAACGGCGAAAGGCCGGTGATGGCGCTCGAGGCCGCGCCGGCCGGTCCGCCTTCCGACTTCTGGTCGATGTGCGTGTAGTTGATCGAGAAACCGGCGCCCTTCAGCACCATGTCCAGCGGCTGGACGTAGGTGATTTCATAACCGTTGAGCTTGATGGTCTCCTCGGTGTTGCGCTGCTGGTCGACACGCACCGGTGCGTTCTGCGGATTGCCCTGGCCGGCATTGGTGAGGCCGGTCTGGGTGGCGATGGGCAGCGTCGAGAAGTCGATGCCCAGCGCGCTGAACGGCACGGTCTGGCTGAACTGCGTGGTGAAGCCGTCGATCGACTTCTGCCAGCCGTTCAATGCCACCATGCCGAGGCCGGAATCGCCGAAGTACCACTCGACACCGAGGTCGTAGTTGTCGGCGAAGTACGGAGCCAGGTCCGGATTGCCGATGCTGTAGACGTCGCCGTTGACGCTCAGCGAGCCGTTCGGCGCCATGGCGCCGGGCTGGGCCCGCGTCATGGTCTTCGACGCCGCGGCACGCAGCACCACGCCATGGCCGAGGTCGCTGGCGATGTTGAAGCTCGGCAGCACCTTGTCGTAGTCCTTGGTGTATTCCTGCAGCGCGTCGCCGATGACGGTGTAGCCGGCGAGGAACTGTCCGGTGTCGACATAGCGGGCGCCGACGTTGTAGCGCAGGTTGCCGAGCATATCGAGCTGGCCGTTGGCCTCGAGGTAGTACGCCGTGGTGTCTTCGTCGACGATGCGCGGGTTGTAGTTGGCCACGAACAGCCCGCCCACCAGGCCGCGCGCCAGCTGGTTCTCGAAGAAGTCGATGTTCACGGCCGGATCGAGCATGCGGTAGTTGGGCAGCGACCAGCCATCGTTCAGGCCGACGTCGAAGTCGGACGAGGCGAACAGCGGGCCGTGCGTCCAGGGCTGCATGAAGTTGCCGAGCAGGTTGTTGGGAACCGCGATCTTGGCGTTACGGACCTGCGCGGCGGCCAGCGCGTTGGTGCACTCGATGCCCGCGGGGCTGTTGGCGTTGCCGCCATCGGTCGCGCAGCTCGTGGTCTCCCAGGTGGTGATCTCGCGGTGGAAATTGTCGCTGCTCGCGCCGAAGCCCAGCTTGAACGCATCGGCAAACGCGTACTCGAGGTCGATGCGGCCGCTCTTCTGCCACACGTTGCGCTCGACCGGCTGGATACGCAGCGCGTTCCAGGTCCAGAAGTCCGGGTTGTTCAGGCTCTGGCTCGGCGTGACCTTGATGACGCCGTCACCCGTGCTGTCGATGTCCACCGTGATGCCGGAGTTCAGCACCGAGTTGAACAGGTAGGTGTTGGTCGAACGGAACCACTTGCTCTCGTTGTTGCTCAACGCCACGCCGACCTTGAATTTGTCGGTGATGTTCCAGTCCATGCCGAGGTTGATGTTGAAGAAGTCCGTATCCTCGTGGTACGGGCGGTTCTCGTTGAGCCACTGCGGATTGGCAATGGTCGCGTGCGTGACGACGTTGTCTTCGTTGATCGTCACGTCCACCGGCACGTTGGTGTTGGTGCTGCGCACCGCGAGGTTGAGGTCGTTGCGCTCGTACGGATGGTCGGCCTTGGAAACCAGGTAGTCGAGGTAGAACGAGAGGTTGTCGTTCGGCGCCCACTGCAGCGCGACGATGCCCGACGTGGTCTCGCGTTCACCCACCAGTGAATCCGGGCGCGCGAGGCGCGGCCAGATCGCGAAGCTCAGGTCGTTGCAGGACAGGCCCGAGGTGCCGCCGGGCGTGTCGCCGGGGCCGCAGACCGTCAACGGGTCACCAGGATTCATGCCGTTGGTGCCGAAGCTGTAGCCCTGCGGCACCGTGGTCGGCCAGGCCTGGCTGTTGTTGCCGTAGCCGCCGGTCGCCTGGTTACGCGTGTTGCATCCCGCCTGGGTGGTCGGGCATCCCGGCACGGACACGGTGGTGAAGCCGATGGTGTTGAAGCCGTCGGAGCGATACTTGCGATCCGAATAGGCCGCGCCCGCCAGCACGCCGAACTCGCCGCCGCCGACTTCCCAGGTGTTGCTCACGTAGACGCCGAGGCGCGGGCTCCAGTCCTCGGAGGTCTCCTGGTAGTTGGCCTTGGCGGTGTAGTTGACGTGGAAGCCCTTGTTGTCGAACGGGCGCGCGATGCGCAGGTCGACGTTGGCGGCAACCGCGCCTTCCTTCTGCTTGGCGGTCGGCGTCTTGCTGACCGTGAGCTGGTGGAACAACTCGGTCGGGAACAGCACGAGATCGAGTCCGCGGCCCTGGCTGAAGTTGTCGATGTTGCTGTCGGAGGCCGTCTCGACCGGCGCGCCGTTCAGCGTGAACTGCGTGAAGTCGCGGCCCAGGCCGCGGATGGCCACCGAGGTGCCCTCACCGGTGAAGTCGCGCTGGATCTGCACGCCGGGAATGCGCTGCAGCGATTCGGCCAGGTTGAGGTCGGGAAACTTGCCGATGTCCTCGGCGTAGATCGAATCGGTGAACGCGATGTTGTCGCGCTTCGCCGCGACCGAGTTCTGCAACGATGCGCGGAAGCCGGTGACCACCACCTCGTCGATGTTCTCGCTCGGCGCATCGGCCGGCGCGTTCTGCGCGAGCGCGCCGGTGGAGATGAAGCCGGCGGCGCCGACGCATCCCAGCAGCGAAAGTTGGAATAACGGTGATTTCTTGTCCATTGCGTGTCGCCCCTCCAGGCCTTGCTGGCTCCGCACGTCGCGCGGAAGACCCCGACTAGTTAGACATGCGCCGGCGCCTTTTCCTCTCTGCGACGCCGACGGTGTGGCGGGATGTTATCGATCGCGGTGCGGGTGCACAACACGAATCGCGGCATTTTTCGCGGCGAAAACGCCGCAGCGTGGCGCGCGGCAGACGAGCGATGACACCGCTGGCAAAGCGCGCCGCGCGACTAACTACCCAGCCGCGAGTGAAATGGCCGGGACGCGCGCCGGCGCGGAACGGAATCCGCGTGCGCCCCGGCGGGGCGACGCGGAAACGCTCCGGTCATGGCTCGATGACGCCGCGAACGGGGAGGTACACGCCTTCCCCCAGACGGCGCGTCGACACCGTAGCAAATTGGTCAGGCCAAATGCAAGAAGCACCCTGACCAATCCAGCGGCCCCGGCCAGACCGCGATCTGGCGCGCAGAATGCGCCCGGCTCCCTTGTTGGCCGGCGGCCCGGCACGGATACTGCGCGCCATGCCCGAGACGCGCCGCCTCTACGAACAGATCTCCGAGAAGCTCGCCATGGCGATCGCGGAGGGCAAATACGAGCTGGGACAGCGCCTGCCCTCGGAGCGCGAGCTGGCGCAGACCTTCGGCGTGTCGCGGCCGACGGTGCGGGAGGCCATCATCGCCCTGGAGCTCGACGGGTTGGTCGAGGTACGCCTGGGCTCGGGCGTCTACGTGACCAACCGGCGGCCGCCCAGCGGCACCGAAGGCGCCAAGGACATCGGTCCGTTCGAGCTGCTCGAAGCGCGCCGGGTGATCGAGGGCGAGGCCGCCGCGCTCGCCGCGGTACGCATCGACGATGCGCAGCTGCGCGAGCTGTCAGACCTCATCAGCGAAATGCGCGATGACAACAAGCACAACGAGATCCTCATGAGCGAGGAAGCGGACCGTCGCTTCCACGAGCTGATCGCCTCGTCGACGCAGAACAGCGGCATCATCGCCGCCGTGCAGATGCTGTGGGACGCGCGCGCGCGCTCGCCGCAGAGTCATTCCATGGACGACAAGGGCCGCGCGCGCGGGCTCAAGCCGCCCATCGACGAGCACGCCGCCATCCTGCGCGCGCTGAAGCGGCGCGACCCGGACGCCGCGCGCAACGCCATGCACCTGCACATCACGCGCGTCATCGACGAGATGCTCAAGGTCACCGAGGTCGAGGAGATCGAACGCGCACGCGCGGTGGCCGCGGAGAAGCGGCGCCGTTATTCGTCGGTGCCGCGCAAGGCCGGCGCGCGCTGAGTCCTGCGCGGCGCGCGGGTTCCGCGCGTCCCGCCACGCCCTCAGGACAGCGGCTGGCTGCGGCGCGGCAGCGCCGCGTAGATCAGCGCGAGGCCGATGAGACCGAAGCCGCCCGCGGCGATCGCGGCCTGCAGCGCGCCGCTGAACTTCACGATGCTCTCGATGTACTCCCAGCGATTGCTGACCAGGTAGAGCAGCCACGCGGCGATGCCCAGCACCGTGATCCCGCCGATGATCAGCCCGCGATGCACCGCGCCGGTATCGAAGGGCGCGTCGATGTCCACCTGCACGAAGCGCGCCCTGAACCAGAACCAGAACAACGCCAGGCTGCTGACGTGCATGACGCCGGCGAGGATGAAGGCGATCTGCTGGTTGCCGGTCCACTGCACCGCGAGCCCGACCAGCAGCGTCATCAGCATGCCGCCGAAGCCGCCGGCCGTGGCGCCAAGGCCAACGACGGAACCGGAGACCTTCTGCGGGAACAGGTCGGTGGCATTGGTGAAGAGGTTCGCCGACCACGCCTGGTGGCAGGCCGTGGCCAGCGAGATGAACGCCACGCAGGCGACGAAGCTGTCGGCGTAGTACGCGAGGATGGAACTCGGCATGAACACGGCCGCGAGCGCCATGGTCAGCATGCGCGCCTTGCCCACGGTCCAGCCGCGCTTGATGAGGTTGCCGGACAGCCAGCCGCCGAGGATCGAACCGATCGACGAGCCCACGTAGATCACGCCCACCCAGAAGCCCGCCTTGAGCGCGTCCAGGCCGCGCTCGCGCGCCAGGTAGTCGGGCAGCCAGAATAGATAGAACCACCACACCGGGTCGGTGATGAACTTGCCGATCAGGAACGGCCAGATCTCGCGCCGGCGCAGCAGCACCGGCCAGGGCACCTTGACCGACTCGGTCGCCTTGGGAATGCCGGCCTTGATGTAGTCGAGCTCCGCCTGGCCGACGCGCGCCACGCGTTCCGGTGCGTCGAAATACTTCTGCCAGAAGACCAGCCAGAAGAGCCCGAGGAGGCCGATCGCGAGGAATGCCATCTGCCAGCTGGTTTGCGTCGCTATCCACACCACGACGCCGGAGACGATCACGCCGACGCTGGTGCCGGAGTTGAACAGGCCGGTGGCCAACGCCCGCTCCTTCTGCGGAAACCACATCGCCACGGCCTTGATGGAGGCCGGGAAGTTCGCGGCTTCGGCCAGGCCCAGCACGAAGCGCACGATCATGAAGCCGATGACCGTGCCGACCAGGCCGTGCGCCGCGGCCGCCGCCGACCACAGCACCAGCGCGCCGGCCAGCGCCTTCTTCACGCCGAAGCGGTCGACGAAAAAGCCGATCAGCGAGGGAAACATCGCGTACGCGCAGGTGAACGCGGTGGTGATCCAGCCGTAGTCCACGTCGGTCCAGTGCAGTTCCTGTTGCAGCGTGGTCTTGAGCACCGACAACGAATTGCGGTCGATGTAATTGATCGTCGTGCAGACGAACAACAGTGCGCAGATCACCCAGCGGTAATTGCCCGCTTTGCTACCGGTGTCATTCGCGATTGGCTGCGTGCTCATTCGGCAGGTCCCCCCAGGATGCTTCGCTCAAAGTCGGTACGCTTGCTTCGGGAATTCGTAGGCGAGCTGCGGCGCGAGTTCCGCGGCCTCGTCTTCGTTGAGCCGGTGCTCGGCCACCAGGCGCGCCAGGAAGGCGCAATCGACACGCCGCGCCACGTCGTGGCGCGAGGGAATGGAAAGGAAGGCGCGCGTGTCGTCGTTGAAGCCGACGGTGTTGTAGAAACCCGCGGTCTCGGTGGTCTGCTCGCGGAAACGCATCATCCCTTCCGGGCTGTCGTGGAACCACCAGGCGGGCCCGAGCTTGAGCGCGGGATAGTGCCCGGCGAGCGGCGCGAGCTCGCGTGCGTAGCTGCTCTCGTCGAGCGTGAACACAATGATGGAGAGCGCCGGGTCGTTGCCGTAGCGATTGAGCAGCGGCCGCAACGCGCCGACGTAATCGGTGCGGGTCGGGATGTCGGCGCCGACGTTGGGGCCGAAGCGGTCGAACAGCGGCGCATTGTGATTGCGCCACGCGCCCGGGTGGATCTGCAGCACCAGCTTGTCGTCGAGGCTCATGCGCGCCATCTCGGTGAGCATCTGCCCGCGGAACAGGTCGGCGTCGCCGGCGTTGGGCTTCCCCGCCACCACGCGGTTGAACAGCGCCTCGGCGTCGGCCGGCGACAGGTCCGCGGTGCGCGCGGTGGGATGGCCGTGGTCCGTGGAGGTCGCGCCCATGACCGCGAAGAAAGCACGCCGTTTGCGGTGCGCGGCGAGATAGCCGCGCCAGCTCAACGCATCCTCACCGGTGAGCGCACTGAACTTCTTCAGGTTGTCGAGGAATCCGACCGTATCCGGGTCGACCACGTTGTCGGGCCGATAGGCGGTGATGACGCGACCCTGCCACCCGCTCTTGCGGATGGTGACGTGGTGCAGCAGGTCGTCGAGCGGCGATTCGGTGGTGGCCAGCGCCTCGATGTTGAAGCGCTCGAACAGCGCGCGCGGGCGGAATTCCGGCTTCTGCAGCTTCTCCGCGATCGCGTCGTAGGTCTTGTCGGCGTTGGCCGGCGTCAGCGGGATCTGCGCGTCGAACACGCTCGACAGCACCCAGTCGAACCACATGCGCGACGGCGTGCCGCGGAACAGGTAGTAATGCCGGGCGAACAGCCGCCAGATCTTGCGCGAGTCACGCTCGGTGACGCCGCCGTCGACGCGCGCCACGCCGAATTCCTCGAGCCTGATGCCCTGGCTGTACAACATGCGGAACACGTAGTGATCCGGCGTGAGGAGCAGGCTCGCCGGGTCGGCGAACGGCACGTTGTCGGCGAACCATTTCGGGTCGGTGTGGCCGTGCGGACTGATGATGGGCAGGTCCTTGACCAGCCCGTACAGGTTGCGGGCGATGGCGCGCGTGCCGGGATCCGCGGGGAAAAGCCGATCGGGATTGAGTTTGTCCATATTGGTAGTATGCGGGCCCCGTCCGGGCAGTCACCGTAACCGTGCCCGGCGGGCGACACTAATTGTTAATTCCCGAGGGAGCAATGGGCGCAGGTATCGTAGGGGCGATTAAATCAAACGTGGGCTCGGCGCGAGATCGGGAGATCGTCGCGGCCGATGTGATCGTCACCTGCCCCGCGCGCAACTTCGTCACGCTGAAGATCACGACGCGCTCGGGGGTGACCGGGCTCGGTGACGCGACGTTGAATGGCCGCGAGCTCGCGGTGGCTTCGTACCTGAAGGACCACCTGGTGCCGAACCTGCTCGGGCGCGATGCCGGCCGCATCGAGGACATCTGGCAGTTCTTCTATCGCGGCGCCTACTGGCGACGCGGCCCGGTCACCATGACCGCGATCTCGGCGGTCGACGTCGCACTGTGGGACATCCTCGGCAAGATGGCCGGCATGCCGCTGTACCAGCTGCTCGGCGGTCGCTCGCGCGAGGGCGTGCTGGTGTACGGCCACGCCAACGGCAAGGACATCGACGAGTGCGCGGCGGAGGTCGGCAAGTACATCGCGCAGGGTTACAAGGCGGTGCGCGCGCAGGCCGGCGTGCCGGGCATCAAGAAGGCCTATGGCATCTCGAACCTGAAGAACGCGTACGAGCCGGCCGAGAGCGAACTACCGCTCGAGACCACGTGGTCGACGCCGAAGTACCTCGACTTCGTGCCGAAACTGTTCGAGCGCCTGCGCAAGGACCACGGCAACGAGATCGAGCTGTTGCACGACGTGCACCACCGCCTCTCGCCGCTCGAAGCCGCGCGCCTCGGCAAGAGCCTCGAGCCGTACCGCCTGTTCTGGCTGGAGGACGCGACCCCGGCGGAGAACCAGAAATCCTTCGAGCTGGTGCGCAAGCACACGGTGACGCCGCTCGCGGTCGGTGAAGTCTTCAACAGCATCTGGGACTGCAAGCATCTCATCGAGAACCAGCTGGTCGACTACATCCGCACGACCATCGTGCACGGCGGCGGCATCACGCACGTGCGACGCATCGCCGACTTCGCGGCGCTGCATTCGGTGCGCACCGGCTTCCACGGCGCCACCGACCTCTCGCCGGTGTGCATGGGCGCGGCGCTGCACTTCGACACCTGGGTGCCGAACTTCGGCATCCAGGAATACATGAAGCACGCGCCGGAGACCGACGACGTGTTCCCGCACGATTACACGTTCAGGGAAGGACGGCTGTACTGCGGCGAGGCGCCGGGCCACGGCGTCTCGCTCGACGAGAAGCTCGCCGCGAAATTTCCCTACAACCCCAAGCAGCTGCCGGTGGCGCGCCTCGAAGACGGCACCATGTGGGACTGGTAGTTAGACGGTGCCGGAGCATGCATTCCGGCATAACTTCAACGACAGTCGTCTCCTCGCGCTCGCCCACAGTTATGCCGGAATGCATGCTCCGGCACCGTCTTGCGGCGCGCTCTTACTTCGTGGGCTCGAAGTAGCGGCCGGCGAATTCGATGAACGTCGGCCAGTTCGGGCCCGAGGTGTGGCCGCCGGCGTGCTGGCGGTACGCGAGCTCGCCGGCGGTCAGCGACGTCTCGGCCGGCGGCCAGTTCTTCACGTCGATGCCGCGCTTGCCCAGCAACTGGTAGACCGGGGTGGCGGCCCGCGCCGCGAGGAACATGCCCTTGGGATCCACCCACCCGTCGCCCTGCTCCAGCGTACCGGCACCGATGAACAGCGGCCGCGGCGCGGCGAGCGCGATCAGCTCGTGCGCGTCGACCGGCAGATCGTTCACGGTCAGCGGGTCGGCCGCGTAGCGGAGATAGTTGCCCGCCATCCAGTGGTACTCGCCGCTGCCCGCGACGTTCTCCAGCTTTTCACCCCAGTTGCGGCGCGCCAGCGCCGCGCCGCCCGCGCCGGAGGAGCCGATGAAGCCGATGGCGTAGCGTGGCTCGTAGGCCATGGTCACGAGCGCCGCCTTGCCGAAGCGGGACACGCCCTCGATGACGGCGCGTGTCGCGTCGACCTCCGGGTTCGTGCCGAGGTAGTCGAGCAGCCGCGATGCGCCCCAGGCCCAGGCGCGCAGCGCTCCCCAGTCGTCTGGCTTGCGCGGCTGTCCCCGATTCACCAGGCCGATGATGCCCCGGGTCAGGCCCGCGCCGTTGTCCGCCTGGATGGTGCTGGTCGAAAGCACGGCGTATGCCCAGTCCTTCGCGACGACCTGTTCCTGCCAGGTGGGCGAAGGCGGCGCCGGGAAGCGGCCGCGGAATTCGAACGGGAAGAACTCGACGATGACCGGCACGTTCTTGGCGCCCTTCGGCGTGGTGAGCTCCGCCTCGATGTCGACGGCGATGAGTGGATAGGCGGAATTGTCGACGTGCCCCACGAGCTTGCGGAAGGTCACCGGCTTGCCGCCGACCACGTCGTCCCTGCTCTCCTTGACCGACCAGGTGACGGCCGGCACCTGCGCCGGCACGCGGCCGTAGATCTCGCGATCGAAGATTTCCACCAGTTCCGGTCGGCGCCTGTTGAACCAGTCCCTCGGGGTTTTCACGCGCTTCCCGTCCGCGAACTTCAGCGGATCCGGCAGCGTGGGATACGGGTTGGCCTTGGACTCGTCGTAGTTGGCGGCGTTGGGCGCGTTCGGATCGCGGCCATTCGCCCCCTGGCGCAGCGTCTTGAGGCCGAGCTTCTCCATCATGAGCTGGTGATCCTGCTCGGCGGTCATCTCGACGGGCGGCGCGGGGTCCGCCGCCTCGGCCGTGGCAGCGGCCAGCGTGGCAAACAGCACGAACACGCAGATTCCCGGTGCGCGCATCACTTCACTCCTCGTGTTCCTTCAACCGCGCCCCGGCGCGTACGGAAATTCGAGCGACTGGTAGTACTCGAGCGGATGCTCCGGCGGGGCGGCACCGGCCGGCAACGGACGCTTCGACACCGACTGGAAATAGGCGATGCAGGCGTCGCGCCACCACTTCGCCTCCTTCTCCTGGATGGCGAGGAACGCCGCGACCTGCGCGAAGCGTTGCGCATCCACGCGGCCGTGTTGCGCGTCCCAGGTGCGGCGCATCTGGCTAACTACCGCGACGCCGTGGTCGTAGCGCCACACCAGCTCCTCCCACAGCGTGCGGCCCGACGCCATGCGCCGGTCCCATGACACGTGGTGGAACCACAGCAGCAGGTTCTCGGGCGTCTTCTTCGGATCGTTGAACACCGCGGCGACCTTCGGCGAATACTGCGCGACCGCGTTGCTGCCCTTGGCGGTACGCTCGAAGCCGATGCCGTCGGCATCGGCGCGATGGTAGTAAGCGGGGTTCCATTCGGGCCGCTTCAGATCGCTGACCCAGGGCGCCGGGCCGTAGTGATGGCCCGTGCCCATGAGATGCGCGAGACCGAGCGGCGTCATGTAGTCGACCGCGGCCTCGCGCGAGCCCATCATCATCTCGAGCACGGGCGCGACGAACTGCGGATCGTTGCTGAAGGTCATGCGGATCCAGTCGGCGGCGATGTCGCGCGCCGAGGATTCGGGATCCCAGGCCAGGCGTCCGAACGCATACCAATTGGCCTGGTCGAAGTGCGAGCCGCTCCAGTTGCGGTCGGAGCCGACGTTCGCCACGCCCGCCATGCCGGTATTCCCGGAGGTCGAATGATCCCCCTGCAGCGCGCCTTCGATGATCTTCGCGACCGTCGAGCCCTTGCCCCGGGCCCAGGTGTCCGCTTCCAGCGTCTCCTGCCACATCGTGCCGAGGTAGACGAGATGCGTGGCGAAACCCAGGTATTCCTTGGTGATCTGGAATTCCATCATGAGCGGGGTCTTCGGCATGGCCCCGAACAGCGGTGAGAACGGTTCGCGCGGCTGGAAATCGATGGGCCCGTTCTTCACCTGCACCAGCACGTTGTCGGCGAACTTGCCGTCGAGCGGCACGAATTCCGCGTAGGCCTGCTTGGCGCGATCGTCGGTGTTCTCGCTGGAATAGACGAAGGCACGCCACATGACGATGCCGCCGTGCGGCGCGAGCGCCTCGGCCAGCATGTTGGCGCCGTCGGCGTGCGTGCGGTGGTAATCCTGCGGCCCGGGCTGTCCCTCGGAATTCGCCTTGACGAGGAAGCCGCCGAAATCCGGGATGTGGCGGTAGATCTCGTCCACCTTCGCCTTCCACCAGGCGCGCACGCCGGGATCGAGCGGATCCGCACTCTTCAGGCCGCCGAGCTCGATGGGCGCGCTGAAGCGCGCGGTGAGGTACACGCGGATGCCCCAGGGGCGCATCACGCCCGCGAGCGCCGCGGCCTTGTCGAGGTACCCGGGCGTGAGGCTGGTGGCATTGGCGTTGACGTTGGTGAGCACCGTGCCATTGAGGCCGATCGAGGCGCAGGCGCGCGCATAGTCGGTGTAACGCGGATCGAGCCAATCCGGTAGTTTGTGCCAGTCCCAGATGGATTCCCCGGCGTAGCCGCGTTCCACGTGGCGATCGAGATTGTCCCAGTGATCGAGAACGCGGACGCGTGTGCGCGGCGCGGAGAGGATGTCGAGCGCGCCCAACGGTTGATGGGTCTGCGCGAGCCGCAGGTAGTGGAACACGCCATGCAGCACGCCGATGTCGGTGTTCGCCGCGATGACGGTTGCGGCACGGCCATCGATGGGCACGCTGCGGATCAGGTAACCCTCTTCGCCCGTCCGCTCCAATGCCAGCCCGAGTCTCGCGATCTGGGGCGACGACCGGGGCGTGCCGATGTAAAGGGCGCCCGTTCCCGTGGCCGCAGCGACCGGTGCCACCGGGTTGCCGGTGAGACCGCCCAGACCCCGCACCAACTCGTCTCGGGCGGCCTCCAGGGTGGCCGAGGTCGCGGGCGCCACCACCTCGCGGGCATGCCTGTCGAGTTCGCCGTAAGCCTTGGAATCCACGAGTGGATAGCGCAGCCACAAGTCATACCCGTCTTCGGCCGCGGCCGGGCGCGACAGGACCAGGACAGCAACAAATGCCAGCAGGAATCGGTACTTCATGGAGATTTGGGGTTCGACAGCGCGTAGTATTGTTAACGCTATCTCGAGCCATGCGCCAGCGCATGTGCAACCCAGGGGAGATCGATTGAGCGAGACAGGAGACCGCAGCGGCGGCGACACGCCACGCGTCCCGGAAAAGACCGGACGCCGCAAAGGCGGGGCCGTCACGATTCATGAAGTCGCGCGCCACGCCAGCGTTTCGCCGATGACGGTATCGCGGGTCATCAACGGCGAGAGCAACGTGCGCGATTCGACGCGCGAGCTCGTCATGGAGGCGGTCCGCGCGCTCAACTATCGCCCGAACCCGGCGGCGCGGCTGCTGGCCGGCGCGCGCGACACGCGCATCGCACTCATCTATTCCAACCCCAGCGCCTCGTACCTGTCGGAGATGCTGGTGGGCGCGCTCGACGGCTCGCATCGCACCGCGGCGCAGCTGGTGCTCGACCGCTGGGACAACCTCAAGCCCGCGCAGGAGAAGACCGCGGCGCAGAAGCTCGCCGAGGGCATCGCGGGCGTGATCCTGCCGCCGCCGCTGTGCGAGTCGAAGGCCATCGCCGCGGCATTCGCCGCCGAAGGCGTGCCGGCCGTCGCGCTCGCCACCGGCAAGGCGCGCGAAGACGTGTCCTGCGTGCGCATCGACGATTTCAATGCGGCGCGCGAAATGACCCAGCACCTGATCGCGCAGGGCCATGCGCGCATCGCCTTCATCAAGGGGCAGCCGACGCAGACCGCGAGCGCGCAGCGCTATGCCGGATTCGAAGCGGCCATGGAGGAAGCCGGCCTCGAGGTGGACCAGAACCTCGTGATGCAGGGCTTCTTCAGCTACAAGTCGGGCCTCGAGGCTGCGGAGAAGCTGCTGGCGCGCAAGAAACTCCCCACCGCGATCTTCGCCAGCAACGACGACATGGCAGCCGCCGCGATCTCGGTCGCGCACCGGCGCGGGCTCGATGTTCCGCGCGACATCTCCGTGGTGGGTTATGACGACACGTCCATCGCGACCACGGTGTGGCCCGAACTCACCACCATCCGCCAGCCCATCGCGGCGATGGCCGAAGCCGCGATCAACCTCCTGCTGCACAAGATCCGTCGCCAGAAGGACCGCCACGCGGCCCAGCCGGTCGATCACCTGGTTCCTTACGTGCTCGTCAAGCGAGACTCGGTCGCGCCGCCGCGCAAGTCTTAACTTATCCGTGGCACGCAAACCACGGGGAAATCGGCCCGGCTTGCTATCTGATAACGCTATCACTAGGCTTCCCCGACCGCTGTACGGGGGGCGCAAAACGCGCACGCCAGCGGGGCCGAAAAATATAACGTTCTCAAGGAGATAGCGCGTGTCTCAAACACCGTCCCAGGTACCCGCCGCGTCCGCACACACCGGCCTTCTGGTCACTCTAACTATCATCGCCGCACTCGGCGGCCTGCTGTTCGGTTACGACTCCGCCGTGATCTCCGGCGCCACCGATTCCATCAAGATGAATTTCGTCGCGCCGATGAGCCTCGAGGAAGGCGCGCGACTGAGCCTCGAGGGATTCACCATCGCCGGCGCGCTGTGGGGCTGCCTCATCGGCGGCGCCATCGGCGGTGTCATGGCGCACTTCCTCGGCCGTCGCGGCGGCCTCATCGTCGCGGGCGTGCTGTTCTTCGTGTCCTCGCTGGGTTCGGCCTGGCCGGAATCCACGCTCGGCCACCTGGGCTCGGTGCTCACGCCGCTGATCAATGCGCTGCTCTGGTTCCTCAACCTGTTCTTCCAGGACGCGCCATACCTGCACTTCGGCGACACGATCACCAACTTCATCGGCCATCGCCTGTTCGGCGGCATGGGCATCGGCCTCGCTTCGATGCTCGCGCCGATGTACATCGCCGAGATCGCGCCGCCCTCGAAGCGCGGCGCGCTGGTGACCTACCAGCAGATCGCGATCGTCAGCGGCATCACGATTTCCTACTTCGTCAACTACTTCATCAAGAAGTTTGGCGGCGCCGGCGATCCGAACTGGGTGCACAGCGAGGGCTGGCGCTGGATGCTCGCCTGCTGCGCCGTGCCGGCCGGCATCTTCGTGCTGCTGCTGTTCTTCGTGCCGGAGACGCCGCGCGGCCTGATGCTCAAGGGCAAGACCGAGAAGGCCAACGCCGTCCTCAAGCGGCTCGCGAACGAGGAGGAAGCGCGGATCGTCGTCGCGGAAATCGACGCGTCGCTCAAGGAGACCAAGGGGCACCTGCTCTCGTACGGCGGCCTGGTCATCATCGTGGGCATCCTGCTGTCGGCATTCCAGCAGCTGGTCGGCATCAACGCGGTCCTCTATTACGGCCCGCAGATGTTCGACAACATGGGGTTCAAGGGCGACGCCTCGTTCGCCAGCACCGTGATCATGGGCATCGTGATGGTGGTGTTCACGCTCATCGCGACCGTCACCGTGGACAAGTGGGGCCGCAAGCCGCTGCTGATCCTCGGCGCGCTCATCATGGCCGTGGCGATGATCGCGCTCGGCTTCCTGTTCAACGCCGGCTCCGTGGCGCTGGTCGCGCTGATCACGGTGTGCGTCTATATCGCGGGCTTCTCGCTGTCGTGGGGCCCGGTGGTCTGGGTGATGCTCGCGGAGATCTTCCCGAACTCGATCCGCGACAAGGCCATGGCCATTGCCGTGGCCGCGCAGTGGTTCATGAACTGGGTGGTCACGGTGACCTTCAACATCATGGACGGCAACACCGCGCTGACCGAGAAGTTCCACCACGGCTTCGCCTACTGGCTGTACGGTGGCTTCAGCGTGCTGGCCGCGCTGTTCGTCTGGAAGTTCGTGCCGGAGAGCAAGGGCGTGACGCTCGAGGCCATGCAGAAGCTCTGGAAGAAGGAGCCGGCGGCAGCCTGATCCTTCGTTGATGTTCATGACCGCGGCCCATGCCATTGCTTGGGGCATGGGCCGCGGTCTTTTCTCGGAAAAACATGATCGACTATCTACCGTCCGACTGGCGGCAGGCGATTCTCGTCGGCCGATTGCTCACTGCCGAAGGCCCCACCCCCGTGGTGGTGGTCGACGGGCGGGTGCGCGACGTCTCGGCGCATGCCGCGACCGTCTCGCAGCTGCTGAATGGCTGGAATGGCACGGTGCCATCGGGCAAGGACCTCGGCGCGCTCGAGGCGCTCGGCCTGGCGCGCCACTTCGAGCGCGCGCAGGACCGGCGCCTGCTCTCCCCTTTCGACCTGCAATGCATCAAGGCCAGCGGCGTCACCTTCGCCATCTCGGCCATGGAGCGCGTGATCGAGGAGCGCTGCCGCGGCGACGCCAGCAAGGCCGAGGCGCTGCGCGGCAGCCTGCGTGAGCGCATCGGCGCCGACATCCGCTCGGTCAAGCCCGGATCCGACAACGCGAAGAAGCTCAAGCAGGCCCTGATCAACGACGGCCTGTGGTCGCAGTACCTGGAGGTCGCGATCGGCCCCGACGCGGAAATCTTCACCAAGTCGCCGCCGCTGTCCTCCGTGGGCTGGGGCGACTGGATCGGCGTGCGCTCCGATTCGGCCTGGAACAATCCCGAGCCCGAGATCGTGCTCGCGGTGGATAGTGCCGGCCGCATCCTCGGCGCGACGCTCGGCAACGACGTCAACCTGCGCGACATCGAGGGCCGCAGCGCTCTGCTGCTCGGCAAGGCCAAGGACAACAACGCCTCCTGCGCCATCGGCCCGTTCATCCGCATGTTCGACGGCAGGTTCACGCTCGACGACGTGCGCCAATGCACCGTCAAGCTCGAGATCCTCGGCGACGAGGGCTTCAGGCTCGACGGCCAGAGCTCGATGTCACAGATCAGCCGGGACCCGACAGAGCTGGTGGGCCAGACCATCGGCAAACACCACTGCTACCCGGACGGATTCGCCTTGTTCCTCGGCACCATGTTCGCGCCCATCGTCGACCGCGGCGCGCCCGGCCAGGGCTTCACGCACAAGCCGGGTGACGTGGTGCGCGTGTCGAGCGAGAAGCTCGGCGTGCTCGAGAACCGCGTTACGACCTGCGACCAGGCCCCGCCCTGGTCCTTCGGCATCGCCGACCTGATGCGCAATCTCGCGCGTCGCGGCCTCCTGAACAACTGAATGGAAGCATCCCCATGAGCGACACGAAGCAGCTTTCCCATTACATCGATGGGCAATGGGTGGCGGGCACCGCCGCCTCCGACAGTCTCAACCCCTCCGACACGCGCGACATCGTCGCGAAGGCGCCGGGCGGCGACAAGAAGACGGTAGATAGTGCCGTGGCCGCCGCGAAGGCCGCGTTCCCCGCCTGGGCGAATGCCAGCCCCGAAGTGCGCTCCGACCTGCTCGACAAGGTCGGCTCGCTGATCATGGCGCGTGCCGACGAACTCGGTCGCCTGCTGTCGCGCGAGGAAGGCAAGACCTTCCCCGAGGGCAAGGGCGAAGTGATGCGCGCCGCGCGCATCTTCAAGTTCATGGCGGGCGAAGCGCTGCGCCGCCACGGCGTGACCGTGGATTCCACGCGTCCCGGCGTCGCGGTGGAGACCTACCGCGAGCCGCTCGGCGTGTTCGCGATGATCACGCCGTGGAATTTCCCGATCGCGATCCCGGCGTGGAAGAGCGCGCCGGCGCTCGCCTTCGGCAATACCGTGGTGCTCAAGCCCGCATCGCTGACGCCGGCCACCGCGCACGCGATGACCGAGATCATCCACGAAGCCGGTTTCCCCAAGGGGGTGTTCAACCTGATCCTGGGCGGTGGCGCCATGGGCGGCGCGCTGGTCGAGCATCCGGACGTCGTCGGCGTGTCGTTCACCGGCGGCCAGAGCACGGGTGCGGGCGTCGCCAGGGCGGCGATGTCGCACAACGCGCGCGTGCAGCTCGAGATGGGCGGCAAGAACCCGCTGGTGGTGCTGGACGATTGCGACCTCGACCGCGCGGTGCAATGCGCGCTCGATGGCGGATTCTTCGCCACCGGACAGCGCTGCACGGCCTCGAGCCGCATCATCGTGACGCAGAACATCCACGACAGGTTCGTGGAAGCGCTCGCGGCGCGCGTCAAGGCGCTGAAGGTCGGCGACGCGCTGGCCGCGGACACGCAAATGGGCCCCCTGGCCAGCCAGGCGCAGCTGGAGACCACTCTTTCTTATGTGGATGTCGCCACGAAGGAAGGCGGCCGCAAGGTGGTCGGCGGCGAGCCGCTGAAACTCGCGACCCCGGGCTACTACGTGTCGCCCGCGTTGATCGCGGACACCAGGCTCGACATGCGCATCAACTGCGAAGAGGTGTTCGGCCCGGTCGCGTCCACGGTGCGCGTGAAGGATTACGACGAGGCGCTGGCCGCGGCCAACGCCGGTGAATTCGGCCTGTCGGCCGGCATCATGACCACCTCGCTCAAGTACGCGCGGCATTTCGTGCGCAACGTGCGCGCCGGCATGGTGATGACCAACCTGCCGACGGCGGGCGTCGACTACCACGTGCCGTTCGGCGGCACGCGCAAGTCGAGTTACGGACCGCGCGAGCAGGGCTTCGCGGCCGTCGAGTTCTACACGCAAGTCAAGACCAGCTATACCTGGGCCTGAGGTTCTTTTTCACATGACGCACGCTGTTTATCCCTCGCTCGCCGGCAAGACCGTCGTAGTCACCGGTGGTGGCTCCGGCATTGGCGAGGTCATCGTCGAAAGCTTCGCGCGTCAGCACTCGAAGGTGTTCTTCCTCGACGTCGCCGAGAGCGACTCGAAGGCGCTGGTGGCCCGGCTCGCCAACGGCGTGAAGTTCGTGAATTGCGATGTCACCCACACCGGCGCGCTGCGCGAGCAGCTCGCGGCCATCGAGCGCGACACCGGCCCCATCAGCGTGCTGGTGAACAACGCGGCGAACGACGATCGCCACAAGTTCGAGGAAGTGACACCGGAGTACTGGGAGAACCGCGTGGCCGTGAACCTGCGGCACCTGTTCTTCGCCTCGCAGGCGGTGTCCGCCGGCATGAAAAAGGCCGGCGGCGGCTCGATCATCAACCTGGGCTCGGTGTCCTGGCACCTGTCGTTGCCCGATCTTTCCCTCTACGAGACGGCGAAGGCCGGCATCGAGGGCATGACGCGCGCGCTGGCGCGCGATCTCGGCCCGGCCAACATCCGCGTGAACTGCGTGGTGCCGGGTGCCATTCGCACGCCGCGCCAGATGAAGCTGTGGCACACCCCGGAAGAGGAAGCCAAGATCCTCGAGCAGCAGTGCCTCAAGCAGCGCGTGGACCCCGTCCACGTGGCGGCCATGGTGCTGTTCCTCGCCTCGGCCGATGCCGCGATGTGCACGGCCCACAACTACTGGGTGGACGCCGGATACCGCTAGAATCCGACGGATGTCGAACGTCGAGTGCGTCTGGCCCGTCGAAGCAATACTGGGTGAAGGGCCGGTCTGGTCGGCGGCGGAACAGGCCGTCTGGTTCGTCGACATCAAGGCTCCCGCCATCCATCGCTTCCACCCGGCGAGCGGCGCGAAGCGCTCCTGGCCCGCGCCGGCCCGTGTCGGTTTCCTGCTGCCCACCCGCAACGGGTGGATCGCGGGCCTGAAAACCGGCCTGCATTCGTTCAACCCGGACACCGGCAACTTCGCGTTGCTGCACGTGGTCGAACCACATGCGCCGAACAACCGGCTCAACGATGGCTTCGTCGACACGGAGGGATTCCTGTGGTTCGGCTCGATGGACGACAACGAGGAAGACCCGAGCGGTGCGCTCTACCAGCTCGGCGATGAGGGTTGCGTGCGACGCGATCCCGGCTATGTCGTGACCAATGGCCCCACCGAGAGCCCTGACGGCCGCGTGCTGTATCACACGGATACGCTCGCCGGCGTCATCTACGCCTTCGACCGCGGCCGCTCCGGCACGCTGTCGAACAAGCGCGTGTTCGCGCGCCTGCCGGCCGGCGGCGGCTATCCGGATGGTCCGATCACGGACGCCGAGGGCTGCATCTGGACAGGCGTGTTCGGCGGGTGGGGCCTGCAGCGCTATTCCCCCGAGGGCGAGCTGCTCTCCACGCTGCCACTCCCCTGCGCCGCCGTCACCAAGGCCGCCTTCGGCGGCGATGATCTCAGGACCCTTTACATCACCACCGCGCACGTCGCGCTCAGCGCCGAGGAAAGGAAATCACAGCCGCTCGCCGGGGGATTGTTCCGCGCTCGCGTCGACGTACCCGGACTTCCGCAGAGAGTCGTGACCCATGGCACCTGATACTCCCAAGCGCCGGTTCCGCTCGCGCGACTGGTTCGACGATCCCAAGCACCTCGACATGGTGGCGTTGTACCTGGAACGCTTCATGAACTACGGCCTGACGGCCGACGAGTTGCTATCGGGCAAACCCATCATCGGCATTGCGCAGACCGGGGGCGATCTCACGCCGTGCAACCGCGTGCACCTCGACACGGTCAAGCGGGTGCGCGAGGGCATCCGCGATGCCGGCGGTGTTCCGATGGAATTTCCGTTGCATCCGATCTTCGAGAACTGCCGCCGCCCGACCGCGGCGCTGGATCGCAACCTCGCCTACCTGGGCCTGGTCGAGATCCTGCACGGTTATCCCATCGACGCGGTGGTGCTCACCACGGGCTGCGACAAGACCACGCCCGCGCAGATCATGGCCGCCTCGACCGTGGATATCCCGGCCATCGTGCTGTCGGGCGGTCCGATGCTCGACGGCTGGCACGACGGCGACCTGGTGGGCTCGGGCACGGTCATCTGGCGCTCGCGCCGCAAGCTGGCCGCGGGGCAGATCGACGAGAAGCAATTCCTCGAGGCCGCCGCGGCGTCCGCGCCGTCGCTGGGCCACTGCAACACCATGGGCACCGCTTCCACCATGAACGCGGTGGCTGAAGTGCTCGGCATGTCGCTGCCCGGCTGCGCCGCCATCCCCGCGCCATACCGCGAGCGCGGGCAGATCTCGCACGCCACCGGCAAGCGCATCGTCGAAATGGCTTACGAAGACCTGAGGCCTTCGAAGATCCTGACGCGGCAGGCCTTCCTCAATGCCATCGCGGCCATCGCCGCCATAGGCGGCTCGACCAATGCGCAGCCGCACCTGAACGCCATGGCGCGGCACGCGGGCATCGAGATCACCCCGGACGACTGGACCCGATACGGCCGCGACCTGCCGCTGATCGTGAACATGCAGCCGGCGGGCAAGTACCTCGGCGAGCGCTTCCATCGTGCGGGCGGCGTGCCCGCGGTGCTGACCGAGCTGCTGCGCGTCGGCAAGATCGAGGGAGGCACGCTCACCGTGACCGGGCGAACTCTGGCCGAGAACATCGCCGGGCGGGTCTCCGTCGACCGTGAGGTGATCACCGCCTACGAGAAGCCGGTGCAGGAAAAGGCCGGCTTCCTCGTCTTGAAAGGTAACCTGTTCGATTTCGCGATCATGAAAACCAGCGTGATCTCCCCGGAATTTCGCAAGCGGTACCTCAAGGACGGCGACGCGTTCGAGTGCCGGGCCGTGGTGTTCGATGGATCGACTGACTACCACGAGCGCATCAACGATCCGTCGCTGGGCATCGACGAGAACACCATCCTGGTGATCCGCGGCTCGGGTCCGCTGGGCTGGCCGGGTTCGGCCGAGGTGGTGAACATGCAGCCGCCGGATGCGTTGATCAAACGCGGAATCATGAGCCTGCCGACGCTCGGGGACGGGCGGCAGTCGGGCACCTCGGACAGTCCGTCGATCCTCAATTGTTCGCCCGAGAGCGCCGCGGGTGGTGGCCTCGCGTGGCTGCGCACCGGCGACCGGATACGCATCGATCTGGCCACGGGCACCTGCGACATGCTGGTCGGCGAAGATGAGATCGCGCGACGAAAGAAGGACGGCCTGCCGCCGGTACCGGAGACTGCGACGCCCTGGCAGGAGATCTATCGCAAGACCGTGGGCCAGCTCGACACCGGGGCTGTCATGGAGCTTGCGGTCAAATACCGCGGCGTGGCGAAGAAGACGCCGCGCCACAATCACTGACGAACGGGGGATTGATGAGTCCGACGCGCCTCACCGAGGCGAGCCTGCATGCCGCACGCTCGGGTACCGTCCTGCCAACCTACGATCGCGAAGCGACCCGCTTCGGCATCGTGCACATCGGGCCCGGCGCGTTTCATCGCGCGCACCAGGCGTTCTACGTCGATACGCTGCTGCACTCGGACAAGCGCTGGGCGATCAGTGCGCTGTCGCTCAAGAGCACCGGGCTGCGCGATGCGCTGGCGGAACAGCAGGGCCTGTACACGCTGATCGAGCTCGGCGCCGCGCCGCGCGCGCGAGTCATCGGCGCAATCCGTGAACTGCTGGTTGGCTCGACCGACACCGCGGCCGCCTTCGCCCGCCTCACGGCGCGCGACACGCGCATCGTCTCGCTGACGGTGACCGAAAAGGGATATTGCCTCGACGCGAAGAACCAGTTCGATCCCGGCAACGCCGACATCGCGCACGACCTCGCGAACCCGCAAGGTTCGAATGGACAAGGGCCACGCAGCACGCTCGGCTGGCTGGTGGAAGCGTTGGCGCGGCGCCGCGCCGCGGGCGTTCCGCCCTTCGCGGTACTGAGCTGCGACAACCTGCCGCAGAACGGCGTGGTCCTGCATCGGGCGTTGGTGGCGTTCGCCGCGGCACGTGGCGGCGACCTGGCACGCTGGATCGAAAGTGAAGTTGTCTGTCCGCGCACCATGGTCGACAGCATCACGCCGGCCACCGACGACGCGTTGCGCAAGCGCGCTACGGAATTGACCGGGCTCATCGACCAGTGGCCCATCCAGCGCGAGCCTTTCACGCAATGGGTCATCGAGGACCTGGCGCCGATGCGCGATGCGGACTGGCAGTCCGTGGGCGTGACGCTGGCGAAGGACGTCGGTGTCTACGATCGCGCCAAGCTGCGCCTTGTCAATGGGCCGCACTCCACGCTCACCTACCTCGGCCTGCTGCGCGGCCACGAATCGGTGGCCGATGCCATGCGCGACGAGCAACTGGCGCAATTCGTCGAGAAACTGATGGTCGACGACCTGGCGCCGAGCCTCGGCAACCCGCCGGGCTTCGACGTCGAGCACTACATATCGGCGGTGCTGGCGCGCTTCCGCAATCCCGGTATCCGGCACCTGCTGTCGCAGATCGCCTGGGACGGCTCGAAGAAGCTGCCGGTGCGCCTCACGGTCACTCTCGAGGAAGCCTTGCGTGCCGGACGCCCACTGCACCGCCTGGCCATGCCCATCGCGGCGTGGATGCGCTTCATTGCGCGCCAGGCAAAGGCCGGCGTGGCGATCGTGGATCCCGCGGCCGAGCGCCTGGCGCAGATCGGCGCGGCTTGCACGGGCGAGGCGCGCGCCGACGTCCCACGTTTCGCGGTGTGCGAGGCGGTGCTGCCGCCCGCGCTGCTGGCCGATGAGCGCATCCGCCGCGCGCTCGAGTCGGCATACGAAAAACTCGCGGCGCCGCATTCCGCACTGACATCCGAGTTGTCCGCATGAACACCACCCGCCGCACCTTCATCGCCGCCACCACCGCGGGCACCGCGATCGCAACCCATGCCGGAGCACCGTCACCCGTGAGCAACTTTCCCAAGCTGGTCCACCACGTGTTTTTCTGGCTCAAGAACCCGGGGTCGAAGGAAGACCTCGGCCGTTTGCTCACCGGTTTGCGAACGCTGACCCGGATCGAGACGGTGCGCGGCGCGCACTTCGGGGTCCCGGCGAGCACCGAGAAGCGCGACGTGGTGGACAACAGCTACAGCGCGTCGGAAATGCTGTTCTTCGACGACCTGGCAGGCCAGAAGGCCTACCAGGATCACCCGGTGCACAAGAAGTTCGTCGAGGACTGCTCCCACCTGTGGGAAAAAGTGGTGGTCTACGACGCGATCGCCGCGTGACGGCGTGGCCGCCCGGGGTGGCCACGCCTGGTCGACCGGCGCTACTGCGCGCCGGTCTTGTTGAGCCGGTCGTCCGGTATCAGGCAATAGCTGTCGAGGAACTGCTTGTGGGTCGGCATCTTCTCGACCTGTGAGCTGATGCTCTGGCGCAGCGTCGACAGCATGGTGCGCAGTTTTTCGGTGTCATGCATGCGCGCCAGGTAGTGATAGGCGTTCGCCGTCTTGCGCTGGCCCACCAGCACCTGCATCCACGAGTCGACGCGGAACACATCCTGGGCATCGGGGAAGATCAGGCCGGTCTCGCGGAACAGCTCGAGGCGATGCGCCAGTGAATCGGGGACCGCCATGTCGCGGCAGTCGCGCCAGTACTGCGTGTCGTCGCGCTCGGTGGCCTTGTAGTGCAGCACGATGAAATCGCGGATGCGCTCGTACTCGGTGCGTGATTCCTGGTTGTATTGCTTGAGCAGCGATTCACTGAATCCACTGATCGGGAACAGGCGCATCAGCCGCGTGATACCCGCCTGGATCAGGTGGATGCTGGTGGATTCGAGCGGCTCGACGAAGCCGCCGGCGAGACCGATGGCCACGCAGTTCTTGACCCACGCGCTCTTGCGGCGGCCGGTCTTGAATTTCAGCAGGCGCAGCTCGACCCGGATGTCGCCTTCGAGGTTGCCCATGAGCACCTTGCGCGCTTCTTCGTCATTGGTATACGCGCTCGAGTAGACATGACCAGTCCCCTGGCGGTGCTGCAGCGGGATCTTCCACTGCCAGCCGGCCTGGTGCGCGATGGCACGCGTGTATGGCGGGATGTTGTCGAGTGGATAGTCGGTCTGCAGCGCGAGCGCGCTGTCGTTGCGCAGCCACTGGCTCCAGTCCTCGTAGCCGGCCTTGAGCGTCTGTTCGATCAGCAGGCCGCGGAAACCGGTGCAGTCGACGAACAGGTCGCCGTCGATGCGCTGGCCGGATTCCATGATCACGGCTTCGATGAATCCCGACTCGGGATGCTGCACGACCTTCCCGACCTTGCCCTCGACGCGCTTGACGCCCTTGGCTTCGCTGCGTGAACGGAGGTAGCGCGCGTACAGCGTGGCATCGAAGTGGTACGCATAGTTGATCCTCGACTCGGGCGAAGTGAAGAACTTGCGCTCGCGTGCCGCCTTGTGTTCGAAGCAGTAGTCGCCGATGTCGTCACCGAACCCGGCCGCCTGCGCGGCCAGCCACAGGTGGTGGAAGTCGCCGAGCCAGGTGCCCTTGCCGATGACGCCGAACGAATGGACATAGCGGTCGCCGAGCCGCGCCCAGTTGTCGAACAGGATGCCGAGCTTGATCGAACCACGCGTCACGCCGAGGAATTCGCGCTCGTCGAGGCCCAGGATCTTGTGGAACGCGAGGATGGTCGGGAACGTCGCCTCGCCAACGCCGACCGTACCGATCTCCTCGGACTCGACCAGCGTGATGTCTACCAGCGAACCCATCTGCTGCGACAGCGCGGCCGCCGTGCACCAGCCAGAGGTCCCGCCACCGACGATCACTACTTTCTTCACCGTCTGCTCAGCCATTTTCTCAACCCCTCATTCCGGCCTTTCCGCCGGACAGTAACTCCGCAGGAATTCCTTGTGCATCGGCATGCCGGATACCACCTGCGCGTACGTGCGCTTCAGGTTTTCCAGCGCCCTGCGTACTCGCTGCTCGCCCAGCATTGCGGCCATGTGATGATACTGCCTGGGCATCAGCCGCTGGCCCAACATGACGAACACCCACGAGTCGACGGCGAACAGGTCCTCGGAGGTCTGGTACGCGTATGCGCTCTCGCGGAACAGCGCGAGCCGCTGGGCGAGCGAGTCCGGGATCGTCATGTCGCGACACTGCCGCCAGAACGGCGTGTCGTCCCGTTCGGTGAGCTTGTAATGCATGATGATGAAATCGCGGATGTTCTCCAGCTCCAGCGAAGATTGCGAATTGAAACGCGCGCTGGGGACCTCGAACTGGCCGCCGAACGGAAAGAGCTGGATCAACCGCATCACGCCGATCTGGATCAGGTGGATGCTGGTGCTCTCGAGGGGCTCGAGGAACCCGCTGGCGAGTCCGAGCGCGACCACGTTCTTGTCCCAGGCCTTGCGGCGCCGCCCGGTGACGTAGCGGATGAGTCGCGGTTCGAACAGTGGCTCGCCCTTGAGGTTCGCAAGGAGCTCGGCGCGCGCGGCTTCCTCGGTGATGTGCGCGCTGCAGTACACCAGTCCGTTGCCGACACGATGCTGCAGCGGGATGCGCCACTGCCAGCCTGCGCTGCGCGCCATGGAGCGGGTGTAGGGCAGGATGCGATCCGTGGATCCGGTCTGGACCGCGAGCGCGGAATCCGTCGGCAACCACTGGCGCCAGTCTTCATATCCCGCCTTGAGCGTCTGCTCGATCAGCAGGCCACGAAAGCCGGTGCAGTCGATGAACAGTTCGCCTTCGACGCGGCGTCCGTCTTCCATGACGAGCGCGGTGACGTGGCCGTTCTGGCTGTTCTGCTCGACGCTCTTGATCTTGCCTTCGATGCGCTTGACGCCCTTGGGCTCGAATTTTGCTCGCAGGTAGCGTGCGTACAGGCCGGCGTCGAAATGAAAGGCGTAGTTGATCGGCGTCTGTTCGGAGATGCCGAACTTGCCGGCCAGCGCGGCGGTGTGCTCGAGGCAGTAGTCGCCGACCTCGTCGCCGAAGCCCGCGGCCTTGGCGTACAACCACATGTTGTGGAAGCCGCCCATCCACGTGGACTTGCCGATCGGCCCAAAGGCGTGGATGTATCGATCGCCGATGCGCGCCCAGTCGTCGAAGCCGATGCCGAGCTTGAAGCTCGCCTGCGTGGCGCGCATGAACTCGCGTTCGTCGATGCCGAGCAGCGCATGGAAGGCACGGATGGTGGGGATGGTCGCTTCGCCCACGCCGACAGTGCCGATTTCCTCGGACTCGACCAGCGTGATGTCGAGCAGCGGACCCAGCTGTTGCGCCAGCGCTGCGGCTGCAGTCCATCCAGCGGTGCCACCGCCGGCAATCACGACACGTTTGAGAATTTGCAATCCGGACTCCGTCAACGATTCAATCGCTCGAGCAATTTCGCCCGCAGCCGTCGCGCCTTGTCCTCGTCCAGCGGGGCGAGATTGCCGCGCGCCGCCTCGGGCAGGTGCGTCGCCGCCTTCTCGGCCGGGCCGAAGACGTAGTAGTCGAACATCGCGCGCCAGGCGCGCTTCTCCTGATCGGAACGGTCTCGCAGGCTGAGCAGGGCATGCAGCAATGTGGTCTGCGGCGTGTCCATGTAGCCGGGCGAAGTATTCCACCAGTAGTTGATCATGACGTTGAAGCTCTCGAGCGCTTCGACCTGGTGCCACCACAGCGCCGGGTAGAAGAGCGCATCGCCTGGCTCCATGTCGGCCACCTGCGCCGCCGCGAGCGCTTCGCGCAGTTTCGGGAAGCGCGTGAAATCCGGAGCGTTGATGTCGGTCATGGTCACGACTTGCCCGCCCGGCGTGGGTTCGAGCGGTCCGGGGTAGAGATTTTCGACCTGCTCCGGCGGGAACAAGGTGAATCGTCGGCGACCCACGGCCACGCAGGCGACGTTGTGCGACATGTCGTGATGCGCGAGCGCCGTCGTTCGATTGCCGATCCACGCGCCCACCAACGGCGGGCTCGCCCGGAACATGGGATGGTTCAGCACCAGATCGTTTGCCGCCCTGAATCCCGGCAGGTAAAGGTCGACGTCGGTCGAGCCAATGTAGATCGATGGCGCATCGTCGTCATCAAGGGTCTTCAACACGCGGTCGAGGTATTCGCCGAGCAGGCCGCGCTCGCTCTGGAAGTCCAGCCGGGTCGCATCGGCCGTGTAGCCAAAACGCCCGTGGAGCTCGGGTCGCGCGACGAAAGCGACTACCCGGCGGCCTTGGTCAAACGATTTGAGGTACTCGGCGGCCTGCTGTGGCGATGTGGTTCGCGCCAGCGGCCACGCGCGCACCAGACCCTTCAGCAGCGCTGGTTGGCCCGCGGCCATGAGTTCGTCCCAGGGCACGGCATCAGCCGCCAGGCCGCCGATCTCCCGAATCTTGCGAGATACGTGCACCACGGCTGCGATCCTAGCGCGTGTCGGCGATCCCGACTTCCCGGGTCATGCCATTCCTGCGCGCTTGCGATTCTTGAGCTCGATCAGCCAGTTGATGTTGCCGAGCGACGCCAGCGCGAACAGTGCGAAATGCAGGAAACCGGTCTTGTTCAGTTTCTCCAGCTGCGCACCATCGAGCTTGGCCAGGCGTGCTTCGCTTATCGTCATGAATCCAGGCACCTGGTACTTGGTGCGGTCGTCGAGCTGGATCTCGATTTCGCGCGCCTCGAGCAGCCCTGCTTCCTCGAAGGCCGCAAACATCGGTGCCGCGGCACCCATGCCGCGATGGATGAGCTGCAACACGCGATTGGCGCGCTCCAGGTACGGGGAATTGCCACCCTGGCTCTTGAAGATGGGTTCACCGTCGGTCTTGCTGATGCGCGGATGATCCAGGTCGACGTGGGTCACCATCTCGTTGACGGTTTCGCCAGCCTCGTTCTGCCGGAATCCGATCAGGAACGGGCCACGCGCCAGGAGCGCCGGCACATAGCGCGCATTCCAGCTGCTGCCTTGCAAGAACAGGTTCTCGTCGCGATCGAAGCCGAGCAGCGCGATGGCGTGGAACTGGCCGGCCGGATCCTTGCGAAACAGGATCGGGTATTCACGCTGCACGTGGACGAATTCGGTGGGCAAGACCATGACGCTGTTGATGCTGTCTCCGAATTCCGCGGAGTAGCCGGTCCTGACCTTCAGGTCCTTGTGGGCGACGTTGTCGAGCAATACGTTTCGGGTCATCGTCTGAATCTTCCCATGCAAGAAAAGGAAAAGCCGCTCCGGAGAGCGGCTTTCCCATACTAAGCGTTCCTTGTTCGAGAGACTCGGTCCGGGCCATCCTGGTCCGAACAGGCAGGGTGCCGAAGGTTGCCCTTCAGCACCCCGCCAGAGGCTCAGAACTTGTAGCGCGCACCCAAGGCGTAACGCGGGGCGAGTTCGTACGCCCAGATCGTCATGCCAGAGTAACGGCGATACTCGCGATGGTCCTCGCCGGTCAGGTTGATGCCTTCGAACTGCACCTGGATGTGGTCGTTGATGTCGTACGAGACGCTCACGTCCCACTGGCCATAGGCCTCGGTGAACTGACCGCTTCCGTTGCCACCCTGGTTGGAGGCATTCAGGAAGTCATCGCGCCAGTTGTAGGCCAACCGGGCCGAGACGCCGTACTTCTCGTACATCAGCGTCACGTTTGCCGAATCCGACAAGCCGACGAGCGCGAACTGGTTCGCGTTCGGAAGCTGGTTCGGGTCAGCATTGACGTCGCCATCGACGATCGTGTAGCTCGCCGCCGCACCGAAGCCGCTGCCTCCGAAGAAGTGCTGCCAGGCGAACTCCCAACCATTGATGTTGCCTTCGTCGCTGTTGACCGGCTGGTTGACGCGGAACTGCATTTCCGGATCTTCGCCCGCGACGCCTACCACGTCGTACTGGCCGAGGATCAGGTCGATGTAGGTCGGCGGCAATGCGCCGGGCGTCGCACCACCCGTACCCAGGTTGGCTTCCCACTCGGCCTGGGCCGCAGCGTTGTCGCCGTTGTACTTGTCCATCAGCGCAACCAGCGTGAACAGGTTGGCAGGCGACTGGTCAGCGCCAGCGTGGCCCTTGATGATGGCCATCGCGTCACCCGAGCGGGTGCCGGCCTGGCCCGACGACGGATCGAGCAGACCGAACAACGGACGGCTGACCACGGAGTTGCCGAGGAAGTTCTTCACGGTCTTGTCGAAGAAGCCCACGGACACGTAGCTGTCATCGCCGTAGTACCACTCGACCGACGCGTCGAAGTTCTGCGACTGGAGTGGCAGCAGGCTCGGATCCTGCGAGGAGCCGCCCGTCAGACCGCCCAGCGCGGTCGGATTGTTCGGGGCATTGGCGCTGGTCGAGGCGACCAGGTTGCCGTACGGAACGCGACCAATCGTCTCGCTGTACGAGATGCGGGCCACAATCTTGTCCGTGACGTCCATCTTGATGTCGATGTTCGGCAGGATGTGGTTGTAGCTACCGCTTCCGCTCACGGCAGTCGAGCCGGCAGCGTAGTCGATCGTGAAGTCGTTGTCGGACACCCAGCGGATCTGTGACGGCACCGGCTGCGCGGACACCGAATCGACTTCGGTCTTCTCGTAGCGCAGACCGCCAGTGATGCTGACGTTGCGTCCCAGCATTTCGCTCTGCAGGCCGAACTGCGCGTAGAGCGCGAAGATGTCTTCATCGACCTGGTCCGAAGTCTCGGCGATGGACACAGGCTGGCCCGCGTACAGCGAGGACTGCGTAAGCGGAATGAACATCTTGGCGGCGTCGCCACGGAACGCGACATTCGCCTGGCCGACCGGGAAGTCGTCGAAGCGGCAGGACATGCAGAACGCTTCCATGGCACCCGGCACCAACGCTTCGATGTCGCCGGGGTTGGTGATACCCCACGAACCGAGGCCCTGGCCAGTGGTCTTGCTGTACAGGTTGATGCTCGTCTTGCGGTAGTTGGTACCGAAGTCGAGGGAGCTCTTCTCCGACTTGATCGAGTAACGCAGGTCGAACTCGTCGACATCCATCTCCTGCGAATACGTCGTGCTGCGCGCTTGCTGCGTGGCGAGGTCGCCGACGTCGAGCTCGCCGTTGTCATTGCCCTTGACGCCATCGTCGATCTGGTACGCCTGCACCGGGAAACCATCGCTGTTGTCCCATGACAACGAGTGATTCAGGATGACCGGGGCGCCAACCGCGACGAAGGTCGATGAGTGGCCCAGCGGGTTGTCCGGCGAGGACTTGGCGTTGTCGGTGTGCGCATCGAACTTCAGCGTGCCGGTGTCGGTGACCGCCCACTCGACGTTGAAGCCGATCGAGTTGAACTCGTCCTTCTGGGCACGATTGGTCTGCTCGAAGCCCATGTCCTTCGCGCCGTCGTCGTTCTCCTGCATGTAAATCGCATGGTAGAACGTGTCCGGATCATCGGTCTTGAAGGTCAGGTGATCGAACGGCGTGGCAAACCAGTTGGTCTGCTCGGAGCGCATTTCCGTGGTCTTGTTCTGGAAATACGTGTAGTCCAACGTCATCGTCATCGAATCGGCCGGACGGAACTGGAACACCGCCTGCGCGTTCATGCGCTTTTCCGTCAGGTCCGATACGTCGTAGCGGCTGTCCTGCGGAATCGAATACATCGCCGTATCCGGCGGCATGTTCACGAAGTTCTCGTCGGGGGCAGTGCTCTTCACCACCGACCCGTTGTCCCAGATGCTGGTGGGAGGGGTCGAGGGGGCAGTCACTAACCAGCCGTTCGTCTGGCCCATCGCGGCGCCGGAATCACGTTCGGCGTACTCACCAAACACACCGAAGCCGATGGTCTCGCCTTCGTTGGTCCAGTTGAAGAGGCCGCTCACCTCAGGGGTGATGTCATCGCCAGTTTCGTTGCTGGTATCAGTCAGCGCCTTGACGCCGATGGATCCCTGCATCCCGGGGGTGTCGAACGGACGACGCGTCTTGACGTTGATGGTCGCGCCGATGCCACCCGAGGGCAGCAGAGCCTGGCCGGTCTTGTAGACCTCGAGGGCCGACACGGCTTCAGCAGCAATGTTCGAGAAGTCGAAGCTGCGGCCCTGACCGCCGCTGTAGAAGCTCTGCGAGCCGTACGCGTTGACCTCGGCGGTCGGAACGGTGCGACCGTTGAGGGTCACGAGGTTGTAGGCCGGGCCGAAGCCGCGAACCGTGATCTGTGAGCCTTCACCGTTCTGACGGTCGATCGACACGCCAGGAATGCGCTGCAGCGATTCAGCAAGGTTGGTGTCCGGGAACTTGCCGATGTCTTCCGCCGTGATGGCGTCGACAACGCCGATGGAATCACGCTTGATCTCCATCGACTGCTTCAAAGCGCCGCGCATACCAGTGACGACGACTTCTTCGAGCTCCTCGCTCCCTTGATCCTGTGCGAACACAGGATTGATGAGCACTGCGCCACCAACGATGGTGAACAGTGCCTTAGAAGTTAACTTTGGATTGAATTTCATAATCAGATGTCTCCTCCGCACTCGTACATCTATCTAACTAGTTGGAAACCGGGATCAGCAATAGAACGAAACCGGTGAAACGTCGAACAGGTCGACCGAAGGAAGGGAGTCCCGCGTGAACCGCAGGCTCTGGCGCTTAAGACCGGCGCCGGAATGGCTGAATGCAGCAATTTGCAATGCTCGCTCCCCTCTTACTGCGGTGGAGGATATTCAGCTTGTGTACAAAAGTCCACGCCGATGTTTTTCAGTTGTGAGGACATCGATGTGGACATAAGGCCTGTCTTTTTCCACCTAAATCAATCAGTTACTTGTTGACCATGGACATTCGACGGTCTTCGTCCCAGCCGCGGGTCGATTTAGGGATTACAAAAAAGCAACAGTTTTTGCTAGCGCTACCGTAAAACCAAGGACGCCCGCCCGCAGCAGCGGCGTTCCCGCCACGGAATGGTCGAATTTCCTTATCCGGGCGGCCGATTTGGCGATTTGTCGCGTTGGATGGCCCGGATGTGTTCCGGCTGCAGTCGTGGGAGCTCGCCATGTTGCGTCAAATTGCCCGTTCCCAAATTCAGGTCTGCCCGCCGACGGCCGGGGAATGGAAATGGCCGGCGCGCCCTGCACCGGCCAATCTGCAATCATCGGGACATGACAAAACTCGTCCCCCTCGATCGCACCACTCATCGGTTGATGCGCGTCATGACTGAGCAAGTGCATTCGGTGTGCCGCGACACCACCATCTGCCCGGTCATCCTCACCGAGATTCCGCGCCTCGCCGTGGAGTACCCGATCGCACTCACTCGCAGTAGTGAGACAGGCGCGCTGGTTTGCGTTGCGCTGTTCGGCGTGGACGCACGGGAAAACCTGTACTGGCGCGACGATCGCTGGAACGCGTCATCGCTGCCGCTGAACATCGCGCGCCAACCCTTCTTCGTCGCCGTGTCGGAGACAGCGCCGGCTGCCGGCGAACCGCAGGGTCTGATCACCTGCATCGACATCGACAACCCCGCGGTCCAGGAGCGGGAGGGCGAACGCCTTTTCGAGGACACGAACAAGGAGTCGGCATTCCTGAGGCAAAAGCTCTCGATCCTGGCGGAACTGGTCGGCGGCGAGCAGGCCACGCGGGATTTCATCGCGCGACTCGAGGCGCTTGGGCTCATCCGGCCTTTCCAGCTCGAATTCCGCTTCGGCGCCGGCGAGCCACGCAAGATCTCGGGCCTGCAATCCGTCGATGAACAGAAACTGCGCGCACTGGATGCCGCGACGCTCGCCGACCTCAACGCCCGCGGTTACCTGCAGGCGATCTACGCGATGCTCACCTCGCTCGGCCACCTGCAGAGCCTGGCGCGTCGCAGCGGCCGAGTGCGCGAGTCCACGGCGGCGTGAACCGCAAAAAAGCAAAACCCCCGCCACTTTCGTGGCGGGGGTTTCGTTGTTAGGACCCTGGCAGTGACCTACTCTCGCATGGCAGCTGCCACACTATCATCGGCGCGGAGCGTTTTCACTTCCGAGTTCGAAATGGGATCGGGTGGTTCCCGCTCGCT
>DASSRK010000074.1:0-4178 GCA_035701825.1 Steroidobacteraceae bacterium
CCCGTGAAATTGACTCATTCCATGGCCGCCCTGGCGGCCTGCGCCGCGCTGGTCCTGCCGGCCGCCGCCGCGGACGCCGGCCCGAAGCTCAGGATTCCCGATTTCTCGAACCTGCGCGCCAAGGCGGTCAACTCGGAGGACATCACCCTCGATGGACTCCTGTTATGGCTGGCGAAAAAGGTCGCGCCGGACGAGACCGGCGACGCCGATGGCGATGCGGCCCTGTCCATCCTGCGAGACATCAAGTCGCTGCGCGTGCGCACGTTCGAGTTCGCCAACGAGGGCGAGTATTCGCGCGAAGACGTCGAATCGGTGCGCAAGCAGCTGAAGGGGCCGGGCTGGAGCGCGCTGGTGCAGGTGCGCGAACGCGAGCCGCGGTCCGACGTCGATGTGTACATCAACACGGACGGTGACAAGATCCTCGGACTCGCGGTGATCGCCAGCGAACCCCGTGAATTCACCATCGTGAACATCGTCGGCAACATCGACATCGACAAGTTCTCGAGGCTCGAAGGACAATTCGGCATCCCGCGGGTCGACCGCGAAGACTGATTCGCAGCGAGTCGCCCGCCGTGCAAGCCGAACCCGCGCCATTCGATACGCGCACGCTGCTGCTCAGTGCGCGCGCCGGCGATCGCGCGGCGTTCGCGAGCCTGGTGCGGCTGCACCAGTCATCGGTGTACAGCATCGGCTACCGCATGCTGGGACGGCGCGATGCCGCCGAGGACCTGGCGCAGGACGTGTTCCTGCAGCTGTACCGCAAGCTCGACTCGATCGAGACTCTCGAGCACCTGGGCTTCTGGCTGCGGCGCGTGGCCGCGAACCTGGCCATCGACCGCCTGCGGCACGCGGCGTGGAGCACGCCGATGAGCGACGACCTGCCCGAGCCGGTTGCGCCCGAGTCCGACGACGACCCGTTGATGACGCGCGCACTGTCAGGCTTGTTAGGCGAGCTCGCGCCGGCCGCGCGTGCCGTCATGGTGCTGCGTTACCAGGAAGATTGCGACGTCGCCGATATTGCCCATGCCCTGGACATGCCCGTGAACACCGTCAAGAGCCACATCAAGCGGTCGCTGACCGCACTGCGCGGAAAGATGCTGGGCGCACGCCTGGTCACCGCGGAGGACATGCCATGAACGAAGACATCGAAAACCGGCTGCGCAACGCCCTGCGCCGCATCGATCCGCCGGATGGCTTCACCGAGAAGCTGTTGGCGGCGTTGCCCGGGCGGGAGGTGCCTGCCCGGGTCACTTCGCTGCGCGTGGCGCGGCCCGCGCTACCCGCGGGGCGCTGGCAGCGACTCGCTGCGCCCGGCGCGCTGGCCGCATCACTGCTCGCCGCCGTGTTCGTCGGGCAGCAGATCGGTGAGCGCCGCTATGCGAACGAGCAGCGGGCCGGCCTCGAGGCGAGCCGCGAGCTCATGCAGGCGTTGCGCGTCACGAGCCGGAAACTGGATGTCGCCTACCAGGCAGTGCACGACCACGACGCGCCGCCGGCGAATGTCGATGCCGAGGAGAGCCGTACATGAACGCCCGTATTTTCCTGTGTGTCGCGCTGCTGGGCCTGGCGGCCGGGCCGGTCGCGGCGCAATCCCGCGGACAGATCAAGCTGCCCGAGTTTCCATCGCTCGCCGACAAGGCCAGTGAATCGGTGGTGGTCACCCTGGACCAGAAGCTGCTCGGCTTCGCGGCGTCCTGGCTCAGCGACAAGGATCCCGAGGAGGCGAAGGCCAAGCAGATCGTCAATTCGTTGACCGGCGTCTACGTGCGCAGCTACACCTTCGAGAAGGACTACGCGTACCCGAAGGCGGAGATCGACGCGGTGCGCCGTCAGCTCGATGCGCCGGGCTGGTCGCGCATCGTCGAGGCCCGCAGCAAGCACGAGCAGAGCGACGTCAACGTGTTCATGTACGTCGAAGGCGACAAGGCGCATGGACTCGCCATCATCGCGAGCGAGCCGCGTGAATTCACCATCGTGAACATCGTCGGGAGCATCAGGCTCGAGGACCTGCACGATCTCGAAGGAAACTTCGGCGTGCCAAAACTCGACATCGAAACCGGCAAGGAAGCCCCGGCCCCGAAACAGGAAGCGCCGAAGCCCAGGAAGCCGTAACGGCGACTACAGTTCCGCCTGCGCGCCCAGGATCCCGCCTAACACGCCCAGCGCGAACATCAGCACCGTCACGCCGTCGGCGATCATCTCGAAGATGTATTGCGCCTGCGGCTGCGCATCGCGCGGCACCCACTTTCGCAACACGATGATCAGCAGCTGCACCGCCGCGCCCGCCACGAGCATCTGCCTGAAGGACCCACCCGGAACCTCGAGGAGCCATCCATACAGGGCGATCGACACGCCGATGAAAAGGCCGCGCGTCCACGAGGCGATGCGCAGTTCGCGCGGGGACTCTTCCATGCCTTACGCCGGGCAGGTATCGCGGAACGAAAACGGCGCGCTCGCGTCGGGCGCATCCGGCGCCGCGAACGCGGACGTGAACGTGAACGCCTCGGGACTCGGCCCCTTCTCCCGCAGCACCCTGAGCTTGATCGCGGCCTCGCTCACCGCCGGCTGGTGACCCTGCGGCACCCACCACAGCGCCATGTGCGACTCGGCCATGCGCGTGAACCACTCGCGCTTGCGCTTCAGGATCTCGACGTGGGCCGAGCGGTACACATAGTTCTTGAGCGACTCGACGTCACGCCACACCGACATGTTGACGATGACGTCATCGCCCATGGGGCGCAGCGAGGTGGCATCGTTGCCCTCTCCCTTGAGCCGCCAGACGAAGCCGGGAGAATTCTCCGCGAGCGCGTTGATGCGATCCAGGTTGTCGACGAAGTCCTTGAGCTCGGGGCTGTCGAGCGGCGCCTTGAGCCGGGCGATGTTGATCTGCGCGAGCTGGTAGTTGGACATGGACACGAACCTCCTGGTTGTCGTCAGTGTGGCATGCGCTCGCACGTGAGGATGAAGGCATGGATTCCAACCATGGTTGTCGCGCGTGTGCCCACGGACGGGTTCACTTCCGCGGCTTCTTTCGCGTGGCTTTCGCCAGGTCCTGCTTCACGCGCAGGCGCACGATGCGCGCGATCAACCCGAGCGGCAAGGGCTCGTCGAACGCAAAGCGCAGATTCCCCTTCGGCCCGGCGTAGCGGGCCACCGCCCGCGCGAGCCGCGCATCGCCGCGCACCGGCGGATAGAAGCCGACGTGATTCTTGAAACCCGCGAAGTACACCAGTACGCCGTGCCCGCGATAGGCCGGGATGCGGTAGCTCAAGAACTCCTCCGCCCGCGGCGCGTGGGTCCGGATCGTGCGCCGGACTTCCCGGAGCAGCCGGCGCACGCGCGGCGGAAACTTCGCGATGTACGCATCGACCTCGCGGGATCTCACGCCCTCACCTCACAACCCGCGCGCGATGACTTCTTTCATGATCTCGTTGGTGCCGCCGTAGATGCGCTGCACGCGCGAGTCCGCGAACAGCCGGCACACCAGGTATTCATTCATGTAGCCGTAACCACCGTGCAACTGCACGCAGTCGTCGAGCACCTGCTGCTGCATGTCGGTGGTCCAGTACTTGGCCATCGAGGCGGTTTCGGTGTCGAGCTTGCCCGCCACGAGATCGACGATGCAGCGATCCACGAAAGTGCGCGCGATGCGGGTGATGCTGGCGAGCTCGGCCAGCTTGAAGCGCGTGTTCTGGTAGTTCCACACCGGCTGCCCGAAGGTCTTGCGCTCGCGTACGTATTTCAGCGTCTCGTCGACGCCGCCTTGCATCGCGCCCACCGCGCCGACCGCGATGACCGTGCGCTCGTACGGCAGGTCGTGCATGAGCTGGTGCATGCCCTTGCCTTCCTCGCCGCCCAGCAGGCAGTCCGCCGGCACCTTGACGCCCTCGAAGAAGAGCTCCGAGGTGTCCTGGCCGTGCAGGCCCATCTTGTCGAGCACGCGGCCGACGCGGTAGCCCGGCAGGTCCCGTGTCTCGACCATGAGGATGGACAGGCCGCGGTTGCGGTCCTCGGGATCGGTGCGTACCACCAGCATCAGCAAGCCCGCGAGCGAGCCGTTGGTGATGAAGGTCTTGGCGCCGTCGACCACGTAGTGATCCCCCTGCCTCACGGCGCGCGTGCGGATCCCCTTGAGATCGGAACCGGTACCCGGCTCGGTCATGCAGATGGCGCCGACC
>DASSRK010000075.1:0-2690 GCA_035701825.1 Steroidobacteraceae bacterium
GTCGTCAAGAACCAGATCGTCGAGCGCTACATCGCCGGACGACTGCCACCCCGGGGCGTAACCGATTTCGAAAGACTGATCCGCTCGCGCCCCGAGCTCATCGAGGAGCTGGGCCTGGCGGATCGCGTCAATGCCGGCCTGCGTCTGTTGGACGCCGCGGGCATCGCCGAACCTTGGGCCGAGAAGCCGAAAAAGTTCTGGGAGAAGCCTGCCTTCACCTTTGCCGCCGCCGGTCTCGCCATTGCCGCGCTGATCGGCTGCGCCGTGCTGGGCGCGCAGGTGTCGGGCCGGGACTCGCAGATTGCCAAGCTCAAGCAGGAAAACCACGAGCGTCCGGTCGCGCCGTCGACCAAGACGCGCACCATCCTCGTCGGCACGGCGCGTAATGGCCCGCCGGTCGCTTCGGCGCTGACCATCAATGCCGGTGAGTTCGCCGAATTGAAGGCGGATCTCTCGTGGACCAAGTTCAGCCTGTTCAAGGTTTCGATCGACCGCGTCGACCAGGGCCGCGTGGCCGTGCTCGATGGCGTCACCAAGGATTCGAACGGCCAGGTGCGCATTGCGTGGAATGCGGGCGCGCTCGGACCGGGTGACTACATGGTGGAGCTCGCGGGGCTGAACATGCGCCGCGAGTCGCTGCCGGTGGGGTGGTACCGCTTCACCGTCGCGCGCTGAGCGCGGCGCTTCCCCTCAACGCACTTCCACGCGGTCGATCAACCGCGGTGCGGTCGCGCGCGTGTCGTTCGGCTCGAACGTCGCCTGCCCATGACGTTGCGCCGGCTTCCACTTACGCGGCACGCGATCGATTGCGATCGCCCAGACCGTCAACACGCCGCGCGCGTCGATCCGTATCCGCACCCACTCCTTGAAGTCCTGGATGCGCAGCGACGAGAACGCTTCGTTCGAGTGACGTCCGAGGAACGCGACCGACACGAATAGATAGGCGCCGAGGATGAAGCAGCCGACTACCGCGCCGAGCACCAGCGTGATCACGCCCGAGAGCACCAGCTGCACGGTGCTGCCGTAACCCAGGCCGAGCACGCGATCCGTGAGCAGCAAGGCCCACCAGCCCACGAAGAACGCCGCGATGAGATGCATGGCCGCGTGCAATGCGCCGCCAAAAAACCGCCACGAGCGCACGTGCGTGTCCGTGAAGAAGATGAATCCCGCGATGATGGTGAACAACCACATGCCGTTGAGCGGATCGCGGATGCCGGCGTTGATCGAGGCCGCGAGCGCGGTGGGCAGGTCGATGACGTTCGCCGCCTCGAGCCGCGACGATGCGAGCCACGCGGACATGGTGTACAGAAACGCGTACAGCCAGCCCGCCTTCGGGTTGATGAATGGGAACAGGAAATTCCGCCACGAGAGCGCCAACGAGGTCTTCTCGTCCGGATAGGCGGCGCGCTGCTTGAAGCCATTGCGCAGCTCGCGGGTTTTCGGCGCGTGCGTGGGATGCAGGAACGCGCCACCGCCGCCCGAAGTGATTTTCTGGATGCCCGCAGCGTTCTCGTGCCTTTTGTAGAAGTGCAGATCGCCCGTGAGGAAAACCTGCGCCTTGCGCTTGAACACCTCGTTTTCCAGGTAGGCGGTACTCGACTGCTCGTCGTAACTCGAGTGGCGGGGATAGGCGTCCTCGAGGATCCAGCGCGGCTCGGGTACACAGAGAATCAGCCGCGCGGCGGGATTCATGCGCGCCGCGACGCTCTTGAAGTACTGCACCTGCGGCTCATCGAGATCGGCGCCGAGCTGCAGATCGATGGCGGCGAGCCACCAGTCGTGCGGTAGTTTGAGCGCGAAATAGCTGCGGGTCTGCCGGGTCTTGCAGCCGGCGAAGCCGCGCTCGGGCCGGCAGAAGGTGCGCGAGAACGCCACCAGGCTGTCGTACCAGTCGTGATTGCCGGGGATGGCGAAAACGTCGGGATGCGCGCGGCCGGCGAAGGCGTGGCGATACGGGCCCTCGGTGCGCGCGTCGTACTCGTTGCGGGTGGGATAGGGGTAGACCTCGTCGCCGCCGAATACGAGCACCTGGCCGGCGTGCAAGGTTTCCCTTGCGCCATGTTGATCGACCTCGAGCGTCGGATGCGCGAGCGCGTCCGCGATGGCATACGTCGAATTCCAGCCGTCGCCGGTGTCGGCGACGTAGTCGAGCCAGAAGTCGCCCTCGTGCGCGGAGTAATCGAACTCGGCCTGTGGCTGGCTCGCCAGCGCTTCGATGAGTCGCGTATCGGAATGGCGGCCGAAGATGTTGGCGATAGCCACCTGGTAGGCCGACTGCATGAGCACTCGCGGGTCGTACCAGCCGACCATGGCGCGTTGGCGCACTTTGCGCGCGGCGTTCATCAACTGCCTCTCAGCGTCAGCACCGGCGGCTGGTTTACCACTGCCCGCGTCGCGAGCCAACCGGCAATGCACACGAGCAATCCGCCACCCACGATGCCGTAGAGCCATACATAAAGATCCGGCGAATACGGAATCTGCAACGCGCGCTTCGCGACGTACGCACCGGCGAGCGACGCGCCCGCGGCAGCCAACAACCCCGACAACACACCCAGCGCCGCGAACTCCGCCAGCAATCCCTTGAGCACGGTGCTGCGTCCCGCTCCCAGCGTGCGAAGCATGGCGCTCTCGAAGCGCCGCTCCTCGCGACTCGCTTGCACCGCCGCGACCAACACCACGAGCCCGGCGGC
>DASSRK010000076.1:0-15147 GCA_035701825.1 Steroidobacteraceae bacterium
CGTGCGCCAGCACCGCCGAGTCGAGATCCGTGGCCAGCAGCTTCACGTCCCAGCCGGCGAGCAAGGCGCCGGCCTCGCGCAGCACCATGGCGATGGAATACGGCTCCTCGCCGGTGGACGCCGCGCAGCACCAGATGCGCATGCGCCGCAGGCCGTTGCCGCGCCTCACTACCGCCGGCAGCATCTCGTTCGCCAGGTATTCGAAGTGATGCGGCTCGCGGAAGAACGAGGTCAGGTTGGTGGTGACCGCGTTGGTGAACTCTTCCAGTTCCTTCGGCTCGCCGCGCTCCAGCAAGTCGATGTAGGCCGCGAAGCTCGGCAGGTGCAGCGCGCGCAGGCGCCGCGCCAGGCGGCTGTAGACCAGCTGCCGCTTGGCTTCGGACAGCGCGATGCCGGTGTGTTCGCGCACCAGCTCGCGCAGCCGTTCGAACTCGGAGCTCGACAACGCGAAGTCCGCGCCCGCTCCCGTCGGTGCCGGGACGGTCATCAGTTGTTCCTGCCGGATTCCGGTGCCTCGATGCACGAAACCACGAGCTGGTCGATGTCGAGCAGCATCACCATCTTGTTGTCGACGCTGGTCAGGCCGCGCACGCAGGCGAGGCTGCGCGAGGCACCGAGGTCGGGCGTCGGCTTGATGTCGTCGGGCGCCACCGCGTACACCTCGGACACCGCGTCGACCACGATGCCCGCGGTCTTCTCGGCGCCGTCGGTCTTGAAGCGCACCACGATGACCACTGGCGAGCTGCCGGCGGCGCGCGGCGCCAGGCCGAAGCGCGCGCGCAGGTCGATGACCGGCACGATCACGCCGCGCAGGTTCATGACCCCCAGTAGATAGGGCGGCGTGTACGGGACGCGGGTCACGCCTTCCCAGCCCTTGATCTCCTGCACGCACAGGATCTCGACGCCGTACTCTTCGCCGGCGCAGACGAAGGTGAGGTACTGCAGGGTGCCGGAAGCCTCGGCTTCCTCTTTCTTCGCCGCCAGGGCTGCTGCTTGCATCACTTGTTTCCTCGCGGCGCAGCCGCGTCGCGGCGCGCATAGATGTCGTCGCCCGGCCTGCCCTGGCGCGCCGCCAGGTGCCAGCCGTGCTCGGCCGCGAGCTCGAAGCGCATGCCGAAGACCCAGGAGTCGTCCACGCCCTGCAGCGCGCCGGGCGAATCCACGTACTGGATGCTCGGCACCAGCGCGATCCACGGCGCGAGCTCGGCGCGGTACACCAGCTCGCACACCGTCTCGGCGGAGGTCGCGGGTGTGCCTTCGGAATCGTTCACCGCCTGCCAGGGCGTGCCGACGTGTGCATAAGCGACGCCGAACCCGAGCGTGTCCCCGGGACGGGCCTTCCAGAAATGAGTCGCCGTCATCGCGGCGCCGACGTAGCGATCGACCACGTTGAAGCGCGCCGGGGCGGTGCCCGCGCGGATCGACGCATCGAGATCGATGCCGGCGACGGCGCCGAGCCCCGCGTCGAGACTCGCGTAGAAGCCCTGGTTGCCGTGCTCGGGCACGGGATCGGCGAGCAGCGGCGCGTCGATGCGCTCGAACGCCGCGGTATACGCCCAACTACCGAGCGAAGCCTTGTGGATCCGCTCCGAGGAATACTCGATCTCGCCGATGAGCAGCGCGCCCTCCTCGCTCGACAGCTCGAAGCTGGTGAACGCGTCGTCCTCGGTACCCGGAGCGCCGTCGTAGGCGCCCGCTCGCCACACCAGGTGATCGGTGATCGCGCCCGAGGCGCGCATGCCGAGCCCCGTGGTCGGCCACACCACCGGCCCGCGCAACCCGGTCTGCGCGAGCTCCGTGCCGATGCCGAACGGTGAAGCCACGAACACCGCCTGGCTCACGGGCGTATCGAACTCCGCGTTGAGATCCAGCACGCCGGCGCGGAACGTGCTCGTGCTCTCGCCGAAGGACATCTCGACCCACGACTCGTACAGACGCCAGCCGTCCGGCGCCTCGATGTTGTTGATGCCCTGCAGGTCGCCCACCAGGTCACCGCTCACGGCGTCGCCACCGAGATGCATGACCGAAAGGTTCGCGGTCACGGGGTTGCCGAACGCGGAGGTGTTCCACGTGAGGCCGAGGTCGAGGCGATGCGAATACGCCGTGCCCACCTCCAGTCCGCCCGTGGTATTGCGCCGCAAGTCGCCGATGTAGCCCGCGCTGAATTGCAGCTCGGGCGCATCGCCCGGCTCGTCGGCGCGAGCCGCGTTGCCGGCGCCCAGCAGCCAGGCGGCACACGCGGCGCCCACGGCCGCGCGGCGAGCCGGCGCCGACGTCGAGTTATTGGCCTTCATGGAAGTGGCCTAGAACTCGGTCCATTCACCACCGCCCGCGGCCGCCTTGGGAGCGGCGGCGGAAGCGGCGACGGCCACCTTGCCCTGCGCCTTGCGGCCCGACCACGGACGCTCGCCCGAGCGACGCTCGGTACGCGCTTCGTTGCGCGCGACGACGCGGCCGCCGTCGGTATCGCCGACGTTGTAGCGGGCGACCACGCTGTTCAGCGCCTGCGCCTGCTCCACGATGGCCTGGCTCGCGGCCGCGGCCTCCTCGACCAGCGCCGCGTTCTGCTGCGTGGTCTCGTCCATCTGCATCACGGCCTTGTTGACCTGCTCGATGCCGCTCGACTGTTCGCGCGAAGCCGCGGCGATCTCGGCGACGATGTCCGTCACCTTCTTCACCGCCATCACGATTTCTTCCAGCGTCTTGCCGGACTCGTCGACCAGCTTGCTGCCTTCGTCGACCTTCGCGACGCTGTCCTGGATCAGCGCCTTGATTTCCTTGGCCGCCGTCGCCGAGCGACCCGCGAGGTTGCGCACTTCGGTGGCGACCACGGCGAAGCCGCGGCCCTGTTCGCCGGCGCGCGCGGCTTCCACCGCGGCGTTCAGCGCGAGCAGGTTGGTCTGGAAGGCGATCTCGTCGATCACCCCGATGATGTCGGCGATCTTCTTGCTCGCGCCGTTGATCGCGCCCATGGCGACCACCGCGGAGCTCACCACCGAGCCACCCTTCTCCGCCTGCTGGCGCGCGGCCATGGCGAGCTGGTTGGCCTGGGCGGCGTTGTCGGCGGTCTGCTTGACGGTGGAAGTCATCTCCTCCATCGAGGACGCCGTCTCTTCCAGGCTCGAGGCCTGTTGCTCGGTGCGCTGCGACAGGTTGGTGTTGCCGCGCGAGATTTCCTGCGCGCCACCCTGCACCTCGCCGGTCGCGATCTTGACGCGCTTGACCAGCTCGCCGGTGGACTCGAGCAGCGAGTTCACGCCGCGGCACAGCACCTCGAGGTCGCCGCTCTTGCCTTCCATGGGAATGCGATGCGTGAGGTCGCCGTCGATGGCGTGCTTCACCGTGTCCTGGGTCTGCTGGACCGCGAGCTGCAGCGCGCGCTGCGCCAGCATCGCGGACGTCACCTCGGTGGCGTATTCCACGACCTTGAACGGCTTGCCGTTGGCGTCGGGGATCGGGTTGTAAGACGACTGCAGCCACACCTCGCGGCCGCCCTTGGCGACGCGCGAGAAGGTGCCGACCTCGGCTTCACCGCTGTTGAGCCTGGCCCAGAACGCGCGGTATTCGCCGCTGCCCGCGCCGGCGGCGTCGACGAACATGCTGTGATGCTTGCCGACCACTTCGGCCGAGGTGTATCCCATGGTGCGCGCGAAGTTCTCGTTGATCTTGCGCACCGTGCCGTCCATGTCGTACTCGATGACGGCCTGCGAACGGCTGATGCCGGCGAGCTGGCCCTGGTTGTCGGCGTTGCGCACCATCTGCTCGGTGACGTCGTTGGCGTACTTGACCACCTTGAACGGCTTGCCGCTCAGGTCGGGGATCGGGTTGTAGGAGGCCGACAGCCACACTTCGCGGCCGCCCTTGGCGACGCGCTTGAAGGTGCCCACCTCGCTCATGCCGCGATTCAGCTTTTCCCAGAACGCGCGGTAGTCGGGGCTGGAGGCCAGCACCGGCTCGACGAACATGCTGTGGTGCTTGCCGACCACCTCGGCGCGCGAGTAGCCCATGACACGCGCGAAGTTCTCGTTGACCTCGCGCACCGTGCCGTTCATGTCGAATTCGATCACGGCCTGGCCGCGATCGATGGCCGCGATCTGGCCGCGGAAGTCCGCGTCCTTCTCGTCGCGCGCCTTCAATGCGACCTGCATGGCCTCGAGCGAGCCCATGAGCTGCGAGGTCTCGTCGGTGCCGCTCACCTCGATCTGGTTGTCGAGCTTGCCGTCGCGGATGCGCTCGGCGACTTCCATGGCGCGATTCAGCGGTCGCACGATGCCGCGGGCCAGGAAGTAGGCCGCGGCCATGCCCACCATCAGGGCAATCGCCAGGATGACGTAGATTTCCCGGGTCGACGTCTTGTAGCGCTCCTGCGTTTCCTCGGCCGACAGCATCACGTCGCTGGTGTGCACCTTGACCAGGGCGACCGCGTCGTTGAGCGCCGCGTCCACCAGCGGGCGAGCCTCCTTGAGGTACGTACGGATCGCCTCGGAATTGGTCTGCGGGTTGCCCGCGAGTTCAACGACCTTGTCCACCGACGCGGCCAGCAGCGCATAGCTGTCCCGGATCTTCTGCAGTCCGTCCATCGCATCCTTGTTCTCGGTGTCGAGATGCGACAGCGCTTCCAGCGTCGCCGCGATCTCCGAGCGCGCCGCTTCGAGCTTGGCGCGCACCGCCGGCCGGTCCGTGGCATCGGTCAGCAGGAATTCCGTGCTGCGCGCCGCGACCGTGCGCACGCTGGCACGCAGCTGGGTCGCACCCTGGATGGTCTGCCAGTCCTCGGTGGTGAGCTGGTGGACGGTCTCGTTCAGGTGACCGAGCGAGCGCACCGCGATGAAGCCGATCACGGCGGTGGCGACCAGCAACAGGCCGAATCCCACCAGCAGGCGGGTGCGTACTTTGTAGTTCGAAACGTTCATGCAGAAACCCTCTAGCGAGTGCTATCAAGTGCGCCGTTGGGCGCCCTCCGTATGGAAAATGCCGTTTGGTCCTCTCAGGCCGCCCGGGTCGCCGCGTCGCGGCTCCCCTCGCGGCTTTCGAAGCGCGCGATGACTCCCGGGATGTCCAGGATCAGCGCCACGCGGCCGTCGCCCAGCATGGTTGCGCCGGCCAGCCCGCTCACCGGGCGGAAATTGGTCTCGAGGCTCTTGATGACCACCTGCTGCTGCGACATCAGCTCGTCGACGAACAGGCCGACGCGCTTGCCGTCGGCCTCGACGATCATCAGCAGGCCGTCGAGCAGGTCGGTGTGCTGCGGCTCGATGCCGAACAGGTCGTACAGCCGCACGATGGGTAGATAGTCGTCGCGCAGGCGCAGCACCTGCGAGCGGTTGGCCACCGAGCCGACCGCTTCCTGGCGCACCTGGATGGTCTCGACGATCGAGACGATCGGCACCACGTAGACTTCCTCGCCGACGCGCGCCAGCTGGCCATCGAGAATGGCAAGGGTCAGCGGCAGGCGAATCCTGACCATGCTGCCCTTGCCGGCCGTCGAATGGATCTGCACGTGGCCGCCGAGCTCGTTGATGTTGCGCTTGACGACGTCCATGCCCACGCCGCGGCCCGACACGTCGCTCACGACGTCGGCGGTCGAGAAGCCCGGCGCGAAAATCAGGTTGAAGATGCGGTCCTCGGACAGTTCCTCGTCGGGGCCGACCAGGCCGCGCTCGCGCGCCTTGGCGAGGATCTTGTCGCGCTTGAGGCCGCCACCGTCGTCGGTGACCTCGACCACCACGTTGCCGCCCTTGTGGTAGGCGGAGAGCTCGATGACGCCGTGCGCCGGCTTGCCGGATGCGAGCCGCACTTCGGGCGATTCGATGCCGTGGTCGATGGCGTTGCGCACCAGGTGCACCAGCGGATCGCCGATCTTCTCGAGCACGGTCTTGTCGAGCTCGGTGGTGTCGCCGGTCAGGCGCAGCTCGATCTTCTTGCCGAGGCGCTGGCCGAGGTCGCGCACCAGGCGCGGGAAGCGGTTGAACACGAAGCTGATGGGCAGCATGCGCACGCGCATGACGCTTTCCTGCAGCCCGCGCATGTGGCGCTCGAGCTGGCCCAGGGCATTGCGCAGCTGCTCGGCGTCGTGCCCTTCGAGCGGCGCGGCGAGCTGGCTCAACACCGACTGGGTGATCACGAGCTCGCCGACCGAGTTCAGCAGCTCGTCGATCTTCTCGATGCTGACGCGGATCGAGCCGCCGTCGGCATGCGCGGCGGTCGCGGCCGAAGCGGCGGTGGCCGGCACGGCCGCGAGCGCGGCGGGCATCGGCGCGGCGACGCCGGCGACCGATGCCGGTGCCGGTGCCGGTGCCGGTGCCGGTGCCGGTGCCGGTGTCGCGGCCGGCGCCGCGACCGGTAGTTCCGCCACCGGCGGCACGGGCGCCGGCATCGGGACCGCGGCGGTCTCGGCGGCGGGGCCGAAGGCCTCGATGTTGAGATCGCACTCGCCTTCCACCCAGTCGAACACCGCGCGGATCGCGGCTTCCTTCACCGGGCCGTTGACTTCGATCTTCCACGACAGCCGGCATTCTTCCGGGTCGAGGTCGGGCAGCGGCGGCACCCACTTGGCGTCGACGCGGATGTCGCACGGCGCGAGCGTCTGCAGCTCGCGCAGCAGGCGCAGCGGATCGTTGCCGTTGCGCAGTAGTTTGGGACCGGGGACGAAATGGATGCGCCAGCCGCTGCGCATCTCGGTGGCCGGCAGCTGAACCGGCGACGCGGCCGGGACCGGGGCACTGGCCGCGGGCGCGGCCGCGGCCTCACCCTGGCTCGCCATGATCTGTTCGATCTCGGCGTGCAACGCGGCGACGCGTGCCGTGTCGATGGGACGCTTGGCCTGGGTATCACCCAGCATCGCGCGCATCAGGTCGCAGGAGCGCAGCAGCGTATCGACCAGGCCGGAGTCGACCCGGCGCTTGCCGCCGCGCATCTGGTCGAGCAGCGTCTCGAGGATGTGGGTGAAACCCGCGACCTCGCTGAAGCCGAAGGTCGCGCTGCCACCCTTGATGGAGTGCGCCACGCGGAAAATGGTGTTGACCAGGTCGAGGTCGGCGTCGCCGGCCGACAGCTTGAGCAGCGCGGCCTCCATCTGGTCGAGCGCCTCGGCGCTCTCCGCGAAGAAGGTCTCGTGGAATTGCGTGAGATCGAGCGTCATGCGAATCCGGGGCTCTCGAGCAGCGCGGCGACGCCGAGCACGCGCACGGCCTCCTCCAGCGCCGGTGAACGGCCGGTCCAGGTGTAGTGCACGCCGCGCTCCAGGCAATCGAGCGCGAAGGCGACCACCAGCTGCACGCCCGCGGTGTCGACCTGCTGCACGCCGCTGCCGTCGATGACGTAGGGACCGGGATGCGCGGTCTGCTCGAGGATGTGCGCGCGCAGCGCCTGGACGTCGTGGATGGTGCAGGACCTGCCCAGCGCGACGTGTCCGCTCGCGGACGTGCCGCTCGCGGAGGTTCCGCCCGTGGCCGGCGCCGTGGCATTCGCATCGGGTTTCATGGGTGCTGCAGTCTCCAGGGCGCTATCGCCCTGCTTCTTTTTCGGCAGCTCCACGTCCCGAGTTGATGAGACTCGGTTCACAGCGCGCGACGTAATCTTCTTCACGCCGCGCTTTCGCGGCCGCCGTGCAGGCGACGTATTAGGCGGGCCTCTGTGCCGGCCACCCCGCAGGTGGCCATGATCTCTTCGACGGTGGCGCCGGAGCGCGCCAGGCGTCGTGCGGTCTCGTAGCTGCGCACCGGCGAGGGTTCGCGGCGCGGCGGCGACGGCGCCGGGGCTTCCACGACGCGCGGCTCGGTGCGCGCCGGGATCGCGGCGACCAGCGTCGCGAGTGCGGTGAGTCGTTCGCCGAGCGCCTGCAGGTCGGCGCGCGCCTGTTGCTGCGCGGCCAGCAGCCGATCGAATTGCTCGGCCGATTCGCGCCGCATGCGGCGCAGCGACCAGCCAAAGGCGATGAATGCAGCCACGATGGCGAGCGCGCGGCCCGCCGTCAGCCAAACTACCGATTCCACGTGATCACTCCTGCGCCGGGATTCCGGCACCCACTACCGTCCCTGGGTACGGAGCAGGTTCCGTGCCAGCCGCGGGGGCCGGGCGCGTCGCAGGTGTGACTGTGTTCACGGGTGGGTCGTTTGTTGCGCTCGCGCCCGGCGGCGCGGCGGCGGCGTCTGCGGGGATCCCCGACGGGTTGCCCTCCTCGTCGGCGACCGGCGGCATTTCGGGCGCCGCGAGCGTGTCCGGCGCGGATGGCTCGGAGTAGCCGGCGGCATCCGCCGGCGCGGGCGCGCCCTCGCCCGCGAGGATCACGATGACCACGCGGCGATTCGCGTCACGGCCCGCGGCGGTGGCATTGTCCTGCGCCGGACGGAACTCGCCGAAGCCGATCACCGAGAGCCGCGAGGCCGCGATGCCGGCCCGCGCGAAGCGATGCACCACGCTCGCGGCGCGCGCCGCGGACAGCTCCCAGTTCGACGGGTAGTAGCGCGTATTGATCGGCTTGTTGTCGGTGTGCCCTTCGACGCGCACCGGGTTCGGGTACTTGACCAGCGTGTTGGCGAGCGCATCGAGCGCCGGGATGGCCTTGTCGGAGAGCGTCGCGACGCCGCTCGCGAACAGGATGTCGGTCTTCACTTCGACCTCGAGCCAGAACTCGTGGCGGCGCACGGCCACCAGGTTCGCGGCCACCAGCTCCTGCAGCGCCTGCTGCAGCTCGTCGGCGACGCGCTGCAATTGCTGCGCGAGCGGGTGATTGATCGGGTTGGGCTGCGCATGGCCGGTGCGGCCCGCGCCCGGGTATGGCGCGCTGCCGGCGCCGGCGTCACCGGAGCTGTCGACGTGGATGGCCTCGAGCATTTCGCGCGGCTGTCCCTCGATCATCGACTGCCGCACGATGGTCATGCGGATGTCGGCGCCGGAACCCCGGGTCTTTTGCCCGACCTGCACCGGCTCGAGCGTCCTGGGCGTGCCACGGAACGCCGCCTGCAGGGAGTCGGAGAGCACGCGGAACTTGCCCTCGTTGATCGAGGAGATGGCGTACATCACCACGAAGAACGCCAGCAGCAGCGTGATCAGGTCGCCATACGGAATGGCCCACGCCTCGTGGTTGATGTGATCCTCGTGCTTCTTCTTGCGAGCCATTTGGGGCTATTCCCCTTTCCCCGGGAAAGGGGAATAGCCCCATTCTTTAGTGGAGGTAGCCATGGAGTTTCGACTCGATGGCGCGCGGGTTTTCGCCGAGCACGATGGACACGACGCCTTCGATCACCATCTCGCGCACCTGGGTCTGTTCGGCGACGATGCCCTTGAGCTTGCCGGCCACCGGCAGGAAGAACAGGTTCGCGAGGCCGATGCCGTACACGGTCGCGGTGAACGCCGCGGCGATGCCGTGGCCGAGCTTGGACGGATCGGCGAGGTTCTGCATGACGGCCATGAGGCCGAGCACCGCGCCGATGATGCCGAGCGTGGGCGAGTAGATGCCCATGCCCTCGTAGACCTTCGCGGCGCGCTGGTCCACGTGCTCGCGCACGCCGACCTCCACTTCGAGGATGGCGCGGATCGCGTCCGGCTCACCGCCGTCCACCACCAGCTGCAACCCGCGCTGCACGAAGGGATCCTGCTCCTTCTCGATCAGCGGCTCGAGACCCAGCAGCCCCTGCTTGCGCGCGATGGTGCTCCACTCGACGATCTTCTTGATGAGCTCTTCGGCCTGCAGCGGCGGCGGCTTGAGCACCCAGGAGAAGCGCCCCATGGCGTGCTTGAACACCGCGAGCGGCGTCTGGATGAAGATGGCGGCGAACGTGCCGACCACCACGATCATGAACGCGGCCGCCGACAGCAGCGCGTGGATGCCGGCGCCCTTGAGCACCGCCCCCACCAGCACCGCGACCAGCGCGAGTATGAATCCTATGGCCGAGAGTATGTCCACGGCTCACTTCCCGCTGGCCACACTCGCGAGCAGTGCGTCGATGTCGTCCTGGCTGTCGAGGTGCTGGCCGCGCGACACGCCCGGCACGTGCGGCCCGGTGCCGTTGAGCTCCGGCTGCGGCTGCGTCTGCTCGAGCCTGAGCGCCGGCATGCGGCGCGTGTCCTCGCCGTGCGCCAGCGACACGAGCTCGCCCAGCACGCGCTCGAGCTCGATGACCAGCGTGATGACGCTGCTGATGATCTGGCCCGACAGGTCCTGGTAGCCCTGCGCCAGCAGCATCTGCGAGAGGAAGCGGCGCACGCGCTCGGTGTCGCGCACCGCGCGTTCGAGGCTTTCGGTGGCGCGCTCCGGCCACAGGGTGTTCACGGCGAGCTGGCGCGAGCCATGCAGGCCCCACTCTTCCAGCAGCTGCGCGGCCTCGACCGACATGCGGTCGACCAGCGGCGTGGACTGCTCGACCAGGTCGAGCGTGCGATGCGCGGCTTCCTCGGTGAGCTTGACCACGTGCGCCAGGCGGCGGCGCGCGTCCGGCACTTCCTGGTCGGCGAGCACTTCGAGGCGCGCCTGCTCGCGGAAGCGGCGCAGCGCCGATTGCGCATCCGCGGTGATGCGCTTCAATTCGGGATTGAGATCGAGGTTGAGCTGCGAGCGCAGCCGGTCGAACGCGCCACGGAACGCGCCTTCGTCGTTGCGATCGAGAGCGCCCGCGAGATCAGTGACTATCGAGCGATAGCGCGCTTGGAGCGTGTCGTCCTGCGACATGATGCCCCAACTAGGCCGCCGCCTTGCTGGCGAGGATCTTGTCGATCTTTTCCTTGAGCGTCGCGGCCGTGAACGGCTTGATCACGTAACCCGACACGCCGGCCTGCGCGGCCTCGATGATCTGTTCGCGCTTGGCCTCGGCGGTCAGCATCAGCACCGGCAGCTTGGCGAGCTTGGCGTCGCCGCGCACCGCCTTAAGCAGGTCGAGGCCCGGCATGCCCGGCATGTTCCAGTCGGTGATCAGGAATTCGAACGAACCGCCCTTGAGCAGCGGCAACGCGGTATTGCCGTCGTCCGCCTCGGTGATGTCGGTGTAGCCGAGCTCGTTCAGCAGGCCCTTGACGATACGGCGCATGGTCGAGAAATCGTCGACCACCAGGATTTTCATCGTGTTGCTCACTTCACACTCTCCTCTCCACTCATAACCGGTCGCGCCAACCCGCCAACCGTGCCTGCAGCCGCGTCAGCGCCTGCCCGTGTATCTGGCAGATACGCGACTCGCTCACCTTCAACACCGCGCCGATCTCCTTGAGATTCAGCTCGTCGTCGTAGTAGAGCGACATCACCATCCGCTCGCGCTCCGGCAATCCCTCGATCGCCTCGGTCAGCGCGGCGCGGAACCGCTCGTCGATCACGTCGCGGAACGGGTCCGCATCCGGATCGGCGGCGTTGATCTCGCCTTCCTCGGTCGTCATGCTCGCGATCTGACAACCGGCCGCGTCCTCGACGATCTTGTGGTACTCCTCGAGGCTCACACCCATCTTGTTGGCGACGTCCGTGTCGCGCGCTTCGCGTCCGTATTCAGCTTCCAGCTCGCGGATGGCATTCGCCACCGCGCGCGCCTTGCGATGCACCGAGCGCGGCGCCCAGTCGAGCTTGCGCAGCCCGTCGAGCATCGCCCCGCGGATGCGGATGCCGGCGTAGGTCTCGAAGCTCGCCCCACGGCCGACCGAATAGTTAGACGCCGCCTCGAGCAGGCCGAGCATGCCCGCCTGGATCAGGTCGTCCACTTCCACCGACGCCGGCAGGCGTCCCGCCAGGTGATAGGCGATGCGTTTCACGAGCTCCGCATGGCGCATCACCAACGCCTCGGTGTCACGGGCGCTGGGGCGCTGGCTGTAGGCGCTCACTCCACTCATCGAACCACCTCGAGACGGACCGACGGGCGTCTGATCAGGCGCTCGACAAAGAACTCCACGTTCCCCCGGGGACCTTCGGCTACGGGCCACATATCGGCCCGCAGCGCGAGCGTCTTGAGCGCCATGGACGCCGGGCAGGACGGATAGGCCGTGACAACGGGACGCTGTTCACGGATCGCGCGGCGCAGGAACGCGTCCTCGGGGATCTCACCGACATAATCCAGTTCCACCGACAGGAAGCGCGTGGTCACGCGCTCGAATCTCTGGAACAGGGCTTGCCCTAGTCCCTTGCCTCGCGACTGGTTGGCGAGGATCCGAAACTGCTTCACGCCGTGATCGCGCGACAGGATCTTGATGAGCGCGTAGGCATCGGTGAGCGAGGCCGGCTCGTCGCAGATCACCACCAGCACCTGCTGCGCGGCCTGCGAGAACTGCAGCACGGAGCCGGCGATGCCGGGCGCGGTGTCGACCACCAGGAAATCGAGGCGCGTGGAGAGGTCGCCGAAGGCGCGCACCAGGCCGAGATGCGTCAGCGTGTCGAGCTCGGCGAGCTGCGCGATGCCCGACGCGGCCGGCACGACCTTGAAGCCCTGCGGCGTGTCGAGCACCACTTCTTCGAGCGAGCAGGTCCCGGCGAGCACGTCGGCCAGTGTCAGGCGCGGCGTGAGTCCGAGGAACACGTCGACGTTGGCGAGGCCGAGGTCGCCGTCGAGCAGCATGACTTCCTTGCCGCGCGACGCCAGCGAAGCGGCGAGGTTCACCGCCACCGTGGTCTTGCCCACGCCGCCCTTGCCGCCGGTGACGGCGATGACCTGCACGGGATTCGCGTGCACGGGGCTGGAATGCGGGGTGTTACCGGCGACCATGGCGAGCTCCGCTCATGCGCCGCTGCATGACTTCGTCGTCGGCGGTCGAGCCGTTGTGGCTGGCGATCTCCACGGCGCGGCTCACCAGCGAGTGCGAGCGCGCCACGTGCAGGTCTTCGGGGACCCGCTGACCGTCGCTGTAGTAGGCCACCGGTAGTTTGTGGCGCACGAGCGCCGAGAGGATGCCGCCGAGGCTCACCGCCTCGTCGACCTTGGTGATCACGCAGGCCGAGGGCCTGGCGAGCTCGAAGCGCTGCACCACCTCGTCGATGGCGCCGGCCTGCGTGCTCGCCGGCAGCACCAGCGAGGTCTCGATGCTGGCCTGCATCTGGTTCAGCAGGCGCAAGCGGCGCGCGAGCTCCGGGTCGCGCGGGCTCGCGCCCGCGGTGTCGATCATCACGAACTGGCAGCCGCGCAGCTCGAACAGCAGTTCGGGCAGCTCGGCGACGTCGTAGACATTGTGCGTGGTCACGCCCAGCAGGCGACCCAGCATGTGCATCTGCTCGTGCGCGCCGATGCGCACCGAGTCGGCCGACACCAGCGCCACGCGGCGCGGGCCGTGGCGCAGCACCCAGCGCGCGGCCAGCTTGGCGAGCAGCGTCGTCTTGCCGGCGCCCGCGGGACCCGCGAACGCCACCACTCCGCCCTTCTCCAACCAGCGATCGCCGGTCACCTGCACGGTGCGCGCGACGGTGGCGAGCGCAAAGCGCCGGGCCGCCGAGAAATTCAGGTTGGCCGGGATCTTGCGCACCAGCGACTCGGCCAGGTCCTGCGTGATGCCGAGCTGCGCCAGCTCCTTGAGCAGCGCGGCCTGCACCGGCGAACGGCGCGACAGGTCGTTCCATGCGAGCGTCGCGAGCTGCGACTCGAGCATGCGGCGCATGTCCTTCATCTCGTTGGCGAGCGCCTCCTGGCTGGCGGTGACCGCCGGCGCCGGCGGCGCGGCCGCGAGCTGCGCCGCGGAGACCGCGGGCGCGAGCGATTCGGAAATCTGCGAGGACGCGCGGCGCGGCTTGTGGTCCGTGGCGCGGGCGTCGATCGAGGCAGCGATCGGGGCGCGCGGCGCTTCGGCGCGGGCGGCTTCGGCGCGCAGCGCGACGACCCGGGCCGCTTCGTCACGCGCGGCTTCGGCGCGTGGCGCCTCGTAGCGCAACGCTTCGTGGCGCGCGTCCTGGCGCGGCGGCTGGTAGCGTACCGGCTCGCGCGCGGCGGTCTCGCGCGCGGCATCTTCACGGATGGCCGGCGGCGCGTTGGCGACGGCCTGCGCGACTTCGGCGTCGACGGCGGCGACCACCTCGACCTCGTCGCCGATCTTGCCGGACGAGAGGATGACGGCGTCGGGCCCCAGGGCTTCACGCACCTGGGCGAGCGCGCTGCGCATGTCTCTCGCGATGTATCGCTGGATTCTCATCTAACTAACCTCTCGCCCTATCTCTGGCCTACCGCCGTCACCATCCGCACCTTGCGGTTGTCGGGCAGCTCGTTCCAGGCCAGCACGTGCAGTCCCGGGACACTCACCCGGAAGAACCGCGCCAGCGCCGCGCGCAGTGCCGGGGGCGTCAACAACACCGCCGGTTCACCGCCACGTTCTTGACGCTGTGCGGCCTCCTGTAGACCTCGTTGCAAGCGCTCTGCCAGCCCGGGCTCCAGACCGGGGCTGGCGCCGGAATTCGTGAGTCCGTTTGACAGAAGTCGTTCGAGATCCGGCTCAAGTGTGATGACCGGCAACTCTTCGGCGAGCCCCACGATGTCCTGGACGATCTGGCGACCCAGGGCAACCCTGACCGCCGCGATCAGCTGCTGCGTGTCCTGGGTGCGCGGGCCGGCCTCCGCCAGCGCTTCGACGATGGCGCGCACGTTGCGGATCGGCACGCGCTCGGCCAGCAGCCCCTGCATGACGCGCACCACGGTCGCGAGCGGCAGCACCTTCGGGATCAGCTCGTCGACCAGCTTGGGCGAGGCCTTGGCGAGCGTCTTCATGAGCTGCTCGGCCTCTTCGTGGCCGAACAGCTCGTGCGCGTGCATCTGGATGAGATGCGACAGGTGCGTGGCGATCACGGTGGCGGCGTCGACCACGGTGTAGCCCAGCGACTGCGCGTGTTCACGGAGGCTCGGCTCGATCCACACCGCTTCCATGCCGAAGGCCGGATCGCGCGTGGCGAGGCCGTTCAGCGGGCCGAACACCCGGCCCGGGTTGATCGCGAGCTCGCGGTCCGGGTGCACGGTGCTCTCGCCGATGGCCACGCCCGCCAGCCGGATTCGATAACTGTTGGCGCCCAACTCCAGGTTGTCGCGGATGTGTACCGCCTGCACCAGGAAGCCGAGCTCCTGTGTGAGCTTGCGGCGGATGCCGCGGATGCGCGCCAGCAGGTCGCCGCCCTTGGTGCGATCCACCAGTGGCACCAGCCGATAGCCGACTTCGAGGCCGATGACGTCCACCGGGCGCACGTCGTCCCACGTCAGTTCCTGCGTT
>DASSRK010000077.1:0-31771 GCA_035701825.1 Steroidobacteraceae bacterium
TGGCAGAAGGCGTGTACCGCCTTGGCCGGGTTGGGCAGGAATTTCGGCGTCACCAGGAACAACACGCCGGAGGTTCCGAGAGACAGGAACGCGTCCCCGGGCGCGATCACGCCGATGCCGGCGGCGCCCGCGGCGTTGTCGCCGCCGCCGCCCGCGACCGGCACGCGGTCCATGCCCCAGTCGGCCGCCACCTCTTTGCGAAGGTTGCCGGTCTGGTCGGTGCCTTCCACCGAATGGGGCATGTGCGACTCGTTGAGTCCCGTGGCGGCGAGCATCTCGGGCGACCAGCGGCGCTTCGCCACATCCAGCCACAGCGTACCCGCGTTGTCCGAGCAGTCTCCGGCCTTCTCGCCCGTCATGAGCAGGCGCACGTAGTCCTTGGGCAATAGCACGCAGCGCGTCTGCTTGAAGATGTCCGGCTCGTTTTCGCGCACCCACACCAGCTTGGGTGCGGTGAAGCCGGGCATGGCGATGTTGCCGGTGATCTCGCGCGAGCGCGGCTCGGCCTTTTCGAGCGTGGCGCACTGCTTTTCGCTGCGTCCGTCGTTCCACAAGATGGCCGGCCGTAGCGGTTTGTCGGCGGCATCCAGCAACGTGGCGCCGTGCATCTGGCCGGAGAGCCCGACCGCCTTCACGGCCTTGCGGGTCGCGGCCGGCAACGCCTTCACGGCGGTGTTGGTCGCGCTCCACCAGTCGGCGGGATTCTGCTCGGACCAGCCGGGATGCGGCCGGGATACATTCAGAGGCGCGGACGCCTGTTCGACCACTGTGTCCTTGTCATCGACGATGACGGCTTTGACACTGGACGTGCCGATATCGATGCCTAGATACATCCACCCCTCGCGTCATGCGGCCTGGGCCGACCAAAAAACGGCGGTAACGCTACCAGAAATGGCCTCGCGCGGGTAAAGGCCCTGAGCCCCAAGTCCAAACCCATCCGCGGCGCCCGTTTTATGCCAAACGAGGTGCGCTGTCAGCCTTTCGTGCCCAGCACCTGCGTCAGCCGATCATTCGACTGGCGCGTCAGCATCCACTGCGGATATTCGCTCGGCAACGCCGAGGCCTCGTCAATGGATTGGAGATCGGCCGGACTGAGCGTGACCTTGGCGGCGCCGATGTTGTCGACCAGCTGTTCGCGGTTCTTCGCGCCGAGGATCACCGAGGTCACGTGCGGCTGCGCCAGCAGCCAGGCCAGCGCCACCTGCGCCACCGACACGTTGCGCGCCTTCGCGATGGGTCGGATCACGTCGAGCACGCGCCACAGCCGCTCCTTCTCCACCGGCGGGAAATCGAAGGTTGCGCGGCGCGCGCCGTCGGGCTTCTCGTTCTCGCGCGAGAACTTGCCGGACAGCAGGCCGCCGGACAGCGGGCTCCACGGCAGGATGGCGAGGTTCTGGTCCTTCGCCAGCGGCACGAGCTCGCGCTCGATGTCGCGGCTGACCACCGAGTAGTAGATCTGCAGGCTTTCGAAGCGCGCCAGGTTCTTCTTGTCGGAGATCCACAACGACTTGGCGACTTCCCAGGCCGGCAGGTTGCACAGGCCGAGGTAGCGCACCTTGCCGGCGCGCACGCAATCGTCGAGCGCGTCGAGCGTCTCCTCGAGTGGTGTGAACGGGTCACGGCCGTGGATCTGGTAGAGGTCGATGTGATCGAGTTGCAGGCGCTTCAGGCTCTGATCGACGCCCTGCATGATGTGGTAGCGCGACAGGCCGATCTGGTTGTGGCCCGCGCCCATGCGCAGCAACACCTTGGTGGCGAGCACGTAGGAGTCGCGCGCCAGGCCCAGCTTCTTCAGCGCGTGGCCGGTGACTTCCTCGGAACGGCCATTCGAATAGAAATCCGCCGTGTCGATGAAGTTGATGCCATTGTCGAGCGCGGTTTTCACGAGGTCGGTGCCGCCGTCCTGGCTGACGCTGCCCACCGTGGCCCACATGCCTTCGCCGGTCCCGAAGGTCATCGCGCCGAGGCACATTTCAGAGACGATCAGGCCCGTGTTGCCGAGCTTGCGGTAACGCATTGAACTACTCCGGGCGTGGTTGGCCGCGGAGTATGCGCGAATCGGGACCTCGTACCCAGCCTCACGGCCTCGGCGCCGAGCCCAAAAAACAAAAGGGGCCTTGCGGCCCCTTCGTGTGGTCGGCTTTTCCGACGAGCATCAGAGCGTCCAGGCGATGCTCAGCTCGAACGAGCTCAGCTTGTTGTCCGTGAGGCCGAAGACACCGGCCTTCGACAGGTCGCCGATTTCGGTATAGCGATATTCGAGGCGCAGCAGCGCGCCATCGAGCACGGTCTGGAAGCCGACGCCGAACATCGGCTCGAAGCCCTTGTCGCTCGCTTTGTGCACCATCTTCGAGGCGGGGCGGATCGACGTGGCGTCGTTACCGATCGTGTACAGCTCGGTCGCGTCCCAACCGAACATGCCGGCACGGCCATAGATGGAAAGACTATCGTTGAACCACCAGGACCCGACCAGCGAACCTTCGAACCCGCTGAGATCGAGGTGTGCGGCAACGTAGTCTTCCGGGGCGACCTCGACGGTCTCGAATTGACTGGTGTTGAACTCGGAACCGCTGCGCAGCCCGACTTCCACCGCGAAGTACTTGTTCAACGCCCAGCCGAGACCGAAGCCGTAGGTGAAGCGGTTGCTGCCGGCGTCTTCGGTGGTTGCGAGCGCCACGGACGTCAGCTTGCTGTCGATGGTTTCCGAACCGGCGGTTGCCGTGATGCGGAAGCCGGTGAATTCATCCTTCGCGAACGCGGGTGAAGCAAGCGTTCCCGCAAGCCCGAGAACTCCGAGAACCATTGCCGTACGCATGTCGCCATACCTCCCAGTTGACATATGTAAAGCATAGCCGAAGCGCCGGTCGTGTAAACCTGACGCTCGTCACGTTTTCAGGGACTTACGCGGTGGATATCAACTAACCAATCGGTAGTCGGTCTGGCTCCGGGCGTACTCGATGAAGAAATCCAGCGACTCGACGTTGGCCATCGCGGCGCGATTGGCGGCCTTTTCCACCGGCACGCCCATGAGGATGCGGCGCACCGGGACCTCCATCTTCTTGCCGGTCAGGGTGTACGGGATGGCCGAGACCTGCATGATCCGGTCGGGCACATGCCGGGGCGAGTACTCATTGCGGATCTGGTTTCTTATCCGGGATTCGATGTTCGCGTCGAGTTTCTGGTCGCCCTTGAGCTTCACGAACAGGGGCATGAAGAACGCGCCGCCCGGCAGGTCCAGGTTCACGATCAGCGAATCCTCGACCTCCGGTACGCCCAGCAGCGAGCGATACACCTCGGCCGTGCCGATGCGCACCCCATGGCGATTCAGCGTCGCGTCCGAGCGGCCCAGCACGAAGCAGCCGCCGCGCGCGTTCACGCGGAAGAAATCGCCGTGGCGCCAGACCCCGGGCCACTGGTCGAAGTAGGACTCGCGGTAGCGGCTGCCATCCTTGTCGCCCCAGAATCCCACGGGCATCGAGGGCATGGGTTCGGTCAGCACCAGTTCGCCGACCTGGTCGACCACACTCCTCCCTTCGTCGTCGAAGGCATGCGCGGCGACGCCGAGCTGGCGCGCCTGGATCTCGCCGGCGTAGATAGGCAGGTTGACCACGCCGCCCACCAGCCCCGAACAGACATCCGTGCCGCCGCTGCCCGACTGCGCCCAGACGTCGCGCTTCACGTTCTCATAGAACCATTGCTGGCACTCGGCGGTCACCGGCGAGCCGGCGAGCACGATGGTGTCGAGTTTCTCCAGCTTGTAGCTGTCCTTCGGCACGATGCCGGCCTTCTCGAGGATGGCCTGGTAGGTAGGGCTGGCACCGAACAGGTTCGCGCCCGTGTCGTCGGCCATCTTCCACAGCAGGTCCGGTGAGGGCCAGGCGGGATTGCCGTCGTACAGCACCGGCACCGCATCGATCAGCAGCGAGCTCGACAGGAAGTTCCACATCATCCAGCCGGTGCTGGTGAAGAAGAACATGCGCTGCCGCGGGTGCAGGTCCATGTGGAAATGGCACAGCTTGAGCTGCTCGAGGACGATGCCTCCGTGGCAATGGATGATCGCCTTCGGCAATCCGGTGGTGCCCGACGAGAACAGGATGAACAGCGGATGCGAAAACGGCACCTGCTCGAACTGGAACACCTCGCGGCCCGGATCGGGACCCGACAGGGCATCGGCCCAGAACTTCGAGCGCGCCGTGAGCGGCGTGAGGTCCGCGGGATCCAGGTACGGCAGGTGCACCACGTGCGCCACCGTCGGCAGTCCCTCGATGATCTGGCGGATCTCGGCACGCTTGTCGAACAGCTTGCCGCCGTAGCTGTAGCCGTCGACGCAGAAGATCAGCTTGGGCTCGAGCTGCGAGTAGCGGTCCAGCACGCCGCGCGCGCCGAAATCCGGGCCGCAGCTCGACCACACCGCGCCGATGCTGGCCGTGGCGTACATGCCGACGATGGCCTCGGGCGTGTTCGGTAGATAGGCGACGACGCGGTCGCCGGGCTGGATGCCGATGGCACGCATCCAGGTCGCGAGCACCCTCACCTGCCGCGCGAACTCCGGCCAGGACATCGACCGGAGCGGCTGGCGCTCGGACAGGTGCACCAGGGCGTCTTCGCCCGGCCGCTCGTGGCGCAGGGCCTGCGCCGCGTAATTGAGGCGCGCGCCGGGAAACCACTCCGCGCCGGGCATCTCGCGCCGGCCCAGCACGCGGCTCGCCGGCTGCGAGAATTTCACATCGCAGAAATCCACCATGCTCTGCCAGAATGCCGGCAGGTCGGCGACCGACCAGCGCCACAGCGCTTCGTAGTTCTCGAACTTGAGGCCGCGCTGCTCGAGCCAGCGCAGGTAGCGGGTCAGGTGCGAGCGCGCGACGCGCGCTTCGGAGGGGGTCCAGAGCAATTCGCCTTCGACAGTCTTTTTCATGCGGGGACGGGTTGATTCAGGGGTTGGGGACGACGCACCAGCAGCAGCATGCCGGCGCCGAGGAATGACCACACGGCGATGAAGTGGCACGTGCCGCTGTATGGATATCCCTGGTCGAAGAGATAGCCGGCGACGTACGGGCCGATGGCCGAGGTGGTCGTATTGATGGCGATGGCGATGCCCGACAGCAGGGCGAACGCCTTCAGGCCGTAGTAATTGCTGAGCACAGTCATGAGACATACTACGCCGCCGCCGAATCCCATGCCGAGGCAGGTGGCGAGCAGGTCCACTTCGCGCTGCGTGTCGGCGTGCACGATGACGACCATCGAGGTGCCGAACAACAGCATGAAGAACACCCACAGGTAGCGCGGATCGAATCGGTTGCCGAAGGCGATGATCAGCGCCTTCGCGATGAGTCCCGTCCACGTCATGGTGGCGAGCGCGCCATAGCCGACCGCCGGCGAGTGACCGAGATCCTTGAGCATGGCGATGCCGTGCCCGAGGAAGAAGGTGAACGCGCTGCTGCCGCCGAGCAATGCCGCGACGATCAGCCAGTACGACGGCATCCGCACGACGTCCCGGAATTCCGAGGGAGTGTCACTGATGAAGGCAGGTCGCGGCCGCGCCGCGGTGGGCCCGGTTGCCGCTCCGCCGTCCGCGACCTGGCCGATGTCCTCGGGCCGTTCCTTGACGAACAACAGCGACAGCAGGCACGCGATCCCCGACAACACGACGATCACCCACCAGGCGGTGCGCCAGCCGCCATGGGCGATCACCGCGGGCAGCACGTGTTTGGTCGCGACATAGCCCCCGATGGCGCCCGATGAATAGAGGATGGAAATCGCGGTCGCGCGCTGCCGCACGAACCAGCGCGACAGCACCGTCTGGCTGGCGATCGCCGCCCCGGTGCACACGCCGCCGCCGATGATGAAGCCGAAGCCGATGTAGGCATCGAAGGCCGACCGCGCGACCAGCGCCATGTACAGCGCGCCGGCCACGTTCATGAGGCTGCCGGCCACGAGCGTCGCGCGCGACCCGAAGCGTCGCACCGACATCGCGACCAGCGGCCCCGGCAGGCCCGACATGATGATGTAGAAGGTGGTGATCAGGCCGAGCGGCGCGCGGCTGAAGCCGATGGCATCCGCCATGGCGTTGTTGATCACCGGGCCGCCGTACGCCGGGAATCCCAGGTTGAAGGCGAACACCAGCCACAGTACGCCCAGCAGTACCCAGCCGTAGAACAATGGCTTGCTCACTGACTTCCCCTCAGGCGGCGCGGCCCGTCACCAGGTCGGCGGCCTTCTCCGCAATCATGATGGTGGGTGCATTGGTGTTGCCCCCGACAATGGCGGGCATTATCGACGCATCGGCGATGCGCAAACCCGACAACCCGTGAACTCTCAACTGACCGTCGACCACGGCCATGGCATCCACGCCCATGGCACAGGTGCTGGTCGGATGCATGGCAGTGCGGACATTGGCCCGCAGCCACGCATCGATCTCCGTATCGCTGCGCACGGAGGGTCCGGGACCGATCTCGCGCGCCACCAGCCCGGCGGCCGGCGACGTGGCGAAGAAGCGGCGCACGAACCTGACGATGGCGCGCAGTCTTTCCCGATCGGACTCGGCCTGCAGCAGGTTCAACCGGATCTTCGGCTTGTCGTGCGGATCGGCGGAGCGCAAACCCACCTTGCCGCGGCCCTGCGGATGCAGCAGCACGCAGGCATTGGAGATCACGTGGCCGACGCCCCGGCGCCAGCCGGGAAACCAGGGGCGCGCGAACATGGAAACCGGTGACACCAGCATCTGCAGGTCGGGGCGATCGAGATGCGGCGCGGTACGCACCAGGCCCTGCGCGGAAATCGGCGAGCGCGCCAGGATGCCGTTGCGGAACATCTTCCATTGCAGCACCGACAGCGCCAGGCGATCGAGGCGCAACCGGCCGTCGAAGCAGAACTCCCCGCTGGCGGCATAGTCGACGCTCAGTGACGGGTGGTCCTGGAGATTCGCGCCGACGCCCGGCAGCGCATGCCGCACGCGGATGCCGTGCGGCTCGAGGTCTTCGGGTGCGCCGATGCCGGACAGCTGCAGCAGCTGTGGCGAATTGAACGCGCCCGCGCTCAGGATCACCTCGCGCTCGCAACGCAGGTCTTCGACCACGCCCGCGCTCTCCACGCGCAGGCCGATGCAGCGATCGCCTTCGAACAGCAACTGGTGCGCGAGCGTGTTGATGCGCACCTCGAGGTTGGGACGCGACATCACCGGCCGGAGGTATCGCGCCACCGTACTGGCGCGCTCGCCGGCGTGGTAGTTGCAATCCGGGATCGAAAACCCTTCGGTGTCCTCGGCGTGGAAATCCTCGAGGTGCCTGAAGCCGAGCTTCTCCGCGGCTTCGATGACGCGCGGATAGATGTAGTCGTCGGTCTCGTAGCGCGCCGTGGTCAGCGGCCCCGTGCCACCATGGAAGCGCGAGGCACCCCGCCAATTGGTCTCGGAGCGGCGGAAATACGGCAGCACGCCGGCATGGTCCCAACCCGGCAGGCCGCGCTTCGCCCAATCGTCGTAGTCGGCCGGGCAACCGCGCATGTACATGAGGCCATTGACCGAGTTGGACCCGCCCAGCACCTTGCCGCGCGGCGCCGGCACGCGGCGGCCATCGGCGTGCGGCTCGGGCTCGGTCTCGAATCCCCACGACAGGCGTGGGTCGCGAAAGGCGTCGCGCCATGCGAGCGGCATGCGGATGCGGAAGTACTTGCGTTCATCGTCGCCGGCCTCGATCAGCAAGACGTTGAGCGCGGCATTCTCGGAAAGGCGCGCGGCCAACACGCAGCCCGCGGAACCGCCACCCACCACGATGTAGTCGATGCGCTTCATTCCACCCGGGGCTCATTCGACCGTGTAGTAGCGAAAGATCGTGTGATCCGGATCCGCATGACGCTCGCCGCCGCCCACCAGCACGGTGCGGTTCAACCAGTCATGCGGCCCTTGCGGCGCACGGAAGTAAGGCGTGACCCGGAAGTACGGCGGGCCGGGTGCATGCGGCAGGGTGTTGTAGACGTAACCGCGGTTGTGCACCTGGATCAGCGCGCCGTCGTCGGTCTCGAAGATGTAGTGCGCGTCGGCCTCGAGCACGTTGTCGACGCGCAGCACGCCGTGATCCGCGCCGCTGTATTCGAGGATGCGGCCGTTGAGGCGCGGTCCGCGCACGATGCCGTCCCTGAGCGAAACGTAGCCGAGCCGCGAGCCGCTCGAATGCGGGCCGAACACCAGGCGCTTGTGGAAGTTCATGCGCACGTCGAAGGCGTGCGCCAGTTTCACCTCGAAGGTCGCCGGCAGGCCGTGGGTCTCGGGGCCACTCATGTTCTCTCCCGTTGCGGCGGCAGCGTCCGCCCGCGAATGAGGTCGGCGGCGCGCTCGGCGATCATCAGCACCGCGCCGTAGGTATTGCCGCCCGGCACCGTCGGCATGACGGATGCGTCCGCGACGCGCAGGCCGTCGACCCCCTGCACGCGCAGCTCGCTGTCGACCACGCGTCCCGGGCCGGCGGCCATCGAGCAGGTTCCCACCGGGTGCTGGGTGACGCTGGCGGTGGCGCGGATGTAGGCGTCGAGATCGGCGTCGCTGTCGACGCCCGCGCCCGGCGTGATCTCCTTGTCGATCAGGTCGGCCTGCGGCGGCGTGCCGTAGATCCTGCGCGCGGCGCGCAGGCCGCGTCGCAGCACCTCGAGATCCTCGGGATCGGACAGGCAGTTGAACTGGATGCGCGGCTTCGCCAGCGGGTCCGCCGAACGCAGCGTCACGCGGCCGCGCGACTTCGGATGCAGCAGCACCGCCTCCGCGGTCAGCAGGTGCGCCTGGCGGCGGCTGAAGACGGGCCACCAGACCTTCGCGTCCATGCGCACCGGGTTGCACATCACCTGGATGTCGGGCCGCGCCAGATGTGGATCGGTGCGGATCAATACGTTGCAGCTGCTGACCTGCGAGGCGAACGCGCCCGAGCCGAACACCAGCCAGCGCAGCAGCGAGAAGGCGACGCGGTCGGCACGCAACTCGCGCAGGAATGACACCGGCTCGCGCGTGGTGAACTGCAGCCCGGCGCGCACGTGCTCGGAGAGATTGGCGCCGACGCCCGGCAGGTCGGCGCGCACCCGGATCCCGAGCCGCGCCAGCTCCTCGCCGGGACCGAAGCCCGACAGCAGCAGTAACTGGGCCGAGTTGTACGTGCCGCCGCACAGGATGACTTCGCGCTGCGCGTGGACCACGCGCGTCTCGGCGCCACGGCGCAGCTCGACGCCCACGGCGCGCCCCTGCTCGACCACGACGCGCGTGGTCTGCGCGCCCTGCATGACTTCGAGATTGGCGCGTCCCAGCACGGGCCGCAGGTAGCTGCGCGAAGCGCTGGCGCGCCGCCCGCGCGCGTCCATGGTGAGCTCCGGACGCGCGAAGCCTTCCTCGACGCGGCCGTTGATGTCCTCGCTGGTCCAATAGCCGGCGGCCGTCGCCGTCTGCATCAGCGGCTGGTGCAGTAGTTTGGTGGTGGCGTTGGGCGCCACCGGCATCGGGCCGGCGGCGCCGTGGTACGGCACCGCGCCGCGCCAGCTCGACTCGAGCTTCTTGAAATACGGCAGCACGTGCGCGTAGCTCCAGCCCTCGCAGCCGAGCGCCTGCCAGCCGTCGAAGTCGCTCGAATGGCCGCGCATGAAGAACATGCCGTTGATCGACGACGAGCCGCCGAGCACGCGGCCGCGCGGCACCGGCAGGACGCGACCGTCCAGGCCCGGCTCCGGTTCGCTGACATAGCCCCAGGTGAGCGACGGATCGCGGAAGGCGCGCATCATGCCGAGCGGCATGCGGATCATGAGCCGGTCGTCGCTGCCACCCGCCTCGACCAGCAGCACCCGCGTGTGCGGGTCCTCGCTCAGGCGATTGGCGAGCACGCAGCCGGCCGCGCCGGCACCGACGATGATGTAGTCGTGGCTCAAGACAGTCCGACCGTCACCGACTTCACTTCCGTGTAGATCTCGGTGCCTTCACGGCCATTCTCGCGACCCCAGCCGGACTGCTTGAAGCCGCCGAGCGGCATGGCCGGATCCACGGTACCCGCCGTGTTGATGCGCACCGAGCCGGCACGGATTTTCTTCGCCAGCTTGTGCGCGGTGCTGATGTCACGCGTCCAGATGCTGGCGGCCAGGCCGTACTCCGTGGCGTTGGCCATGCGCGCGATGGCATCGAGATCCGTGTCGGAGAATTTCATGGCGCACAGCACCGGCCCGAATATCTCCTCGCGCACCACTTTCATGGCATGCGTGGTGTCGGCCAGCACCGTGGGCTCGACGTAGTAGCCCTCGCGCTGCGGCGTGGCGCCGCCCACCAGCACGCGCGCGCCGTCGCTGCGTCCCGAATCGATGTAACCCATGACGCGCCTGCGCTGCACGTCCGAGACCACGGGGCCGATTTCCGTGGCCGCGTCGGTCCCCGGGCCGAGCTTGAGCTTTCTCGCGCGGGCCACCACGCCCTCCACCACCTGGTCGAACACCTGCTCGTGCACGAACAGCCGCGAGCCCGCGGCGCACACCTGCCCGGAGTTCATGAAGATGCCGCGCGCCGCGATCTCGGTGGCGGGCTCGAGCGCGGCGTCGGGGAATACGATGACCGGCGACTTGCCGCCCAGCTCGAGCGTCACGCGCTTCAGATTGCCGGCACAGCCACGCAGGATTTCCTTGCCCACGGCGGTCGACCCGGTGAATGCGATCTTGTCGACGCCCGGATGGGCCACCAGCGCACGCCCCGCGGTCGCGCCAAAACCCGTGACGATGTTGACCACGCCTTCGGGAAAGCCGGCCTCGGCGATCAGCTCGCCCAGGCGCACCGTGGACAGCGGTGTCTGCTCGGCCGGCTTCAACACCACCGTGCAACCGACCGCGAGCGCCGGCGCGAGCTTGGCCACGCCCATGACGAACGGGAAATTCCACGGCACGATCTGCCCCACGACGCCCACCGGCTCGCGCAGCGTGTAGGCGTGCCACTCGCCGGGAAAGCTCAGGTTGAGGGTGGCGCCGTGGATCTTGGTGGCCCAGCCCGCGTGGTAGCGCAGGCTTTCGGCGGCGCCGAACACACCGCCGAACTTCGCCATGCGATACGGCATGCCGTTGTCGAGCGTCTCGAGCAGCGCGATCTCGTCGGCGTTGGCTTCGATGAGGTCGGCGAGCTTGAGCAGCAACCGTGCCCGCTGCGCCGGCGTGAACGACGCCCAGGGCGGCGATTCGAAGGCCTGGCGCGCGGCCTGCACCGCCAGGTCGATGTCGGCCTCACCGCCCGCGGCGGCGCGGGCGAACACCTTTTCGTTCGCGGGGTCGATGACGTCGAACATCTCGCCGCCCTGCGCCGCCTGCCACCGGCCGCCGATGAACAGCTCGCGCGGCTTCGAGGTGAACGCCGCGACGCGTTGGCGCACGGCGTCGGGGATCATCGGGGGCGGCGGCACGCTCATGGTTTACAGCACCTTGCCTGGAGAAACCCTGCTCAAAGGACCTTGAAGTAGTGGATCCGGTTGCCTTCCGGCGTCTTCTCCGCCCGGCCGACGAACACGTGCCTGTTCAGCCAGTCGTACTTGCCGGCCGGCGCCTCGAACTTCGGCGCCACGCGCATGTAGTAGAGGTTGTCCTCGACCGGCTCGCGCCGCGCCATTTTCGCCATGGCCTCGGGCGTTCCCCAGCGATAGCCGCGGCTCTGGAAATAGATGTTGGCGCCGTCGTCGGTCTGCAGCAGGTAGCGCGCGTCGAAGTCGATGACACCGTCGGGCCGCATCCACGGGAAGTCGCCGCCGCTGTTCGGCACGACGATGCCCTTGATGTCCGGTCCCTCGACCGTGCCGTTCAGTAGATAGACCGCGGCGCGCTCGGAGCCGTACTGCGTGGGCCGCACCCAGTAGACGTTGCCGAGGTTGATCGAGATGGTCATCGCGAACTCGAGCGCCGGCGGCGCCGGGAAGGTCTGTGACACGCGCTTCTCCATTCGTCAGCACCAGCTCCGCGCGCGGGCCACGCAGGCGGCGTAGGGTTTCATGCCATACCAGGTCAGCAGCGCCGCCACCGGGCCGATGATGGCGGCCACCGCCGCCAGCGAATAGCGCAGCGCGCCGTCGTCATGGAAAACGTGGTCGGTGAACAGTGCCACGCAGAACGAGCCCGCACCGAAGCCGACGACGTTGAACACGAATTGATAGGCCGCCCTGATCTGCCCGCGCATCGGGTTGGGCGTGATGATCTGCAATGCCGCGTTCGCCGGCGCGATCCCCAGCGAAATGATGAACAGGTTGAGCGCCCAGCCACCCATGACCCACCACGGATCGCCCAGCAGCGGATAGCCGGCCGCCACCGGAATGGCGCAAACCGTGGCGATCTGCAGCACGCGCAGGTTGGCATCGTCGTAGCCGCGGCGCTGGTAACGCTCCGCCAGCCAGCCGCCGAGCATCAGGCCGAACGGCGCGGCGATGAGGCCCAGCGTGCCCACCAGCAGCGCAGTCTGCGTGACCGTCCAGCCGAAGGTGCGGCGCATGAGTTCCGGCATCCAGAAGCCCGAGCCGAACGTGAGCATGGCCTTGATGCCCATGGCGATGAACATGGGCACGTAGGTGGCACGGTTCGCGACGAAGAAATCGAAGACCTGCGACACCGCTGGCACGCCGCGCGCGCCCGGCGGAAAGCCGCGACGGCGCGGCTCGTGCACCGTCGCCATGAGCAGCGCGAGGAGGAAGCCCGGCAGCGCACAAAGCACCAGCACCACCTGCCAGGTTTCGAGCGCCTGCCCGGCGCCGCCAGGCCAGGGCGGTATCCATTCGGCCAGGCCCGAGGCCACGCCCAGCAGCGCGGCGCCCAGGATCACGCCGAAGCTGCCGCCGTAGGAAAAGCCGATCGAGAGAATGGCGAACACCCGCGGCAGCTTCTGGGGTGGAAACGAGTCCTGCAGGATCGAATACGTGGCCGGCGCGAATGCGGACTCGCCCGCCCCCACCGCGGCGCGCGCCGCGAAGAACCCGATGAACGAGGTGGCGAAGCCGCACAAACCCGTGGCGAGCGACCAGAACGCAATGCCGATGCCGATGATCAGCCGGCGGCTGTGATGGTCCGCGTAGCGCGCGATCGGCAGGCCCAGCAACGCATAGACGCTGACGAATGCCCAGCCATGCAGCACGGTGAACTGGGTATCGGTGAGACCGAGACGTGCCTTGATGGGCGCGACCAGCAACGTAAGGATGCCGCGGTCGATGGTCGCGACCATCAACGCCAGCGTCAGGACGATCAGCGCGTACCAGGATCGCGACGCGCTCGGCCAGCCGTCCGCGGTCGAGGCCGGAGCGTCGATCCTCCCCACGGTACGCGCATCCATCGCCGGATTCTGGTTGTGATCGCCGCGCCGGTTCAACCGTCCGGGAAATGCGACTCCACTTGAGCGGAATTGCACGCGCCGCGGACCCGGAGGGCTAGCAGGCCGTCAGTCCTTCCGCACGGAACAACGCCACGGCCTCTCCACAGGCTTCGACCGAAGGCTCCTTCGTGTCGTGCAGCTTGTAGCGCATGCCGAGCTTCTCCCATTTGTAGCGCCCCATCTGGTGGAAAGGCAGCACGTCGACGCGCTCGACGTTGCCGAGCCCGGCGGAGAAGCGGGCGATTTCGCGAATGTCCGCCGGATCGTCGGTGAGCCCCGGCACCAGCACGAAACGCACCCACATCGGTTTCCTCGCGGCCGCGAGCCGGCGCGCGAACGCCAGCGTCGGATCGAGGTCGCGCCCGGTGAGCTCCTTGTGCTTGTCATTGCCCCAGGCCTTGATGCCGAGCAGAACGTGATCGATGGACGCCAGCTCGGCGTCGCTGAGCTTGTCACCCAGGTAGCCATTCGTCTCGATGGCCGTATGGATGCCCATGCCCTTCGCCGCCGCCAGCATCTTGACGATGAAGCGATCCTGCATCAGGGGTTCGCCACCGCTGAACGTCACGCCGCCCTTCATGACGCGCAGACCATGCGCGTACTTGCGCAGCTGAGCGGTCGCCTGGCCCACCGACACCGGGATGCCGTTGCGCATCGTCCAGGTGTCGGGGTTGTGGCAATACAGGCAGCGCCACATGCAGCCCGTGGTCCAGGCCACCACGCGCACGCCCGGACCGTCGACGGCCGAACCGGTGGTGAAGGAATGCAGGAAGCCCATGTCACCGCTGGCCAGTGCGCCGCGCACGTCGGTCTCGGGCACGCCATCGCCGAGATGCACGCGCATGTCGAAGGGACTGGCCGCCTCCAGCGAAACCGGTGGCGCCGCGGGCGTGCTCATGCCCTAACCACCGTGGAAGGTCCGGTTGATCACGTCCATCTGCTGCTCGCGCGTGAGGCGGATGAAGTTCACCGCGTAACCGGAGACCCGGATGGTCAGGCTCGGGTACTTCTCCGGATGCTCCATGGCATCGAGCAACGTGTCGCGGTTGAGCACGTTGATGTTCATGTGGAAGCCGGTGGAACCGAAATACGCATCGAGGATGCCGGTGAGATTGGTGATGCGATCCCCGGGCACGCGCCCGAGTCCCTCCGGCACCAGCGTCGTGGTCAGCGAGATGCCGTCCTGCGCGTCGCGATACGGGATCTTGGCCACCGACGCCGCCGAGGCATGGATGCCGTGCGTGTCGCGGCCGTGCATCGGGTTCGCGCCCGGCGCGAACGGCTCGCCGTGGCGACGGCCGTCGGGCGTGTTGCCGGTGCCCTTGCCGTACACCACGTTCGAGGTGATGGTGAGCACCGACTGCGTATGCAGCGCATTGCGATACGTCGGGTACTTGCGCAGCTTCTTCATGAAAGTGCTGACGCACCACACCGCGATCTGGTCGACGCGATTGTCGTTGTTGCCGAACTTCGGGAAGTCGCCCTCGGTCCTGTAGTCGACGATGAGGCCGGTCTCGTTGCGGATCACGCTGACCCTGCCGTACTTGATCGCCGCGAGCGAGTCCGCCACCACCGAAAGGCCGGCGATGCCGAAGGCCATGGTGCGCACCGGCGCGTAGTCGTGCAGCGCCATCTCGATGCGCTCGTAGGCGTACTTGTCGTGCATGTAGTGGATGATGTTCATGGCGTTGACGTACACCCCCGCCAGCCAGTCCATGGTCTTCTCGAAGCGATCCACCACTTCGTCGAAGTCGAGCACCTCGCCTTTCACGATGTCGGTGGCCGGCGCCACCTGCGCGCCGCTGATCTCGTCGCGACCGCCGTTGATGGCATACAGCATCGCCTTGGCGAGGTTGCAGCGCGCGCCGAAGAACTGCATCTGCTTGCCCAGCAACATGGGCGAGACGCAGCAGGCGATGGCACCGTCGTCGCCCCAGGCGGCGCGCATGATCTCGTCGCTCTCGAACTGCAGCGAACTGGTGTCGATGGCGACGCGCGCGGCAAAGCGCCGGAATCCCTCCGGCATGCGCGGCGAATACCAGATGGTGAGGTTGGGCTCGGGCGCGGGGCCGAGGTTGTACAGGGTCTGCAGCAAGCGGAAGCTGGTGCGCGTCACCAGCGTGCGGCCGTCGTCGCCCATGCCGCCGATGGATTCGGTGACCCAGGTCGGGTCACCCGCGAACAGCTCGTCGTACTCCGGCGTACGCAGGAAGCGCACGATGCGCAGCTTGATGACGAAGTCATCGATGATTTCCTGCGCCTGCGATTCGGTGAGCGTGCCGCGGGCGAGGTCACGCTCGATGTAGACGTCGAGGAAGCTCGACACGCGCCCGATGGACATGGCGGCGCCGTTCTGCTCCTTGACCGCCGCCAGGTAGGCGAAGTACAGCCACTGCACGGCCTCCTTCGCATTGGCTGCCGGCTTCGAGATGTCGAAGCCGTAGCTCCTGGCCATCTGCTGCAGCTCCTTCAGCGCGCGCACCTGCTCGGACAGTTCCTCGCGGTCGCGGATGATGCTCTCGGTGGACATCTCCGCATCGAGCGCGGCGCGTTCCTTCTGCTTGTGCTCGACCAGCCGGTCGATTCCGTACAGCGCGACGCGGCGGTAGTCGCCGATGATGCGGCCGCGGCCGTAGGCATCGGGCAGGCCCGTGAGCACGTGCGAGCTGCGGCAGCGGCGCACGTCGGCGGTGTACGCGTCGAACACGCCCTCGTTGTGCGTCTTGCGGTACCGGGTGAAGATCTCGACCACGTTCGGGTCGGGCTCGTAGCCATAGGCCTTGAGCGCGCTCAGCACCATGCGCAAGCCCCCGTTCGGCATGATGGCGCGCTTGAGCGGCGCCTCGGTCTGCAGGCCGACGATGATCTCGTGGTCCTTGTCGATGTAGCCGGGCCCGTGCGCGACGATCGAGCTCGGGATCTGCGAGACGTCGAGCACGCCCTTCTTGCGCTCCTCGACGAACAGCGCCTGCAGTTTCTGCCAGAGGCCCTGCGTGCGTGGCGTCACCGTCGCGAGGAATTTCTCGTCACCGTCATAGGGCGTGTAGTTCAGCTGGATGAAGGCGCGGACGTTGATTTCCTTCTGCCAGAGCGCGCCCTTGAATCCTTCCCAGGCGGGATTCGCAGCGTCCGATGCCACGGGTTTGAGATTGGCCGCCATGTCGATCTCCTCAATTCAGTCCGAGCAGCGCGCCGGTGTGGCGCGCGATCATGAGTTCTTCGTTGGTGGGAATGGTCCACGCCGACACGCGGCTGTCCGGCTTCGAAATGAGCGGTCCGGCTTTTTCATTGGCGGCCGGGTCGACTTCGATCCCGAGCCAGGCCGAGGCCTGGCAAATGCGGCGGCGGATTTCCGGGGACTTCTCCCCGATGCCGGCCGTGAACACCAGCGCATCGAGTCCGCCGAGCGAAGCGGCCAGTGCGCCGATCTCCTGGGCCGCGCGGTACACGAAATAGTCGATCGCCAGCTTTGCGGCGGGCTCCTGGCTCGCGAGCAGGTCACGCATGTCGTTGCTGATGCCCGAAATGCCGAGCAGGCCGGACTTCTTGTAGAGCAGGGTCTCGACTTCCTTCGCGGTGAGACCCAGGCCCTGGAACAGGTGGAGGATCACGCCGGGATCGACCGCGCCCGGCCGCGTGCCCATGCAGATGCCGTCGAGCGCGGTGAAGCCCATCGACGTCGCGATGCTTCGGCCTTCGTGCAGCGCGCACAGGCTCGCGCCACTGCCGAGGTGCGCCACGATCACCCGGCCCCGGGCGATCCGCGGCGCCACGCCCGGCAGCACCGAGGCGATGTATTCGTACGAGATGCCGTGGAAGCCGTAACGCTGGACACCGCGGGCGCGGATGTCGGCCGGCAGCGCGATCAGCTCGGCCACCGCCGGCTGGGTGCGATGAAAGCTGGTGTCGAAACACGCCACCTGCGGAACGTCCGGCAGCCGCTCCAGGACGGCGTCGATGGCCGCCAGGTTGTGTGGCTGGTGCAGCGGCGCCAGGGGCGACAGGGCACGCAGCTCTTCCATCACCTGCGCAGTCACGCGCGTCGGCTTCTGGTAGCGCGCCCCGCCGTGCACCACGCGATGGCCTACGCCATGCACCTGCGCGCCACCGTATCGTGAACGCAGCCACTGCCCGAGCGCGTCCAGCGCGCCGCGCGCATCCTTGACGGTGGCATCGAGCTTGTCGTCGGCGAGTCGGGTGCCCGCGGCATCCCTGGCCGTGAAGCGCGGCGCGGTGCCGATGCCTTCGATCTGCCCGCTGGCGGTGACCTCGGCGGAATCGGCGCCCAGTTTTCCGTACACCGTGAATTTCAGGCTGGAAGAACCGGCGTTCAGCACCAGCACGGTCATGGGTCAGGCCTTGCGGCGCCGGGCATGCGCGGCCAGCATGGCCACGCCGCAGCTGGCGATGCGCGAGCGCACGCTGTCGGCGCGACTGGTCAGGATCACCGGCACGCGCGCGCCGAGCACCAGGCCCGCGCTGTCGGCATTGGCCAGGAACGACAGCTGCTTGGCCAGGATGTTCGCGGCCTCGAGATCGGGAGCCAGCAGGATGTCGGGATCGCCGGCGACCTCGGAGGTGATGCCCTTGATCCTCGCGGCCTCCTTGCTGATGGCATTGTCGAAGGCCAGGGGCCCATCGAAGACTCCGCCGACGATCTGGCCGCGGTCGGCCATCTTGCAGAGGCAGGCCGCGTCGATCGTGGCCGGCATCTTCGACGTCACGGTCTCGACCGCGGCGAGCACCGCGATCTTGGGCCGTTCGATGTCCATCGCGTGCGCGAGATCGATGGCGTTCTGGCAGATGTCCGCCTTCTCCTCGAGCGTCGGCGCGATATTGATGGCGCCATCGGTCACCACCAGCACCTTGTGGTAGGTAGGCACGTCCATGATGAACACGTGGCTGATGCGACGGCCGGTTCGCAGCCCGCTTTCCTTCGACACCACGGCGCCGAGCAGCTCGTCGCTGTGCAAGCTGCCCTTCATGAGCACCTCGGCACGGCCTTCCCGCACCAGCGCCACCGCGGCCGCGGCGGCGGCGTGGCTGTGCGGCGCATCGACGATCTCGGTGTTCCCGAGATCGATGCCGGCGCGCGCCGCCACGTCCCTGATCCTGGCGACGGGCCCGACGAGGATGGGAATGATCAGTCCCTTCCCGGCCGCCTCGAGCGGGCCGGCCAACGCCGTTTCCTCGCAGGGATGCGCGACGGCCGTCGGCACCGGTTCGTACGCGCGGCAGCGCTCGAGCAAAGCCTCGTACTTGCCGCTTCCAGTCTTGTTCATGGGGACACTCGCTTGGCGGGTCCGGTTTCCCGGAGGATCAGGGCCAGGACGATGGCGAGCAACACGCCGTACATGAGCGGGGTGAACGCATCCTGGTAGTGACCGTGGCTGAACTTCCCGGCGCCGCCGCTGACCGCGACCAGCAACCCGCCGAACACGGGCCCTAACAAGGCGCTGAAGGTGAAGTTGAGGAAGTTGATCACGCCGGTCGCCGTGCCGCCGTACTGCGGCGGATTCGCTTCCTTGATGACGGTATACGGAATCATGGCCGCTCCCGAGGCGACGCCGGCCACCAGCGCCACCGAAAACGGCGGCAGCACGCCGGGTTTGCCGTAGAGAATCCACGCCAGGCAGGCCAGCAGCAGCAGCGCGCCGCCGATGATGACGGGTTTGCGCCGGCCGAGCTTGTCGGAAATCGCCCCGAGCAGCGGGCAGCCGATGATCCAGCCGAAGGGCACCGCGGCGGAGCGCAGCACGGCATCCGCGTACGGGAAGTCGTGGGAATCCTGCAGGAAGCGCACGCCCCAGATCATGTCGAAGATGGTGGTGGGAATGAACAGCAATCCCGAGATCATGCCGCACAGGATGGACTGCGGATTGCGGAACACCGTGAGCATGGCGCGCCCGGCGACCTTCAGCCAGGACTCGCCGGGCTCGTGCGACGCATCGTCGACCGGCGCCTTCGCGGGAATCAGTACGAGCAGCGCCACCGCGATGCCGAGCCCGAGAACGCCCATCACCATCCAGAAGGTATTCCACGCGACGCCGGCGGCGATGGCCGGCCCCACCATGAACTGCCCCGCGGAGCCGCCGGCCATGCCGAACATCTGCGTGGCGCCGATCAGCGTCGCGGCGCGCGAAGCGGGGAAGTTTGAAGTCGCGATATACACCGCGCCCACCAGCGCGAACACGCCGCCAGCGCCCTGCAGCAGGCGCCCGAGGCTCGCGACCTGCTCGTTTCCCGTGGCGAACAGCAACGCGCCGAGTCCGCACACCGCGGCGCCGACGGGCACCACCCTGCGCGGGCCGAAGCGATCCAGCGTCACGCCCGCCACCAGGCTGAAGGGCGAATAGCCGTAGTAGAAGAGTCCGGCCATGGCGGCGACGCCCATGGCCGACATGCCAAAGGCCTCGGACAGCTGCGGCATCATCACGCTCGGGGCCGAGCGCATGATGTACTGGTAGAAGTAGTAGACGGCGGTGATCAGCCACGCGACCGCAGCCGTCTTCGCCGCCGTCTTTCCCACCGTCGTCACGGCGCTAGCAGAGCACCAACGAGACTGCGAGGCCGCCTTCCGAGGTCTCCTTGTACTTGGAGTTCATCTCCTTCGCGGTCAGCGCCATCGCAGTCACCGTGGTGTCGAAGTCCACGCGGCGATCGGCGGGGATCTCGTTGCTGGCGATCATGAAGCCGGTCCAGGACTTCACCGCGCCGTACGCACAGCGCTCGATGCACGGGATCTGCACGAAGCCCGCGACCGGGTCGCAGGTCATGCCGAGATGGTGCTCGAGCGAGGACTCGGCCGCGTTCGCGACCACCTGGTGCGGGAAGCCGTGCGCTTCGGCGAGAAACGCGGCACCCATGGCCGAGGCCACGCCGATCTCCGCCTGGCAGCCGCCTTCCGCACCGGACAGCGTTGCATTGTGCTTGCCGAGGTAGCCGATGACCGCGGCGGCCAGCATGCCGGCGCGAATCTTCTCCGGCGACAGCTTGCGGCCGCCCTCACCCACGGCGTACACCAGCGCCGGCATCACGCCGGCCGATCCACCCGTGGGCGCCGTCACCACGAGATGTCCGCGCGCGTTCTCTTCCGAGCCCGCGAGTGCATAGGCCGCGACCACGCCGACGCCGCGCTGCTTCTCGAACTCGTCGTCCATGGCGCGCTTGTAGACCTCACCCGCCTTGGTCTTGAGCTTGATCGGCCCCGGCAGCGTGCCCGGCGGCATCGACAGGCCGGTCTTCACGATGTTCAGCATCGCGGTGGTGACCTTGTCGATGAAGGCGTTGATCTCCGCCTCGCTCTTGCCCGAGACGGCGATCTCGTTGGCCATGGCGAGCTGCGAGATCGACAGCTTGTTCTTGTCGGCGTGCGCCTGCAGTTCCTTCATGGTCGAGTACGGGTATTTCGGCTGGCCCTTTTTGGGCGGCGTGTAGCCCTTCCACTCGATGAAGCCGCCGCCGACGGAGTAGTACTCCTGCTCCAGCAGCACCTTGTCGCCGGCGAGCAGCTTGCAGGTCATGGTGTTCGGATGCGGCCATTCGCCCTTGGGCGCGTCGTAGATGATGTCCTTGAGCGAGACCGTGTGTTCCTTGCCGCCGAGCTTCACCTTGAAGGTCTGGTCGGGATTTTCGACCAGGCTGTCGAGGAACAAGGGATCGACGGTCGCCGGCTCCTTGCCGATGAGCCCGGCGAGTGCCGCGCGTTCGGTGCCGTGGCCTTTGCCGGTGGCGCTCAGGCTGCCATACAGGTGCACCTTCAGCGCCGTGGCCTGGTCGAGCTGCGCCGCGGGTAGTTTGGTGCAGCGCTGGTAGAAGTCGTAGGTGATGCGCATCGGCCCGATGGTGTGCGAGCTCGAGGGGCCCGGGCCCACCTTGTAGAACTCCTCGAGCACCGTCATGACCGGGCCCTTGGAATTCTTCACCACCTGGAGATTCGGCGACATCTTGCCGCCGAGCGGCGGCGGCGCGGAGGCGCGCGACTTCTGTTCCTCCGCGGAGAGCGCCCGGCCGGTCATCACCGACGCGGCGCCGATGACCGCGGTGCGCATGAGGAAGGTACGACGATCGACTCCTGCCGGAACCTCGGTGGACTCGATCTCCCTGTCGGGTGCGAAGGATTGGCTCTCGCCGTTGTCTTGGGTGCCCATGTGCGCTCTCCTGCTGCCGTGCTGGCGGTCCCTGCCGTTTATCCGAACGGTTCGGGATCGAGAAGTAACGCACTTGGTTATACGGCGCGCCTGCCCAGGCGCACGGGGGACTAAAGGACGATTGCACTCATCGCGAGCCCCAGGGCGACGATCGACAGCGCCAGCGCGGCCCACGCGAAACGACGCGTGGCGGCGCGCTCGGCCGCCGCCGAGGTCGCGGCCTGCTCCAACGCCGACACCACGTCCTTGAGCTGCTCCGCGAGCACCCGGATCTGCTCGGCATTCGCGGCGGCCGCGGACTGCAGCTCGGCGATCTGCTGGTTCAGCAAGTCGGTCTGGCTGTCGAGCTTCTCTATCTTCTTGTGCGTGAAGCCCGGCCTGACCACGGCCATGATCTTGTCGAGATTGCCGAGCACCAGGCTTCCAACCGCCATCCAGGGAACAGCCATGTCGCACCTCCGGTTGAGGGCGACGGTAGCCGCGCGGGCGCCAGCCGTCGAGTGGGCAGACACCGCCGGGCGCGGCGGGACTAGGCGCGCACGCCCGACTGCCGCAGGATCTCCGGCACCTCGGCTTCTCCGCCGATGGCCATGATGTGCACACCCTGTGCCGTGCCCAGCATTTCGCGGATCACCCGCGCCGCGAGCTCCACGCCGCGTTCTTTTGCCCGCCCGTCCCTCGCGGCCTGCTCCATGTCCGCGAGCATGTCGTCCGGCACCACCACGCCCGGCAGGTTCGCGTTGAGCCACGGCCCGCTCTTCTCCGACTTCAGCGGGATGATCCCGGCGAGCACGGCCACTCCGTCCGGTTTCACCGCGTCGATGAAGCGCTGCAGCTGGTCGACGTGGTAGATGGCCTGGGTCTGCAGCAGCTTCGCGCCGGCATCGATCTTGCGGCGCGTGTTCTCGACCTCGGCCTCGAAATTCTTCGCTCCCGGGTTCGCGGTCGCGCCGAGGAACAGCTCGGGCGCGCCCTGCAATGGATTGCCGGCGAAGTCCTTGCCATTGCGCAGCGCCTCGGCCGCCTGCAGCAGGCCCGAAGCCGTGAGGTCGAACACCGGCTTGGCATCCGGGTGGTCGCCGCCCGCCGGCGAATCGCCGCCCATGAACACGAAGTTCTTCAAGCCCAGCGCCGCCGCGCCCAACAGGTCGGATTGCACGGCGATGCGATTGCGGTCGCGGCTGGTCACCTGGACGATGACCTCGATGCCGCGGTCCTGCAGGAGCTTGCCCACGGCGCGCGGATCCATGGCCATGCGCGCACGCGGCGACTCGGTGACGTTGAGCGCATCCACCGAGCCGCGCAGCAGCTCGGCGGTGGCGAACAGCCTGGTGAGATCGATGCCCTTCGGCGGCGTGAGCTCGCCCGTGACGACGAACTTCTTGGCGGCGACTTTCGCCGCGAGGGAGGAATTCATGGGCGGCAATACTGACACGACGTCGCGGCCGCGTGCAGCGCGCCGGCCCTCATCTCCATAGATTTGGGCTATGGGCCGATCAGGCCGGTTGCGCCAGTTTCTCGACGGCGGCGCGCGCCGTTGCGCTGAGACCCGCTCCGCCCTTGTGCTGGAGATGCTCGATGATCGCGCGCCGCATGCGTGACTCCCAGTAACGCGACATGTGGAAGCGCACGCTTTCCGGCGCCCTGTCCTTGCCGGACTCGGCGTCGAAGAAATTGGCGATGTCGTTCGCCATCGCGACCAGGTGCTCGACGTCCACGACTCAGTTACCCATGGTTTCGGCCGGCGTGCGCTTGTCGCGCGGTGACGCGGGCAGTGCCGCCTGCCGGCGCCGCTGCCACGCCGCCGGCTGCGCCACCTTGACCACCTGCACCGCGGTCACCTTGTACTCGGGGCAATTGGTGGCCCAGTCGGAGTTGTCGGTGGTGATCAGGTTCGCGCCCGATTCCGGGAAGTGGAACGTGGTGTACACCACGCCCACCGCCACCTTCTCGGTGATCTCGACGCGCAGCACGGTATCGCCGGCGCGGCTGGTGACACCCACCCAGTCGCCGTGCTCGATGCCGCGCGCCTCGGCATCGTGCGGATGCATCTCGAGCCGGTCCTCGCTGTGCCAGGCCACGTTCGAAGTGCGGCGCGTCTGCGCGCCGACGTTGTACTGCGAAAGAATGCGGCCCGTCGTCAGCAGCAGCGGGTACCTGCTCGACGTGCGTTCGCTCGTGGGCACATAGGCCGTCACGTAGAACCGGCCCTTGCCACGCACGAACTCGCCCACGTGCATGGTGGGCGTGCCCTCGGGGGCCTTGTCGTTGCAGGGCCACTGGATGGACCCGAGGCGGTCTATCTTCTCGTAGCTCACGCCGGCGAAGGTCGGCGTGAGCGCCGCGATCTCGTCCATGATCTGCGACGGGTGCGTGTAGCTCATGGGATAACCCAGCGCGTTCGACAGGCGCATGGTCACCTCCCAGTCCGCGAGCCCGCAGAGCGGCTCGATGACCTTGCGCACGCGCGAGATGCGGCGCTCGGCGTTGGTGAACGTGCCGTCCTTCTCGAGGAACGAGGTACCGGGCAGGAACACGTGGGCGTACCGTGCGGTCTCGTTGTGGAAGATGTCCTGGATGACCAGGCATTCGAGCGAGGACAGCGCCGCGGTGACGTGCGAGGTGTTCGGATCCGATTGCGCCAGGTCCTCGCCCTGGATGTACATGCCCTTGAAGCTGCCATCGAGCGCCGCCTCGAACATGTTGGGAATCCGCAGGCCCTGCTCACCGCTCAACGACACCTTCCACATGGCCTCGAAGGCGCCGCGCACCGAGTCGTCCGAGACGTGGCGATAGCCGGAGAACTCGTGCGGGAACGAGCCCATGTCGCAGGAACCCTGCACGTTGTTCTGGCCGCGCAGCGGGCTCACGCCCACGCCTTCACGGCCCAGGTTGCCGGTGGCCATGGCGAGGTTGGCGATGCCCATCACCATGGTGCTGCCCTGGCTGTGCTCGGTCACGCCGAGGCCGTAGTAGATAGCCGAGTTGGGTCCGCGGGCGTAGAGGCGCGCCGCGCCGCGGATCAGCCCGGCCTTGACGCCGGTGATCTGCTCCACGGCCTCGGGCGAATTGACCGGGTCGGAGACGAACTTCTTCCATTTCTCCCAGGAGTCCTTCTCGCAGCGTTCCGCGACGTAATCCTCGCGGGTGAGGCCTTCCGTCACGATCACGTGCGCCAGCGCATTGATGATGGCCACGTTGGTGCCCGGCAGCAGGCGCAGGTGGTAGTCGGCCTCGACGTGCGCCGACTTCACCAGCGGGATGGCGCGCGGGTCGACCACGATGAGGCCCGCGCCCTGGCGCAGCCGGCGCTTCATCTGCGAGGCGAACACCGGGTGCGCCTCGGTGGGACTGGCGCCGATCACCATGATCACGTCGGCCTGCTGCACCGAGACGAACTCCTGCGTGCCCGCGGATTCGCCGATGGTGTGCTTGAGCCCGTAGCCCGTCGGCGAATGGCACACGCGCGCGCAGGTGTCGACGTTGTTGGTCTTGAACGCCGCGCGCACCAGCTTCTGCACCAGGAAGGTCTCCTCGTTGGTGCAACGTGACGAGGTGATGCCGCCAATCGAATCCCTGCCGTACTTCGCCTGGATGCGCTTGAACTCGGAGGCCGCGTGGTTGATGGCCTCATCCCAGCTCACCTCGGTCCATTCGTCGGTGATGCTCTTGCGGATGAGCGGCTTCGTGACGCGGTCCGGGTGCGTCGCATAGCCATACGCGAAGCGGCCCTTCACGCAGGCATGTCCCTGGTTGGCGCGCCCGTCACGGCTCGGCACCATGCGCGACACCGCGCCGTCGGTGACCTCGGCCACCAGCGTGCAGCCGACGCCGCAGTAGGCGCAGGTGGTCGCGACGGCCTTCTGCGGAAGACCGGCGGTCAACACCGACTTCTCCAGCAGCGCGCCCGTCGGGCAGGCCTCGACGCAGGCGCCGCAGGACACGCATTCCGATTCCAGGAACGGCTCGCCCTGCGACGCCGCCACGCGGGACTCGAGCCCGCGTCCTTCGATGGTCAGCGCGAACGTCCCCTGGGTTTCCTCGCAGGCGCGCACGCAACGCGAGCAGACGATGCAGAGGTCATTGTCGAAACGGAAATACGGATTGCTGTGATCGACTTCCCTGGGCGTGTGCACGTGGCGAGGTGTTTTGGGCGCCGCGAAGCGCGACTCGCCGATACCATGTTCGCCGGCCAGGTGCTCGAGCTCGCAGCGGCTGGAGTCCGGGCAACTGCCCATCGGGTGCTCGGAGACGTACAGCTCGAGCACGCCGCGGCGCATCCTGGTCAACGCCTCGCTTTGCGTGCGCACCTTCATGCCGGCGGCCACCTCGGTGGTGCACGACGCCGGGAATCCCTTGCGGCCTTCGATTTCCACCAGGCACACGCGGCAGGAGCCGAAGTGCTTCAACGTGTCGGTGGCGCAGAGCTTGGGAACATCGCGGTCGGCCAGGGCCGCCGCGCGCATGATCGAGGTGCCGGCGGGCACGCTGACGGTGGCCCCATCGATCTCCAGCGTGACGTTTTCGCCGGTTGCCCCGGGCGTCCCCAGATCGTGATAGTCCTTGGCGTACATACATGTGCTCCTGCACGTCACTGGACGCGCTGGAAGTCCTCGCGGAAATGCTTCAGCGCGCTGCGCACCGGGAACGGCGTCAGGCCGCCCAGTCCGCACAGCGATCCGTTGAACAGGGTGTCGCACAGCTCGTCGAGCAGCGCGAGATCGGCGGACTGCGCCCCGTTGCGGGAGTTGTCCGTGCGGCCGGCGATGATGCGATCGACCAGCTCCACGCCGCGCGTCGAGCCGATGCGGCACGGCGTGCACTTGCCGCACGATTCCACCGCGCAGAACTCGAGCGCGTAGCGCGCCATGCGCGCCATGTCGACGCGGTCGTCGAACACCACCACCCCGCCGTGGCCCAGCAGCGCGTTCCTGGCCGCCAGCGCCTCGTACTCGAGCGGCGTGTCGAATTCCGAGGCGGGTAGATAGGCGCCGAGCGGCCCGCCGATCTGCACCGCGCGCACCGGCCGGCCGGTGGCCGAACCGCCGCCATAGTCGTGCACCAGCTGGTTCACGGTCAGGCCGAAGGCCCGCTCGACGAGTCCGCCGCGCTTCACGTTGCCGGCGAGCTGCAGCGGCACGGTGCCGCGCGACCTGCCGACGCCGAAATCCTGGTAGAACTGCGCGCCGCGCGCCAGCACGATGGGCACGCTGCACAGCGTGACCACGTTGTTGACCACGGTGGGCTGGCCGAACAGGCCCTTGATCGCGGGCAACGGCGGCCGTACGCGCACCTCGCCGCGGCGGCCCTCGAGGCTCTCGAGCATCGAGGTTTCCTCGCCGCAGATATACGCGCCGGCGCCCATGCGCACCGCGATGTCGAAGCGCCTGCCGCTGCCGAGCACGTCGGCGCCGAGGTAGCCGCGCTCGCGCGCCACGGTCAGCGCACGCGCCAATGCCCGCGCCGCGTGCGGATATTCGATCCGCAGGTAGATGTAGCCCTGGGTGGCGCCCGTGGCGATGCCGGCGATGGTCATGCCCTCGATCAGCGAGAACGGATCGCCTTCCATCAGCATGCGATCGGCGAAGGTGCCCGAGTCGCCCTCGTCCGCGTTGCAGGCGATGTACTTCTGCTGCGCTGGCTGGTCGTGCACGGTCTGCCACTTGATGCCGGTCGGGAACGCCGCGCCGCCGCGGCCGCGCAGGCCCGAGTCGGTGACGGCGCGCACCACTTCGCCGGGCGGCAGGGCGAGCGCCGCGCGCAGGCCGGCATAGCCGCCGTGCGCCAGGTAGTCGTCGAGGCTGGTCGGATCCACCACGCCGAGCCGGGCTCCCGTCAGGCGCTGCTGGCTGGCGAGCCAGGGATGCGTGGCGATGTCGCCGAGCCGCAGCTCGTGCGCGCCGCCCTCGAGCAGGCCGGCGTCGAGTAGTTTGGGCACCTGGGCCGCGGTGACCGGGCCGTAGGCGACGCGGCCCGCCGGCGTCACGACCTCGACCAGCGGCTCTAGCCAGTAGAGGCCACGCGACCCGTTGCGCACGATGCGCACCTCGCGACCGCGCCGCGCCGCCTCCGCGCCGAGCACGCGCGCCACCTGGCCGGCGCCGAGCGACAGCGCGCTGGCATCCCCGGGCACGTACACGGTGACGGGTGAGCTCATGCCACGCCCCATTCCTTGATGATTTCCGCCGCGCGCTCCGGTGTCACGCGCCCGTGCAGCTCGCCGTTCACCATCAGGGCCGGCGCGCAGGCGCAGTTGCCGAGGCAGTACACCGGCTCGAGCGTGATGCGCCCGTCCGGCGTCGTCTCGCCGAAGTCCAGCCGCAACTTGCCGCGTATGAATTCCTCCAGCGCGCGCGCATTCATCGACTGGCAGGCCTCGGCGCGGCACAGCTGCACCACGAAGCGGCCCGGCGCCTTCGCGCGGAAGTGATGATAGAAGGTGATCACCCCATGGATCTCGGCGCGCGACAGGTTCAGCGCCTGCGCGAGCTGTGGCACGGCCGCGGCCGGCACGAAGCCCAGCTCGTCCTGGATGGCGTGGAGTATCTCGAGCAGCGGGCCGGGTTCGCCCGCGAACTTCTGCACGGCCCCGGCCACGCAGCGGCGAATCCTGTCGGCGTCGTCGTTCATGAGTCTTTCCGCGATGGGCGCACGCGCCCGGCGTGGCTGTAGACGTTGCAGCCGCCCGGGCGCAGGAAGGCAACGAGTGTGATGCCCGCCGATTCGGCCAACTCGACTGCGAGCGTCGAAGGCGCGCCTATCGCGGCAACGACGGGACAGCCCGCCATCATGGCCTTCTGCAGGAGCTCGAAGCTGGCGCGGCCCGACAGCAGCAGGATGCGTTCGCTCCACGGCAATTCATCGGCGAGCAGCGCCGCGCCCACCAGCTTGTCCATGGCGTTGTGGCGCCCGACGTCCTCGCGGCTGGCGAGCAGCGTGCCCTGCGCGTCGAACAACCCGACGGCGTGCATGCCGCCGGTCTCCGCGAAACCGGTCTGCGCTGCGCGCAGCTTGTCCGGCAGGCCGCGCAGCACGGACTCGCTGACTATCATCCGGCCCGGCCCAGGGGGCGCCACGCGCCGGCCGCCGGCGCTGGCGGTCACCGCCTCGATGGATGCCTTGCCGCACACGCCGCAGCTCGAGCTCGAATAGAAGTTGCGCGTCAGTCGCGCAAGATCCAGGGGCAGGTCGTCGCGCACCGTGACGCGCAGGATGTTGCCGTCCGGCCCGCAGTGGCCGGTGCCGACGATGTCGCGGGATGCATGGAGGATGCCTTCCCCGTGCAGGAATCCGACCGCGAGCTCCGCGTCATTGCCGGGGGTGCGCATGGTCACGGAAATGGAACGGCCGGTGCCGCCGTTCTCGTCGGCCTCGGGCAGGCCGTCGCGCATCAGGCGGATTTCCAGCGGCTCCTCCACCGCGATGGCGTCGCTGCGGCGCGAATCGCCCGCCGGGCGCAGCGCCTCGATCAGGATCTCCTTCACGGGAGCTTTCATGCGGGCGAGTTTACTCCCACCCGTCCGGGGGCTGATCGACTGGCGCCGCAACCCCCGCTCAAAGTCGTGCTATTTGACTTTCTTCCGGGCCAGCGCCGCGTCGACCGTATTCGACAGGAGCATGGCGATGGTCATCGGGCCCACGCCGCCGGGAACGGGCGTGATCCAGGAGGCACGCTCCGCCGCGCTCGCATATTCGACGTCTCCCGCCAGCTTCCCGTCGGGAAGCCGGTTGATTCCGACATCGATGACCACCGCGCCCTCGCGGACCCAGTGACCCGGGATGTACGCCGGCTTGCCGACCGCGGCGACCACCAGCTCCGCGCGTTCCACTTCGCCGCGCAGGTCGCGCGTTCCCGTGTGGCACACGGTGACGGTCGCGCGCCCGAGCAACAACTCCAGGGCCATCGGCCGCCCGACGATGTTGGACGCGCCGACCACCACGGCACGCAGCCCGGTGGGATCGATCGAATATTCCTTGAGCAGGCGCATCACGCCCCACGGCGTGCATGGGCGCAGGCCCGGACGCTTCTGCGCCAGCAGGCCGGTGTTGGTCGGATGAAAACCATCGACGTCCTTGGCCGGGTCGATGGTGTCCATGATCTCGGTGCTGTCGAGACCCTTGGGCAGCGGCAATTGCAGCAGGATGCCGTCGACGGCATCGTCCTTGTTCAACCGATCGACGAGCCCTAACAACTCAGCGCGCGTGGTGGTCGCGGGCAGGTCGTGCGCGAAGGAGGCGATGCCGCACTCCTCGCAGGCCTTGCGCTTGTTGCGCACGTAGACCGCGGAGGCCGGGTCTTCGCCGACCTTGACCACCGCCAATCCCGGGGCGCGACCGAACGTCGAAATGAAGTCGGCGGCTCGCGCCGCCGACCTCTGCCTTTCCTTCGCCGCGACGGCCTTGCCGTCGAGGATTCTTGCCGTCATTCGTCTTCTTTCTTAGTAACGGTAGTGATCTGCCTTGTACGGGCCGTCCTTGCTCACGCCGATGTACCGGGCCTGCTGGTCCGTCAGCGTCGTCAGTTGCGCGTTCAACGTCTTCAGCTGCAGGCGCGCCACCTTTTCGTCGAGATGCTTCGGGAGCACGTACACGCCGAGCGGGTACTTGGCCGTCTGCGTGAACAGCTCGATCTGCGCGATGGTCTGGTTCGCGAAGCTCGAGCTCATCACGTAGCTCGGGTGGCCGGTGCCGCAGCCGAGGTTCACGAGGCGTCCCTTGGCCAGCATGATGATGCGCTTGCCGTCGGGGAAGATGACGTGATCCACCTGCGGCTTGATCTCTTCCCACTGGTACTTCGCGAGCGACGCCACGTCGATCTCGTTATCGAAATGGCCGATGTTGCAGACAATGGCGTTGTGCTTCATCGCCTTCATGTGGTCGTGCGTGATCACGTGGAAGTTGCCGGTGGCGGTGACGAAGATGTCGGCCTTGTCGGCGGCGTAGTCCATGGTGACCACGCGGAAGCCTTCCATCGCCGCCTGCAGCGCGTTGATCGGGTCGATCTCGGTCACCCACACCTGCGCCGACAGCGCGCGCAGCGCCTGGGCCGAGCCCTTGCCCACGTCGCCATAACCGGCCACCACGGCGATCTTGCCGGCGACCATGACGTCGGTGGCGCGCTTGATGGCGTCCACCAGCGACTCACGGCAGCCGTACAGGTTGTCGAACTTCGACTTGGTGACCGAATCGTTGACGTTGATGGCGGGGAACGCGAGCTCGCCGCGCTTGTGCATGTCGTACAGGCGATGCACGCCGGTGGTGGTTTCCTCGGTCACGCCCCGGATCTGACGGATGCGCGTCGAATACCACTTGGGATCCTTCTTGAGCGTGGCCTTGATCGAGTTGTACAGCTCGATCTCTTCCTCGCTGGTCGGATTCGCGACGACCGAGAGGTCCTTCTCGGCCTTGGTGCCCAGGTGCAGCAACAGCGTGGCGTCGCCGCCGTCGTCGAGGATCATGTTGGCCTGCTCGCCATTGGGCCACTCGAAGATCTTGTGGGTGTACTCCCAGTATTCCTTGAGCGTCTCGCCCTTCTTCGCGAACACCGGCGTGCCCTTGACGGCGATTGCCGCGGCGGCATGGTCCTGCGTGGAGTAGATGTTGCACGATGCCCAGCGCACCTGCGCGCCGAGCGCCTGCAGCGTCTCGATGAGCATGGCGGTCTGGATGGTCATGTGCAGCGAGCCCGCGATGCGCGCGCCCTTGAGCGGCTGGCTCTTGGCGTACTCCTCGCGGATGGCCATGAGGCCGGGCATCTCGGTCTCGGCGATGTTGAGCTCCTTGCGGCCCCACTCGGCGAGCGAAATGTCGGCGATGACGTAGTCCTTGCCCGTTTCGGGCTTCACAACAGCATTCATGGATACCTCTCTAGTTCGTTCCATTTAGAGAGCGCCGTTGGAATCGATCGGCAACTCCGCGAGCCTCGCGTCATCCGACGCTGCAGCGCTCCTCGCGGAACTGCCTTTGTTCAAGTCTGGCACCATTTCCAGGAAATGGGGCCTGACCCCATTTCTCAGGCGGTCTTGCGGGCACCCGCGTCCGCGGCCAGCGCCGCGGCCTTGTCGGTCTTCTCCCAGGAGAACTCCGGCTCGTTGCGGCCGAAGTGGCCGTACGCGGCGGTCTTCAGGTAGATGGGCCGCAGCAGGTCGAGCATCTGCACGATGCCCTTCGGGCGCAGGTCGAAGTGCTGGCGCACCAGCGCCTCGAGGCGCTCGTCCGAAACCTTGCCGGTGCCGAAGGTGGTGACCATGACCGAGGTGGGCTGGGCCACGCCGATCGC
>DASSRK010000078.1:0-19414 GCA_035701825.1 Steroidobacteraceae bacterium
GGCGGCGCGCGCTGGGCCTATCTGGCGGCCTGGCAGTACGGGCTGAAGAACGGCGGCCCGGCGGCGGCTGAGGCCTTCGTCACCAAGCTGTTCAAGAACGTGCCGGTGCTGGACACCGGGGCGCGCGGTTCGACGACCACCTTCGCGCAACGGGGCATTGGCGACGTCGCCATTTCCTGGGAGAACGAGGCTTTGCTTGCGGTGAAGGAGCTCGGGCCCGACAAGGTGGAAATCGTGATCCCCTCGCTCAGCATCCTCGCCGAGCCCTCCGTGGCGGTGGTCGACAAGGTCGTGCTGCGTCGTGGCACGCGTGCGGTGGCCGAGGAATACCTCAAGTACCTCTACACGCCGGAAGGCCAGGAGATCGCGGCGCGCAACTACTACCGGCCGCGCGATCCGAACGTCGCGGCCAGGCACCAGGAGCTGTTCCCCAAGCTCGAGCTGGTCACCATCAAGGAGTTCGGTGGCTGGGGCAAGGCGCAGAAGGAGCACTTCGGCGATGGCGGCGTGTTCGACAAGATCCAGGCGGAGAACTATGCGAAGTGAGCCATTGCCATCCTGGAATGGGCTGAGCACGAATAGTTAGTTCACCGCGCGGCCACGCGCCGCGTACCGTCTCCTCCGGGCCGCGGGGGTGTGCGAGCGATGGAAATTCGACCCCCTCGACGATTCTCCTCGCACACCCTCGATGGCCCACCAGCTCCGGCATCCCCATGAAACTGATCCAGCTGCGCTACCTCGTGGCGGTCGCCGAGAACGATCTCAACATCACCCAGGCGGCGCGCGTGCTGCACGCCGCGCAACCCGGGGTCAGCAAGCAATTGAAGCAGCTCGAGGACGAGCTCGGTTTCCAGTTGTTCGAGCGCAAGGGCCGCGCGCTCATCCGTCCCACCGCCGCGGGCAACAAGGTCATCGACCACGCCGCGCAGATCGTGCGCCAGGCGCGCGGCATCAAGGCGCTGGCGGCCGACCTGCGCAAGGACGACGCGGGCTCCCTGTCGATCGCGACCACGCACACGCAGGCGCGCTACGTGCTGCCGCCGGTGCTCAAGCGCTTCCGCGACAAGTACCCCAAGGTGCGCCTGCACCTGCACCAGGGCAATTCCGAGCAGATCGCCGACCTCGCTTCCACCGATCGCATCGACTTCGCCATCGCCACCGGCAACAGCCCGATCTTCGGCAGCCTGGTGCGCCTGCCCTGCTTCCGTTGGCACCGTTGCATCGTGGTGCCGCATGGCCATCCGCTGGGTGAGCTGCCGCGGCCGACCTTCGCCGACCTCGCGAGCTACCCGCTGGTCACGTATTCGTTCAGCTTCTCCGGCCCATCGTCGCTGGTGGAGCTGTTCGCCGATGAAGGCCTGGCACCCAATGTCGCGCTCACCGCCTGGGACTCGGACGTCATCAAGAAATACGTTCGCGAGGGACTTGGCGTTGGAATCATCGCCAACCTCGCCATCGACGGCGCCGAGGACGCGGACCTCAAGGTGCGCGACGGCTCGCACCTGTTCCCGGTGCACACCACCTGGGCCGGCTTCCGGCGCGGCGTGCTGTTGCGCGGCTTCATGTACGACTTCCTGCAGATGCTCGCGCCGCATCTCACGCCGCGCCTCGTGCAGACCGCCGAAAAGTCCGACAGCCAGGAAGAAGTCGAGCGCGAGTTCGCGCCGATCAAGGTGCCGTTCCTGCGCTGATTCTGCGCGCGGACTCGTCGCGCCCGTCGCCGGCGGGCCACTGCCGACGGCGCCCGCCTGCTGGCGCGCGGCGTTCGCCTCTCCGGGTCTCACGCTATCCGATGGGAATACTCGCCGGCCGCGAGTAGGCTCGGGCCGTTCTCGTCGCGCAAGACAACAGCCAGGAGTCCGCCATGAATGAAGTGACCCGCCGGGATTTCGTCCAGGCCGCAGGAACGTTGTCGGCACTGGCGAGCGTCGCCGCCTTTCCCGCCGCCGCGCCCGAGCCGGGCAACGCCGATGCAGCGGCATTCGCGCACCAGCACGTACCCGTGCCGCTGCCCTTCGACCCCAAGGGCCTGAACGGCATCTCCGAGAAGCTCATCCGCTCGCACTGGGAGAACAACTATTCAGGCGCCAGCAAGGCCCTGAACACCCTGCGCGGCCGGCTCATGCAGGCGCTGTCCGACGCCAACACGCCGCCCTGGATGTACGGCGACCTCAAGCGAGAACAACTGATCCGCACCGGGTCGGTGGTCTTGCACGAGCTCTACTTCGCCAATCTCGGGGGCGACGGCAAGCCGGGCGCCGACACGCGCACGAAGATCGCGCGCTCCTTCGGCAGCTACGACGCCTGGGAAAGCGAGTTCCGCAAGATCGGCCAGGGACTGGGCGGCGGCTCGGGCTGGGTGGTGCTCGGCTACAACGAGGGTCTCAAACTACTCGAAAACTACTGGATGGCCGATCACGCCACCAATCCGCCCGACACCCGGCCAGTCCTCGTCATGGACATGTACGAGCACGCCTACCAGATGGACTACGGAGCCGCGGCGGCGAAGTACATCGACGCGTTCTTCGCCAACATCCAGTGGGACACGGTGGCAAAGCGGCTGGCTTGAATTGCAGGATGTCGGCGTTCAGCTGGCAGCCACCGCCCGTCGATAGGGCGCGGCATCCGGCGGCGCATCGGGCAGGCTGTTGAAGCGCTGGTTTTGCGCCACGTCCAGGTCCGCCAGGAACAGGTCGCGGGCAATTCCGCACACCAACCGCGGCTGGTGCGCGACGCTCCACAGGTCGCCCACCAGCGTGCCATAGCTCAGGCCCGCAGCGAGGTTGAAGCAATGGATGTTGCGCAGGAATGCCGCATCCGCGCCGTCACGCGGCTGGAATTCGAAGCGGCTGCCGAGGTACGGGTGACGCGCGAGCGCAGTGTCTTCTTCGCCCGCGGGCGGACGATAGCGATCCCCCCACTGCGCGATACGGGCATGGAACGGCGCCAGCTCGGGCTGGGTCGCGAGGTCGACGTCATAGCCAGAGCCGGCGATCACGTGATCGAAGCGCTGCTTCCTGTTCTTGACGTACGCGACCACGCCGCCGGCGCCGGGCACGGCGCGCGTCCACGGGCTGGCGAGATGCAGGTGGAAATTCTCGAAGGCCAGCGCGCGATGCAGCGAATCCATGGGCACCGAGGCGGCGCGATTCTGACGCGACCGATGATCGCGCCAGCGCACCTCTTCCGGTAGTTCGTAGGCGAGCTCGACCAGGTTGCCGTGCCCGCGCACGCCGGGCGGAGCCGGCGGCCCGATGGGAGGCACCGCGCCGGGGACTGGATAGTCGATGAACGCCCGGCGGCTGTAGAGATGCACGTCCCGGGCACCCTGCTCGAGGGCCGTGGCCGCGGCATCGAATGCGGAAGCACCCGCGCCGATGACGGCGATCGACTTGCCGGCGAACGGCCGGTAGTCGCGCGATGTGTGGGTGTGTGACCAGAGGCCGGCGGGAATCCCGTCCAGGATGTCGGGCACGTGGACGCCACCCGCGCCCGCGAAACCGCTGGCCAGCACCAGCTTGCGCGTGGTTTCCGTGCGCGGCGTGCCATCGACCTGCAGGTGCAGTCTCAACAGGTCGCCCGCGGGCTCGATCTCCACCAGCCTGGTGCGATACCGCACCTGGGCCTCGGTGACCCGCTCGTACCACGATAGATAGTCAGCCCAGGCGAGCCTCGGGATGCGATCGAGCGCGTCGAAAGCCTCCGGTCCATGGAGGGTTTCGAACCAGGCGCGAAAGCCCACCCCCGGATTTCCCAGGTCGGGTCCCGGCAGCATCTTCGGCGAGCGCAGCTGGTGCATGCGCGCGATGTTCCGCCAGATGCCGGCGCCGCCGGGCTCGGCGCCGTCGATGAGCGTGACGCGGCTGATTCCCTTGCGGCGCAGGCCATGCGCGATTCCCAGCCCGGAGTGACCGGCGCCCACCACCACGACGTTGTGGTCCGCATCGGGGCGTGGCCGCACCCAGTCGGGAGTGTGGGCCGAAAGACGCAGCGCGCGCTTCGCCTGTGCTTCCAGTTGTTCGAGCGCGGCCGGCGCGGGCGCATCCGCGGAGCGGCCATGTACGGGAAGGAGGCTGCCGGCGACGGCCCCCGTGCCGATGAAGAACGAGCGACGGTTCATCATGTTCTTGTCCTCCTGCCGGCGTTCACGTCGCGACATGGTCCACCTCCACGGTCACGTGCGCCAGCTCTTCGTGCACGGCGAGTTCCCGGCGGAAATAGTCGCCATCCTTCCTCGATGGCGTCGTCAGGCTGACGACGCAGGCATACCGCGCGCGGCCGACCCGCCAGACGTGCAGGTCCGTGATGCGCGCCGGCACCTTGCCGTGTTCGATGACCTCGCGCACCTCGCGCACCACCGGTGCGTCCATCTCGGCATCGAGCAGCACGCGCCCCGAGTCGCGCAGCAACCCCTGCGCCCACACCGCGACCAGCACCGCGCCCGCCAGGCCCATGACCGGGTCGAGCCAGGACCAGCCGAAGTACTTGCCTCCCAACAATGCAACGATGGCCAGCACGGACGTCGCCGCGTCCGCGAGCACGTGTAGATAGGCCGAGCGGACGTTCAGGTCCTGGTGATGCGCGGCATGGTGGTGCTCGTCATCGTGTTCATGCCCGTGTTCGTGGCCATGATGATGGCCGCGCAGCCACCACGCGCAGACCAGGTTGACCGCGAGCCCTACCACCGCGATGAAGATCGCCTCGTCGTAATGAATCGCCTGCGGGCTCACCAGCCGCTCGATGGACTGGAAGGCCATCAGCAGCACGATGCCCAGCAGCAGCATGGCGCTGGTGTAGCTGCCCAGCACTTCGACCTTCCAGGTGCCGAAGGCGTAACGGCGGTTGGCCGCGTGCCGGCGCGCGAAGGCATAGGCGAATGCCGAGAGGCCGAGTGCCAGCGCGTGCGAGCTCATGTGCCAGCCGTCGGCCAGCACGGCCATGGAGTTGAACCACCAGCCGCCGGTGATCTCGACCACCATCATGGCGGCCGTCAGCCAGAAGGCGCGGCGGACGTTGGCCTCGGCGAGCGGATTGCCGGAATCGAATCGCGGAGATCCGCAGTGGTGCGCGGCGGTGTCCATGGGCGGCTTATACCAGATCGAACCGGCAGTGCCGCGCGCCGGCCGGCCTTCAGCGCAGGGGTCGGCCGGCGATATCGCTACCCATCACTTTTCGCGGAATTTCTCGTGGCAACTCTTGTCCCGGCGCCCTGCGCGCACACGGCGGCGGTGCCGACGCTCAATGCGACCATGGCCGCGGACACCCGCGGTGCTCGACTCCTTCGACTCATCATTGTCCTGCTCCCTTCAGAACTTGACGCCGACACGCGCGTACCACTGGCGACCTTCGTTCTCGTACGGCACGCCGCGCGGATAGAGACGCCCGTTGTTGCGCTCGGTCACGAGCCCGGTGTGCTGGGTGTAGTTGTCCAGTACGTTCTCGACTCCCGCCGTGACCTTCACGTTCTCCGTGACGTCGTAGCCGGCGAGCAGGTCGAAGAACGTTTCGGCGGCGATGTCCTCGTACACCGGATTGGTCGCCGAGGTGCTCGACACGTAGGTCCAGTTGCCGTAGTGGCGCAGCCGCGCCGTGAACGCCCACTTGCCCACGTCGTAGTCGCCCGACAGGTGGCTGGTGAATTGCGGCAGGTTGTGCAGGAAAGCCACGCGCGTCGGCTCGTTGAACAACGCGGGGTCGTAGCTGCGGAATTCGGTCTCGTTGTAGTTGCTCGCCCAGGTCACCCCGAGGCGCCCGGGCCCCGCCTCGCCGCGCCACGCGGTGACCAGGTCCAGGCCGCGCGTGCGCGTGTCGAAACTGTTGGTGTAGAAGCGTACGTGGGTCAGCTCGGTCGCGAGCGGCACACCCGCGGCCGCAAGCTCCAGGCGCTGCGCATTGGTGAGCTCGAAGTCAGTCGACAACCCGATGCGATCGTCGATGTCGATCTGGTACGCATCGAGCGTCACCGACAAGCCGCTCGCCGGCTGCAGCACGACGCCGAGACTCAGGTTGGTCGACTCCTCGGGACGTAACGCGGTGCCGCCAAACAGCGCGGCGGCGACGGAATTGGATGGCAGCTGCGCGCGCACGTCGACCGAGCGCGGGATCGTCGCATCCAGGTTCGGGTTCTGGCTGACGTTCTGCAGGTACTGCTGGCCGGGCGTCGGCGCGCGAAAACCGGTGCTCGCCGCGGCGCGCAGGCTCACGACGTCGTTGAAGGCGAAGCGCGCCGCGAGCTTGCCGTTGGTGGTCGAGCCGAACAGCGAATAGTTCTCGAAGCGGGCCGCGACGCCGACATTGAGCCGCTCGGTCAGATCGGCGTCCACGTCGACATAGGCCGCGGTGGTATGGCTCGACCAGGAGCCGGCCGTCGCGGGATGCGCGCCCGGGAACCCGTTGGCCGCGGGTGACAGGTCGCGCAACGGCCCGAGCACCCACGAGGCTTCCTCGCCGGCGTAGATGCTGAATTCCTCGCGCCGGTATTCGGCGCCGAAGCCCACGTTCACGGGCTTGGCCAACGCCGTCTGCCACTGGTACACGAAGTCCGCATTGACGAGCTGCTCGCGCTGTTCGCGGCCGCCATTGTCGAAGTCGGTGGGCGACAGCGAGCCCAGCGACAGGTTGATCGAATCGTTCAGGAAATAGTCGATGCGGTTGCTGCCGAGCGAAGCGGCAACGTCCCAGGTGAAGGCGTCTCCCGCGTCGCCCTTGACTCCCGCCGCGAAGCTGTAGTCCCGCGTCTCGGAGCCAAAGCGCGGTGTGAAGCCGCCGGGATAGATCGCGAGCAGGTCGAAATCCGGGTCGACGCCGGTCCAGCTGCCGGCCGCGTTGGAGCCATCGGTCTGGTAGATGGAGTGATGCCCGTTGGACTTGATGTTGTATCCGCCATTGCGCGGGAAGGTGACGATGTCGCCGTCGGCGTTCGGCCCGCTGGCGGTGACCGACGGCCGGTAGTTGAAGTCCGCGACACCCCAGTCCTCCGTGTAGTTGCCGAAGGCATAGATCTCCGCGCCGCCCAGGTCGTAGCCGGCGTTGAGGAACACCTTCTTGCTTTCCTGCTCCGGCAGGCCGTAGCGCTGCACGACGTCGCCGAGACCGCGCACGGCATCGGCGGTGGGCCCGCCCTGCGCGATGATGGCCGCGGCGTCATAACGCTGCACGCCGTTGTTGCTGGCTCCGGCATCCAGGTATTCCGCGGCGATGTTGAAGCGTCCGCCCGCGCCGAAGTGGAACCCGCTGGACACCCCGACCTGCAGGTTGCGCCCGTCTCCCTTGGAAAACTCGCCGAACTGCGCGTAGGCGTTCGTGCCGGGCTGGTCGTCGAGGATGAAATTGATGACACCGGCGATGGCGTCCGAGCCGTATTGCGCCGCCGCTCCGTCACGCAGCACCTCGGTACGCTTGAACGCGCCCGATGGCAGCAACGCCAGGTTCACGGCCTGCGCGCCGCGCGCGGTCACGTCCACGAACGCCGAACGGTGGAAATGCTTGCCATTGACCAGCACCAGGGTGTGATCGGGCGACAGGTTCCGCAGCGTCGCCGGCCGCACGAAGATCGAGCCATCGGCCGTCGGAATGCGGCGCACGTTGTAGGAAGGAACCAGGGCCTGAAGCTTGGTGCTCAGGTCGGCCGACGCGACCCGTTCGAACTCCTGCTCGGTGACCACGTCGACCGGCACATTGGATTGCAGCACGGTGCGTTCGGCGCGCCGCGTACCGGTCACGATGACCTGTTCGACCGCCTGGTCGCCGTCGATGGCAGGGCCGGCGCCGGCGGCCGGGGCGGCTTCGCGCGGATCGGCCCCGTGGGCCACGCCGGCAAGCACCGCGCCAACGGCGGCTGAGATGAGACGCGAGTGAAGATGCATGATGGTGTCCAGTTCCCGATGGTTGTTAGTTAGGCCGGCGCAATCTATCCACCACGCCGTGCCGGCCGGAAATGGCGGAAGGGAATGTCGATACGCCCGGCGGTTCTCGGTTACGGGAATGTGACCGCCGCCGTCACCCACGGCGGAATGAGCGAATGCCATTCGGCGATTTCTCCGCGAAGGGCGCCGCGCATAACGTCTCGCCAACTCTCCCAGCGACGAGACCTGCAATGCGCCTGACGACCGCCATCATCCTGCTGGCATTGATTTCCGCGATCCCCGTGGGAGCCGAAGAGGACCCGGCGCGCGCCGTCCAGTGGAGCTGGCGTATCGAGCCGCGCGACGCGGGCCCGGGCAGCGAGGCCGAACTGGTGCTGGAGGCGCGCATCGCCGACCATTGGGTGGTCTACTCGTCGGACTTCAAGGGCGAATTCGGCCCCCTGCCCGCACGCCTCAAGGCGAAACCCCGCACCTCGCTCGAGCTCATCGAGCCGCTGCGCTCCGTCGGCGCGCTCCGCAGGAAGGACGAGCAGCTGCAGCTCGAATACGGCTATTTCGCGCAGCGCGCGGAGCTGCGCCAGCGCCTGCGCCTGCCGGCCGACGGCTCGGCCGTCGAGGCGACCCTGGTCGGCCAGGCCTGCGACGAGGCCAACAGCACCTGCCACCTGATCCGGCAGGAGGTCCGCATCGCGGCGCCGGTAGATAGTGCGTCCCGACCCTGATGCGTGCCGCGCGCACCAAGTGGGCGGCACCCGCCGGCCTCGCGCTGGGCACGCTGGCCTGGATGGCGTCGGCCGACGAAGCGGCACAGCCGGCGCCGCGCGCGACCAACCTGCAGGTGTTGCCCGCGCAGCTGTCGAGCGCCGGCGTGCGCAGCCTGATGCGGCAGTACGAGCGCGCACTCGGGGTTTCGTGCGGCTACTGCCACGTCGAGGACCGCGACTTCGGTTTCATCGACTACGCGTCCGACGAAAACCCGCGCAAGCACACGGCCCGGCTCATGATCACCATGCTCAATGAAATAAACGACCGTCATCTCGCGCAACTCGGCGGCGACCGGCGTTACGCGCAGCCCGTGACCTGCGGCAGTTGCCACCAGGGCCGCGCCACCCCGCAGGCGTTCGAGCCATGAAGCCCGCTGCCCGTGCCACGGCAGCGCTGCTCGCGCTGCTCGCCCCCGGCCTCGCCGCCCACGCGCAGGTCGCGGTGCGCAACCAGGGATACATCCCGTACAGCGACGCACCTATCTACTATCGATCCGGGGACGTGACGGACGCCGTCACCCTGCTGCAGAAGCGCCTGGATGCCGGCAAGGAACGCCTGGTGTACCGCGCCGGCGACCACGGCTACCTCCGGTCCGTGCTCGAACTGCTCGACATCCCGGTCAGCACGCAGACGCTGGTGTTCTCCAAGACCAGCTTCCAGTACCCGAAGATCTCGCCGCGCCATCCGCGCGCGCTGTATTTCAACGACGACATCTATGTCGGAGTGGTGCACGAGGGCAAGGAGATCGAGGTGGTGTCGTTCGACCGGCAACAGGGCGCCATCTTCTTCATCCTGCACGAGCAGCAGGCCGCGAAGCCGCGATTCGAGCGCGCCGAGCTCGACTGCACCCAGTGCCACATCGCGGCCGGCACGCGCGGCGTGCCCGGCGTGCTGCTGCGTTCGGTGCGGACCAGCGCCACCGGCACCCCCGTGCCGGGCGCGACCGCCTACATCAGCGACCAGGAGAGCCCGCTCGCGGAGCGCTGGGGCGGCTGGTACGCCACGGGCCCGCTCGCCCGCTTCACGATGGCCAACCTGGCCGCCCCGGCGGACGCCGCGGCACGGAGCGGCAGACTCGACGCGCTGCCGGAAAACTTCGACCCGTCGAACTTCCTGGCGCCCTACAGCGATGACGTCGCGCTGCTGGTGCTCGGGCACCAGACCCAGATGCACAACCTGATCACGCTCACCAACTACCGCACCCGCATCGCGCTGCACGACGCAGGCGTGTCTTCGGCCGAGGAATTGCCCGCGGAATTCCGCGCGCGATTCGAAAAGCCCGCGGAGCAGTTGCTGCGTTACCTGCTGTTCGCCAACGAGGCGCGCCTGCCGGACCTCGATGGCGCCAAGGTGATCGCGTCATCGGAGTTCGCGCGCGAGTTCGCGGCGCGCGGCCCCTTCGACTCGCAGGGCCGGTCGCTGCGCCAGTTCGACCTGGGCACGCGGATTTTCCGCTACCCGCTCAGCTATCTCGTTTATTCGGATGCATTCGACGCGTTGCCTGAACCGTCCAGGGGTTACGTCCTGCGCCGCCTGCTCGAAGTGTTGAGCGGCAAGGACCAGGGCCCCGAGTTCGCGGCGCTGTCGTCACAGGATCGGCGCGCCATCCTGGAAATCCTGCTGCAGACCAAGCCAGGCCTGCCGCGGGAATGGCATGACTATGCGCGCGCCAACCACCTTCGGGTCGCCACCCCGGCGCAACCCCGCAAACCATGGAGATGAGGACATGAGAGTTTCGCTGAAGACTGCCGTGAACATCGCCGGCCTGGCGGCCCTGCTGGCCGGCAGCGCCAGCTCACTGGCTGGCGACCGGATCGCCGGACGCTGGGATGCCCAGCTGGTCCACAACGGCAACACCATCCCTTTCCGGCTGGATATCTCCGGCTCGGGCGCACAACTCAAGGGAACCTTGTACGACGGCTTCCGCGCCTACGAACACACCACCGGCGCGAGCTACGACGACGGGCGCCTGGTACTCGAGATCGGTCACTACCTGACCACCATCACGGCGCGGCTGGAGAACGGCACGCTGGTGGGTGACGTCGTGGCGCAGAATCGCGGCAGTCGCACGGAATACGGCTTCTCGGCCGTACCGCATGACGCCGCGGCCTATGCCAGGGCCACGGCGGTGAAGGCGCCGTCGATCGCCGGCACCTGGGAGATTCCGTTGAAGACTCCTTCCTCCAAGGGCGAGAACGCGTTCCAGTTCATCGTCGACCAGCGCGGCGCCGAGGTCGCGGCCTCGATCCTGCGCATCGACGGCGACACTGGCGCGTACAGCGGCGTGTACCGCGATGGCAAATGGGTCCTGAGCCACTTCGACGGCTCGCGACCCGGTGTCATCGAAGTGACGCCGGCCGCCGATGGCACGCTCGAAATACGCCAGGCCGGGCAGCGCCTGCAGAGTGCCAATCCGCAGACGGTCAGCAACTATGAGACTGCGCCCGACGGACGCTACGCGGACAGACTGGTGGCCTATCGTCCCGAGGCGGCGCGCGCCAAGGGACTTCCGCAGCCATCGAATCACCTGACGCACACCACGACGCGCGATCCGGACGAGATATTCAAGTTCGCGTTTCCCGATCTCGACGGCAAGACGGTTGCGAACGACGATGCCGACCACCAGGGCAACGTGGTGCTGGCCATCGTCACGGGCACCTGGTGCCCGAACTGCCACGACGAGGCGCAGTACCTCATCCAGCTCGACAAGCAGTACCGCGACCAGGGATTGCGCATCGTGGCGCTGAACTTCGAGGAAGTGGAGCAGCAGGAATCGCTGCAACGCGCCCGCGCGTTCGTCAATCAATACGGGGTCAAGTATCCCTATCTACAGGCCGGTGCGCCGGAAGAGATGTGGGAGAAGGTGCCGCAACTCGTGAACCTCAACACCTGGCCCGCGACGGTGTTCGTCGGCCGTGACGGCACGGTGCGCGCGGTGCATGCCGGCTTCGCGTCGCCGGCGACGGGAGACTTCTACACGCGCCAGGACGCCGAGTTCCGCTCGCGCATCGAGAAGTTGCTGGCCGAGAAGCCGCCGGCGGCGACGGTGGCGCGCAACTGAGGACCTCCGGGGAATGCGCCCCGCGAACCGAAAATCGTGCGGTTCGCGGGGCGCACCTCATTGCCGCCCCCGGCTGCGCACGGCACCCGCTCGCAGCGCGCCGCGTTACCCCATTGATACCGGCGCGCAATCGACGCCGTGACCGCGCGGTACCGACACTGCGCGCATGACTGGCTCGAGCCACGGAGCGGCCGCGGCCGCCGCAGCACCATCCTCCCAGCGCGGCGCACGCGTACTGGCGATCGTCGGCGGCGGATTCTCCGGTGTCTGCCTCGCGATTCACCTGCTGCGCCAACCGACGTCACGGGACCTGCGTATCGTCATCCTCGAGCCGCGCGCCGAACTCGGAGCGGGCGTCGCCTACGCGACGCGCGACTATCCCTATCCACTCAACGTCGCCGCCGGGCAGATGTCGCTGGACGCAGCGCAGCCGGACGATTTCCTCGAGTTCGCCCGCTCGCAGGGAATCCACGCGACCGCCGCCGACTATCTGCCACGCCAGGTTTTCGGCGAATACCTGCGCGCACGCTTCGCGGCGCAGGTCCAGTCGGCGCCCGCCGGCCGGCGCGCCACGCATCGCCGCGCGCGCGTGCTGCAACTGAGGCGCGCGGACCGCGCCTGGGAACTGTGGCTCGACGACGGCAGCGCGATGCGCGCCGACCAGGTGGTGCTGGCCGTGGGCAACGCGCCGCCGGCTCCGCTCGCGGACTGCGCGGCGCTGGGCGGGCCGCACTACATCGACGACCCCTGGAGCATCGGCGCCGGCGCGCATGGCGAACCGGACAGCGTGCTGCTGCTGGGCAGCGGCCTGACCATGATCGACGCCGCGCTGCGACTGGCGGCGATACGGCCGCGCGCGCGGCGCATCCACGTGCTGTCGAGGCACGGCCTGTTGCCCCTGCCGCAGGCTGGCGCCGGCCTGCCTTCGCTGCGGCCGGATCTCGGGCCCGTGCTGGCAGCCGGGTCTTCCGTTCGCCGCATGCTCGGCGCGCTGCGGGGGCTGGAACGCGCACAGACCGCGGCGGGCGGCGACTGGCGCGAGTTGTTAGGGCTGCTGCGTCCGCGGTTGCCCGGATTGTGGCAGCGAATGGACGATCGCCAGCGCGCGCGATTCCTGCGGCATGCGCGCGCCTGGTGGGACGTGCACCGGCATCGCGCCCCGGTGGGGCCGCTGGCCGCGGTGCGCGCGCTCGAGCGCCACGGGGTTCTCGAACTGCATGCCGGGCGGCTCGTCGCGCTGCGGCTGGTCGACGGCTCCGTGGAGGCCACCTGGCACCCGCGCGGCGCGCCGCGGCCGCGCGCCTGGCTGGTGGATCGCGTCGTCAACTGCACCGGGCCGGACACGCGCATCGGGCGACATCCCGATCCGCTGGTGCGGTCGCTGCTGGCCAACGGCCTCATTCGCGCCGATGCGCTCGCGCTCGGCATCGACGCGGCGCCCGACGGCCGCGTGATCGGCGCCGACGGCGTCGCGGTAGATAGTTTGTGGTACCTGGGCCCCTGGCTGCGTGCGCGCGACTGGGAAGCGACCGCCGTGCCGGAGTTGCGCGCCCATGCGGCGCGGCTGGCGCAGCTGCTGGCGGCGGACCGGTGACGCTGCGCACCTGAAGTGCCACCCCGGCGGCGAACTGCTAGTCTTGCCGCCCCATGCGGAACCAACGACCCGGGCCGGCCATCGCCGCCCTCATGCTCCTCGCGCTCACCCTGCCCGGCTGCGGCAAGGGGCCGGCGAACGAAGTCACGCTGCTCAATGCCTCCTACGACCCGACGCGCGAGCTGTACGAGGAAGTCAACGTCGCGTTCGCCGCGCGGTGGAAGCAGTCCCACGGCCAGACCGTGCGCATCAGCCAGTCGCACAACGGCTCCGGCCGCCAGGCGCGCGCCGTCATGGACGGGCTGCCCGCCGACGTGGTGACGCTGGCGCTGGCCGGTGACATCGACGCCATCGCGGAACAGGGCAAGCTCCTGCCGCTCAACTGGCAGCAGCGCCTGCCCGACAACAGCACGCCTTACTACTCGACCATCGTGTTCCTCGTCAGGCAGGGCAACCCGAAGAACATCCACGACTGGGGCGACCTGGTGCGCGACGACGTGCAGGTGATCACGCCGAACCCGAAGACCTCGGGCGGCGCGCGCTGGAACTACCTCGCCGCCTGGGCCTGGGCCGAGCGCCAGCCGGGCGGCAGCGAAGACAGCGCGCGCGAGTTCGTGCGCAGGCTGTACCAGCACGTGCCGGTGCTCGATACCGGCGCGCGCGGCGCGCTCACGACGTTCGCCCAGCGCAACATCGGCGACGTGGCGATCTCGTGGGAGAACGAGGCGCACCTGGCGCTGCGCGAGATGGCCGGCAACCACTTCGAGATCGTGGTGCCGTCGGTGAGCGTGCTGGCCGAGCCCTCGGTGGCCGTGGTCGACAAGGTGGTGCTCCGCCGCGGCACGCGCGAGGTCGCGCAGGCCTACCTCGAGTTCCTGTACACGCCCGAGGGGCAGGAAATCGCCGCGAAGAACTTCTACCGCGTGCGCAACCAGGATGTCGCCGCGAAGTACGCCGAACAATTCGCGCAGGTCGAGCTGGTCGGCATCGACCACTTCGGTGGCTGGAAGCTCGCGCAGAAGACGCACTTCACCACGGGCGGCGTGTTCGACCAGATCACCGCGCCCGCCAAGCCCTCGTCCTAGTCGACCACCAGCTTGTAGCCGCTGGGCGCGGCGGTCTGCAGCAGCTGGGGCACCGCCGGGTTGGCCTCGATCTTGTGCCGCAGCCGGTGCACCAGCTGCTTGAGCAGCTGCCGGTCGCCGGAACCGCGATGTCCCCACACCTGCACCAGCAGCCGGTCCGAGTTCACGGGACGTCCCGCCTGCGCCAGCAACATCTGCAGCAACCGCAGCTCGAGCTTGGTGAGGTTGATCGGCGCGCCGCCCGCGATGCGCACGGTGTAGTTCTCCAGGTCGAGCGTCACGCGTCCCGCCGAGAGCGGCGCCTGGCCGCGGTCGGCGCTGGCCCGGCGCAGCAGCGCCTTGACGCGCGCCAGCAGGGTCTTGGGACTGAACGGCTTGGTGAGATAGTCATCGGCGCCGAGCTCGAGTGCCTTGACCAGGTCCTGCTCCTCGCCGCGCGCGGTCAGCATCATCACGGGGACGTCGCCACGCGCGCGGATGGCGGTGCACACCTCGAACCCCGAGGTGCCCGGCATGTTGATGTCGAGGATCACCAGGTTGGGCGCCTCGGCGTCGAAGGTGGCGAGCGCGCCTGGGCCGTCGCTCGCCTTGACCACGAGGTAACCGGCCTGCGACAGCGAATAGGCCACCAGGCCTAACAAGTCGAGATCGTCGTCGGCCACCAGGATTTTCAATCGGCGGCTCCGGCCGGTTCGACGGGCAGCGTCATCGTGAAGCGGGTGAATCCCTCGGCGGTGCGCGCCGCGCCAAGGTCGCCGCCGTGCCGTTCGACGATCGAACGGGAGATCCATAGCCCCAGGCCGAGTCCGCCGGGCTCCGGCTCCTGGGAGCCGCCGCGCTTGAATCTTTCGAAGATGCCCACGGTGTCGTCCTCGGGCAGGCCCGGCCCGGAGTCCTCGACCCAGGCGCTGATCGAATTCCCGTCGCGCCGCGCGCCGACGCGGATCGGCGTGCCTTCGGGCGCGAACTTGCTGGCGTTGGCGATGAGGTTCACGAAGACCTGCGTGAGGCGGGTCGCATCGCCCTGCAGCTTCAACCCCTCGGGCACGTCCACCTCGAGCGGCTGGCGGCGCTGCTGCAACAGCGCTTCCACCAGCGCCTGCGCGTCCTCGACGATGTCGCCCAATTCGATGCTCTGGCGCCGCACCTCGAGCTGCCCCGCCTCGATGCGCACGCTTTCGAGCAGGTTGTCGATGAGCCGCGTCAGGCGCATCGTGCCCCGCTCCAGCGACAACACCAGTTCCTCGAGCTTCTCCGGCGGCGCGGTCTTGAGCCCCGCGCGCAGCAACTCGATGGACGCCAGCTGCGCGGCCAACGGCGTGCGGAATTCGTGGCTGACATTGGCGAGCACGGTGTCGCGCGCGCGGCGCACGCCTTCCAGTTCGGTCTCGTCGCGGATCACCTGCACCTGCAGGCCGTTCACCACGCGCGAGCTGGTGATCACCGTCTGGCGATTGCCCGAACGCGTCTGCAATTGTTCCACCGACTGCGCGCTGCCGGCCTGGCGCGCGCGCAGGATGGGACACGCCGTGGTGCCGCAGGGTCGCGTGCCGGCCGGCGCGCCCGGCGGCGCGCAGGGCTTGAGCACGTCGCCGCAGAACTTCCCGATGGCGTCGCGCGGCTCGATGCCGAGCAGGCGCGCCGCCTGCGGATTGAGATAGCGGATGTTGCGTTCCTCGTCGACGGCGTACACGCCTTCCACCACCGCTTCGAGCACCACCTGCGCCTCGGCTTCGCGGTGCCGCAGCTCCGAGTTGAGCTCGACCAGGTTGCGCCGCATGTCTTCCATGGTGCGGCCGAGTTGCCCGATCTCGGCGGGCCCGGCGGTGGGGATCGAGGTCGCGAAGTCGCCCTGCCCGAGCCGCACGGCCGCATCGGTGAGCGCCTCGGTGGGCCGCGTCACGCGCCAGCCGAGCAACACGCCCGCGACCACCGCCAGCAGCGCGAACACCACCGCGGTCAGGATGAGCCGCCACACCAGCGAGCTCACCGAGGCATCGGTCGCGGCCGACGAGGCGGTGGTCTGGATCAGCGCGATGGCTTCGCCGCTCGACGAGAAGATCGGGAAGCTCGAGGCATACAGCTCGAGGTTGTCGATGCGTTGCACGGCGAAGCGCCCGTCGGTCATCGCCTGCGAGTGCAGCGAGGTGAAATCGTTCACCGGCATGGCGCTGTAGGCGCGGAAATTGACGATCCGCACCGGCAGGCCCGAATGCTCCTCGAGCACCTTCGCGAGCCGGTCGTCGAGCAGGTGCACGACCATGACGCTGAACGAGGGATACTGCGAGGGCAGCCGGGCATCGGCGCCGATCACCGAGAGCTGCGTGCCGGACGGCGCCACCATGAAGCGCTCGCCCTGCTCGGCCGCCACCGCGTAGAGCTGCGTCCACGGCAGCTCGGGCCCGCTGGCGGCCACCAGCTGCGCACCGTCGAACACGGCGCAGGCGTCGAGCTCGCTGGTCTCGCAGAAGCGGCGCAGGAACGCCGCGAGACCCTCGCGGCCGGGCTCGGCCAGCAGCCGCCGCAACGGCGGGCGCTCGGCCAGCACACGCGCGTAGGTCAGCGTGTCCTCGTGCATGCGCGTGATCTCGGCGCGCGAGTTGGCGCCAGCCAGCTGCACGCGGATCTTCTGCTGGCTGTCGGCCAGGCCGCGCAGCAGGTCGATCGCGAAGTAGGAGATGCCCGCCGCGACCAGCAGCACGATGACCAGGTTGCTGGCCGCGAGCCACCAGCCGAGGCTGTTGCGCTTCATCGGCGGCGATACCCGGAGCGCTCCACCAGCGTCTTGATGATGAGCGTCACGACGGCGAGGATCGACAGCAGCGAGGCCACCGCGAACGCGCCCACGTAGTTGTACTCGTTGTAGAGGATCTCGATGTGCAGCGGCATCGTGGTCGTCAGTCCACGCAGGTTTCCGGAGACCACCGACACGGCGCCGAACTCGCCCATCGCGCGCGCATTGCAGAGGATGACGCCGTACACCAGTCCCCAGCGGATGCGCGGCAGCGTAACACGAAAGAACGTGAACCAGCCGCCCGCGCCGAGCGTGATGGCGGCCTCTTCCTCGTCGTTGCCGAGCTGCTGCATCAGCGGGATCAGTTCGCGCGCCACGTACGGGAAGGTCACGAACATGGTGGCGAGGATGATGCCGGGCAGCGCGTACACGATGGTGATGTCGTGCTCCTGCAGCCACGAGCCGAACCAGCCGTTCAGGCCGAACAGCAATACATAGATGAGTCCCGAGACGATGGGCGACACGGCCAGCGGCAGGTCGATCAGCGTGATCAGGAAGCTCTTGCCGCGGAATTCGAACTTGGCGATGCACCAGGCGGCCGTGATGCCGAAGACGGTGTTCAACGGCACGACCACGGCCGCCGTCAGCAGCGTGAGCCTGATCGCCGCCTGCGTGTCGGGGTCGGCGAAAGCCGAAAAATACGCTTGCCAGCCCTTGGAGAGCGCGGTGGCGAACACGGCGGCCAGCGGCGCCGCCAGCAGCGCGCCGAGGAAAGTCAGCGACACCGTGATCAGCATCCAGCGCATCAGCGTCGAGCGCAGGTTGGTGTGGCCCGGGCGACTGGCGAGCTCGGCGGCCAGCTCGGCGGCGTTGGCGGGACCGGCCATTAGCGTGACACCAGCATGCGCTTGCGGCCCCACACCTGCAGCAGGTTGATGGCCAACAGCATCGCGAACGAGATCATCAGCATGACCACGCCGAGCGCCGCGGCGCCCACGTAGTCGAATTCCTCGAGCTTGATGAAGATCAGCAGCGGCGTGATCTCGGTCTTCATGGGCATGTTGCCCGCGATGAACACCACCGAGCCGTACTCGCCCACGGCGCGCGCGAACGCCAGCGTGAAGCCGGTCAGCAGCGACGGCAGGACGGTGGGCACGATGATGCGACGGAACACGTAGAAGCGGCCGGCGCCGAGCGTCTCGGCGGCGTCCTCCAGGTCGCGCTGCACTTCCTGGATCGCGGGCTGCACGGTGCGGACCACGAACGGCATGCCGATGAGCGTCAGCGCCACGGTGATGCCGATCCAGGTGAACGCCACCCGGATGCCGAGCGGCTCGAGGTACTGGCCTATCCACCCGTTGGCGGCGAAGACCGCGGTCAACGCGATGCCTGAAACCGCGGTCGGCAGCGCGAATGGCATGTCGATGATGGCGTCGATGAACTTGCGACCCGGGAATTCATAGCGCACCAGTGTCCAGGCGAGCGCGAAACCGAACACCATGTTGACGGTCGCGGCGAGCATGGAGGCGCCGAAGGTCAGCCGGTAGGAGGCCACGGCGCGCGGGCTGGTGATCACCTCGATGAAGCGCGACAGGTCCATGCCGCCGGCCTTCAACACCAGCGCCGACAGCGGAATCAGCACGATGGCGCACAGGAAGAAGGTGGTGAATCCCAGCGTGATGCCGAAACCCGGGATCACGTTGGGCTCGCGGCGACCGACGCTCATGCGGCGATCTCGGGACGGATGCGCGACTCGGCGGGCCGGTAGACGATGAGCACCGGCCAGCCGGGCTGCGCCGCCAGCAGGCTGCGATAAGCGGTGCCCGCCTGGCGGATGTCGGTGATGCCCAGCACCAGCATCTGCGCGGTGCCGGCCGACAGGTTGCGCGTGATCTCGGTGACGGTCTCGCCGATGGCCAGTTCGGTACGCATCTCGAGGTTGTGCACGCTCTGCGCTTCCGAACGCGCGTCGAGCAGCTTGCGCATCGGCGCGGCGCGGCCGGCGCCCTGCGCACCCTCGGGCACGATGCCGAGGTACACGGCTTCGGCGGTCACGTGGCGCAGCAGGCTGGCGGAGACCGCCAGCGTCGCGCGGCGCACCGCCTCGTCGGTCCAGTGGATGTAGACGCGGGTCGGGCTCGGCGCATTGCGCGGCAGGACCAGCACCTCGGCGGCGCCGTGCTCCAGCAGCCACTCGACCGTGGTGGCCGCCTGGTCGCCGGCCGAAATGGCCGCCACGCCGGCGAAAGGCGCCGGCGCGGCCGCGAGGCCGTCGATGGCGCGCAGCGCGACGCGGGTCTTCATGCGCGT
>DASSRK010000079.1:0-4892 GCA_035701825.1 Steroidobacteraceae bacterium
GGCCTCGGTCACCGTGTGCTCGACCTGGATGCGCGGATTCACCTCGATGAAATAGAACTTGCCGGTCTGCGCGTCCTGCAGGAACTCCACGGTGCCGGCGTTGCGGTAATTCACCGCCTTGCCGATCTGCAGCGCGTAGCCGCACAGTTCGTTGCGCTGCGCGTCGCTGAGGAACGCCGCGGGCGCGCGCTCGACCACCTTCTGATTGCGCCGTTGCACGGTGCAGTCGCGTTCGTAGAGATGCACGAGATTGCCGTGGGTGTCGCCGAGGATCTGCACCTCGATGTGGCGCGCCTTGCGCACCAGCTTCTCGAGGTACACCTCGTCGTTGCCGAAGGCCGCCTTGGCCTCGCGCCGCGCCACCGGCAGCAGTTCGGCGAGCTGCGCATCGCTCTCGATGACACGCATGCCCCGGCCGCCGCCGCCCCAGCTCGCCTTGAGCATCACCGGGTAGCCGACTTCGGCCGCCTGCTTCTTGCAGTCGGCGAGATCCGCCGGCAGCGGCGGAGTCGCCGGCATCACCGGCACGCCGGCCGAGGTCGCGAGATTGCGCGCCGCGACCTTGTTGCCGAGCGTGCGCATGATCTCGGGCGTGGGACCGATGAAGATCACGCCTTCGCGATTGCAGGCCTCGACGAACTCCGGGTTCTCCGACAGGAATCCGTAGCCGGGATGGATGGCATCCGCCTTCGCCTCGACCGCGATGCGCAGGATGTCCTCGATGTCGAGGTACGCGTCGACCGGCGCCTTGCCGCGCCCGACCAGGTAGGCCTCGTCGGCCTTGGTCCGGTGCAGCGAGAAGCGATCTTCCTGCGAGTAGATGGCGATGGTGCGTATGCCCAGCTCGTTCGCCGCGCGCATGACGCGGATGGCGATCTCGCCGCGATTGGCGACCAGCAGGCTGCGGATACGAGTCAGCATGAACCGTTACTTCTAATATGATTCCGGGCCGTGAAGCATAGCCGCAGCGGCGCGCGAATTGGCTGGAAATGCAGGGTCCGGGCGCGGTATGGCCGGGCGACGATCGAGGTCGGTGCTGATAGCGCTCACCTGCGCTCGCGCGATGCCGGGCGTCCGACCGATGGAGTCAAACATGTTTGCAATCGCCATCCACGGCGGAGCCGGCACGCTGGCCCGCGACCAGATGTCGCAAGCCCAGGAGCGCGACTATCTCGACGGCCTCGGCGCCGCGCTCGATGCGGGTTACGCGCTGCTGGCGCAGTCGCGGGCGAGCCTGGACGCGGTGGTTGCGGCCGTGCGTGTCCTGGAAGACAACCCGCTGTTCAACGCGGGTCGCGGCGCTGTCCTGAACCGGGACGGCATGGCCGAACTCGATGCCTCGCTCATGGACGGCGGGACATTGGCGGCCGGCGCGGTGAGCGGACTGCGGCACGTGCGGAACCCGATCGAGCTGGCGCGGCTGGTGATGGAGAGGTCACCGCACGTCATGCTGGTGGGCAGCGGTGCGGAAGACTTCGCGCGCACGCAGGGCGTCGAGCTCGTGTCCAACGAATACTTCCGCACGGCCGCGCGCCAGCGGCAGCTCGAGCGTCACCTGGGCGGAGCGGTGTCGCGCGAGAACGAGCTCGAGGCCTTCGGCACCGTCGGCGCGGTGGCGCTGGATGCGGCGGGGAACCTCGCCGCGGCGACCTCGACCGGCGGCATGACGGGCAAGCGCTGGGGACGGGTCGGCGACTCGCCGATCATCGGCGCGGGGACCTATGCCAACAACGACGGCTGCGCGGTGTCGGCCACCGGGCACGGTGAATATTTCATCCGCACCGCCGTCGCGCACGACATCTGCGCGCGGGTCGAATACCTGAAGGTGCCGCTGGCCACCGCCGTGGACGGCGTGTTGAACGGGCGCATGAAGCAGCTCGGCGGCAACGGCGGGGTCGTCGCCATCGACCGCGCCGGCCACGTGGTGCTCGACTTCAACAGCGAGGGGATGTTCCGCGGCGTCGCGACCTCGCTGGGACGGCGCGAGGTGGCGATCTTCCGGGGGTGAAGACGGCGGAAGACGGTGCCGCGGAAGACGGTGCCGGAGCATGCATTCCGGCATAACTCGGACAGATCAGCCCAGGCTGGCGCGACACCGGGAGTTATGCCGGAATGCATGCTCCGGCACCGTCTAACTACCGGAGGCTTCCTTGAGGCCGGCGGGCAGTTGCGCGGTCGCCTCGGCGCGCGGCGCGTCGGGATCGGCGGCCACGTGGCGGTCGCGGCCCTGGTTCTTGGCGGCGTACAGCGCCTGGTCGGCCATCGCGACGGCGGCGTCGTGGCTGGCCATGCGGTAGGCATCCACCGCGACCACGCCGACGCTGATGGTCACGTACGGCTGCGCCTGCGAGTTTTCGTGCGGGATGCGCAGCTCGCGCACCACGGACAGCAGGCTGCGCGCGATGCTCTCGCCATAGGCGCGATCCGCGCCGTACAGCACCGCGATCAGCTCCTCGCCGCCATAGCGCGCCACGAAATCCAGCGGCCGCCGGCGCGCGGCGTCGCGCAGCGCCACCGACACGCGCCGCAGGCAATCGTCGCCCGCGAGGTGGCCGTAGTGGTCGTTGAAGGACTTGAAGCAATCGATGTCGATCATGATGATCGCCACCGTCTGGCGATCGCGCTGCGCCTGCTGCCAGACGCGCCGGATCTGGTCTTCGAAGGCCGCGCGATTCAGCAGCTGCGTGAGCCCGTCGTGCGTCGCGACTTCGGTGAGCTGGCGGTGCTCGAGGAACGCCGTGCGGTTCGCGTGCTCCAGCGCGTACGAGCCGGCGAAGCCGATGATGTTGGCGCAGAACAGCGTGAACGTCAGGTAGGTGGCGATCTCGGGCCGCATGATGCCGAAGCTGAACGCCACCACCAGCGACACGAACACCAGCATGTTGGTGCGCAGCGCCTCGCGCAGCCGCAGGCCCACCATGAAATAGAAGAAGAACGCCGCGAGCATCAGGCGCCCGCCGATGAGCGCGGCCTCCTGCGGCGGCGAGAACGCCGCCATGGTCACGGTGCCGATGCCGAACAGCGGCAGGATGATGCTGCTGGCGATGCCGTACCAGCGCCCGTAGAAGCGCCTCGACGTGATGATCAGCATCAGGATCACCGACGGCACCTGCACGCCGAAGCGCACCGCGTTGTTGACCAGCGAATGTTCGCCGTGCAGCACGAAGTGATCGAGGATGGCGAACCCGGTGACGGTGCACGCCGCGATCCAGTACGACAGGCGGTTCCAGCGGCGCAGCCGCGTGCGGTGCTCGTTGCGGAATTCCGTCTCGAGCGGTTCTGGAAAGCGCAGGTAGCGGATGCCGCTCGCCAGCAGGCGCGCGGGCTCCGAGTTGTTCACGGTGGGAAACTTCGATTGCGCCATGACTGGTGGCTGTCAGGCTCCCTGCGTCACGGAGCTTTTAATGCGTTCCGCAGGCGCGGCGCAAGTGCCGCGCAGGACATCACTGGATCGGAGTCGGCTTGCTGCGTGTGGTCTTCGACGGAGCCTTGACGCGGGTGCGCCAGACTTCACGGGGACTCCATGCCATCTGCCGGTTGATCACCGACGAATCGCGCGTCGCCGTGGAGATGCCGTCTTCGTTCGCCGCCTTGAGAACCTTCAACTCGAGCAGCGGATGCCCGGTCTGATTTTTGGTTTTCATTTTTCTTCTGTCCTTGAAACTTCGACGTCTGGTCCGGGCAGGGATTCTAGTACGCCAAAGTCCGGAATTTCGGCGCGACGCGTAAAACTCCGGGGATATGTCAACAAAACTAGAACTGCGTCACAAAACTCAGCCGGCGGCGTAGTTGGACAGGTATTCCTCGAAACCGACCTTTTCAGACGCCTCGATCGCTTCCTGGGCCTTCAGCGACTCGTCGGCCTCGGCGCGGAACTCGGCCAGTCGCTCGATGTTGGGCGGATACAACGCCAGGAAGTACTCCTTGTGCAAGGCCGACATGCGCAGGGCGAGATCGAAGAACGAGCCGCCCGTTCCCTCCAGCTCCGCGAGCAGGCGCGCCGACGGCGTCAGCGCGACGTTCTCTATCTTCGCGGCCTGCACGGCCAATGCGGCCGAGTACGGCTTCGCGGGGTCGCCGCGATCGAAGACTTCGGCGAGGCCCTGCATGGAATCGACCAGTTCCCGCGCCCAATCGATCATTCGCGCCTTGCGACCGTCACGATCGAGCATCAGTCCCGGCTCGCGCCCGCGGCGCGCGACCAGCACGTGGTTGCCGTCGAGCACGTCCTGCTCGGCGACGTCGATGGGCGGCGAATCCTTCATCAGGCATAGCGCGAGGAAGATCTCGAGGAAACGCAGCTTGTTCTGGTTGACGCCCACCGGGTCGAAGGCGCTGACGTCGAGCGCGCGCACTTCCACGTATTCCACGCCGGCGCGGCGCAGCGCCTTGGTCGGCCGTTCGCCGGAACGCGCCACGCGCTTCGGGCGGATGAAGCTGTAGTACTCGTTCTCGATCTGCAGGATGTTGGAATTGAGCTGGCGGTACTCGCCGTCCACCGCCACGCCTAACTTCTCGTACGGCTCGTGCCGGGTGGTGATGGCGCGCGACAGATCGCGCACGTACTCGTCGAGGCTGTTCACCGACACCGACAGGCCGGCCTGGTTGCGGTTGCGGTAGCCGAGGTCGCTCATGCGCAGCGAGGTGGCGTACGGCTCGTAGGAGGTGTCCTGCGACAGCCGCGGCAGCGTCACGCTGCGTCCGCGCAGGAAGCTGTTGCACACCACCGGCGAGACGCCGAACAGGTACAGCACGATCCAGCCGTGGCGGCGATAGTTGCGCAGCAGGTGGAAGTAGCGCTCGGAGATGAAATCCTGCCCGCGCTGGCGCGACTGCACGAGGTCGGCCCAGGGATCCCACATGGCTTCCGGGAACGAGTAGTTGTAGTGCAC
>DASSRK010000080.1:0-7321 GCA_035701825.1 Steroidobacteraceae bacterium
GATCTGCGCGCGCCAGCCGGACACTTCCTGGCCGAGCGTCACCGGGGTGGCGTCCATGAGGTGCGTGCGCCCGGTCTTGAGCACCGCGGCCCAGGCGACCTCCTTCTGCCTGAGCACGCCGCACAGCTCGTCGAGCGCCGGCAGCAGGTCGCGGCGCGAGGCCAGCACCGCGCTCACGTGGATGGCGCTCGGAATGCAGTCGTTGCTGCTCTGGCACATGTTGACGTGGTCGTTCGGATGCACCGGCTTGCCGAGCGCGTCGCCCGCCAGGCGCGCGATCACCTCGTTGACGTTCATGTTGGTGCTGGTGCCGCTGCCGGTCTGGTAGACGTCGAGCGGGAATTGCGCGTCGTGCCGGCCGCGCGCCACGGCGAGCGCGGCATTGACGATGGCGGTGGCGATCTCCGACGGCAGCAATCCCAGCCCGAGGTTGGCGCGCGCCGCCGCGGCCTTGATCAGCGCCAGCGCCGCGATGAATTCGGCGGGCAGCGTGTGGCCGCTCAACTGGAAATTGCGCCGCGCCCGCTCGGTCTGCGCGCCCCACAGCGCGCCGGCCGGTACTTCGATGTCGCCGAAGCTGTCGTGCTCAATCCGTGGCCCGTCGTGCGATATCATGCGCGGCCAGTCTACGAGGTTCGAGGCCAGTCTTTCATGGATTCCGCAGCACTCTCCGCGCTCTCCCCGGTCGACGGTCGTTACCGCAAGTCTGCCGACGGGCTGCGCGCCGTGCTGTCGGAGAGCGGCCTGATCCGCGAGCGCATCCGCATCGAGGCGGCGTGGCTGCTCAGCCTGGCCGACTCCGTGCCGCAACTGCTGCCCCAGCCGCTGTCGGAGCCCGTGAAGAAGCTCGCCGCGGCGCTCGCGCTCGAGCCGGGCGATGACGCGCCGGCCGCCGTCAAGGCCATCGAGGCGCGCATCAACCACGACGTGAAGGCCGTGGAGTACTACGTGCGCGAGAAGCTCACCACCGGTGGCGCCACGCCGGCGACGCTCGAGCTGGTGCACTTCGGCTGCACGTCCGAGGACATCAACAACCTCGCCTACGCGCGCATGCTGCGCGCCGCGCGCACGCTGATGTCGGCCGAGCTCGACAAGCTCATCGAGCGGCTGCGCGGCTTCGCGCACGAGCACGCCGCGCTGCCGATGCTGTCGCGCACCCACGGCCAGACCGCGAGCCCGACCACGCTCGGCAAGGAATTCGCCAACGTCGTGGCCCGCCTGCGCCGGGCGCGCGCGCGCTTCGACCAGGTCGAGATCCTCGCCAAGTTCAACGGCGCGGTGGGCAACTACAACGCGCACGTCGCCGCCCTGCCGCAGGTCGACTGGCCGGCGGTCTCGAGGAAGTTCATCGAGTCGCAGGGCTTCACCTGGAACGACTACACCACCCAGATCGAGCCGCACGACTGGATCGGCGAGTACTGCGACGCGCTCGCCGGCATCGACACCATCCTGATCGACTTCGCGCGCGACACCTGGGGCTACATCTCGCTCGGCTACCTGCGCCAGCGCGCGGTCGCCGGCGAGGTCGGATCCTCGACCATGCCGCACAAGGTCAACCCGATCGACTTCGAGAACGCCGAGGGCAACCTCGGCATCGCCAACGCGCTGCTGCACCACTTCGCGGCCAAACTACCCATCTCGCGCTGGCAGCGCGACCTGACCGATTCCACGGTGCTGCGCAACATCGGCGTGGCGCTGGCGCACGCGCTGATCGCCTGGAACGCGCTGCAGCGCGGCCTCGGCAAGATCGCGGCCGCCCCCGAGAGCATCGCCGCCGACATCGACGCGGCGCACGAGGTGCTGGGCGAGGCCCTGCAGACCGCGCTGCGCGCCGCCGGCGTGCCCAACGGCTACGAGCTGCTCAAGGATTTCACGCGCGGTTCCCGCGTGGACGCGGCCGGACTGTCGGCGTTCATCGACAAACTACCGCTGCCGCCGGCCGATCGCGCGCGCCTCAAGGCGCTGAGCCCGGCGCAGTACACCGGCCTCGCGGCCTCCCTGGCGCGTGGCATCTGAGCGCCGGGCGCGCGACAACCCGCATTGACGGTTTCTCCTGATGCCACGGCCGCGGCCCCGCGCCTAAAGTGCGACCCAGCACACGTTTTGCGGCCGGTTGCGCTGCAATCCCGATGAAAGCGTGACGCATTTGGCACTGCCGGCGGCATCCCGCCCCTAGGCTTTGGCGGGCACAGGTCACATTTGTCCGGGGAGATGTCGTCGCCCATGACGACCGGGGATTTCGACTTCAACACGCTCGGGCGTGCCACGGCGGCGGCGCCGGCCGCGCCTGCGGCGGCCGCGCCGGGTCGCGGCGAGAACCACGTGCGGGTCATCGGCTCGCTCGAGGAGATGCGCGCGGCCGTCGACGCGGTGGCCGCCAGCGCCCAGCGCCTCATGTCTATCTACACGCCCGACCTCGAGCCGGACCTCTACGACCAGAACGGCTTCCTGGAGATCGTGAAGCGCTTCGTGCTGGCGCGCCGCTTCGCCAAGGTGCGCGTGCTGCTGTCGGACTCGGGCCGGCTGCTGCGCGACAACAACCGCTTCATCGCCATGGGCCGCCGCCTCACCAGCTGCATCGACATCCGGCCGGCCGTGGGCCAGCTGCAGCAGCGCGCCTGCGCCTACCTGATCGCCGACGACCGCGCCATCGTCTACCGCGTGCACTCCGACCGCTGGGACGGCGTCGCCGACCTCAACAATCCGCCGATCGCGCGCCAGTACCTCGACGAGTTCGACGAGATCTGGCACGCCAGCTCGCCCGACGAGCTCGCCCGCCAGGCCGTACGCTAGTTAGCCCGCATGAGCTGGAACCCGGAAGTCACCGTCGCGGCCGTGGTGCTGCGCGAGGACCGGTTCCTGGTGGTCGAGGAACGCATTTCCGGCGGGCTGGTCTTCAACCAGCCCGCCGGCCATCTCGAGCCTGGTGAGACCCTGCTGGACGCCGTGATCCGCGAGACACGCGAGGAAACCGCGTGGCGCTTCACGCCGCGGGCCCTGGTCGGCACCTACCTGTGGCGCAACCCGCACGACGGCCGCGGCTTCCTGCGCTTCGCGTTCTGCGGCGAGGTGGACGACCACCGGCCCGCGCAGCCGCTCGACCGCGGCATCGTGCGCGCCGCCTGGGTCACCGGCCACGAGCTCGCGGCGCAGCCGTCGAGGCTGCGTTCCCCGCTGGTCATGCGTTGCATCGACGATTTCCTCGCCGGGCGGCGCCAGCCGCTCGATTCCGTCGCCTGCCTGGATCTCGACAGCGCGCTGCATGTCCCGTCGGTGGTGAACCTCTAGCGAGGCGCGGCGTTCCAGGACGGCAGCGTACAATTCGCGCCGTGTCCCGCTCCCCTGAAAGAATCGTCGTCGGCATGTCCGGCGGGGTCGACTCCGCCGTCGCGGCGCTGCTGCTGAAGCGCGCCGGCTTCGACGTGCACGGCCTCTACATGAGCAACTGGGACGAGGACGACGACTACTGCACGACCGCCCAGGACTTCCAGGACGCGCGCGCCACCGCGGCCGAGCTCGGCATCCCGCTGCATCGCGTGAGCTTCGCCGCGGCCTATCGCCAGCGCGTGTTCGACTACTTCCTGACCGAGTACCGCGCCGGGCGCACGCCCAACCCGGACGTGCTCTGCAACCGCGAGATCAAGTTCGGCGTGTGCCTCGAGTACGCCGGGCGCCTCGGCGCGCGGCGCTTCGCCACGGGCCACTACGCCCGCCTGGAGATGCGGGACGGCGGGCCGGCACTGCTCAAGGCGCGCGATCTCAACAAGGACCAGTCCTACTTCCTGCACGCCGTCGACCCCGCGCATTTCGAGCGCGTGCTGTTCCCGCTCGGCGACCTCACGAAGAGCGAGGTGCGCACGCTGGCGCGGGAAGCCGGGCTGCCGGTGTTCGACAAGCCCGACAGCACCGGCATCTGTTTCATCGGCGAACGGCCGTTTCGCGAATTCCTCGCGCGCTACATTCCCACGACTCCCGGTGACATCGTCACCGAGCAGGGCGAAGTCGTCGGACGCCACCGGGGCCTCGCGTTCTACACGCTGGGCCAGCGCGGCGGTCTGGAAATCGGCGGGCGCGCCGGGAAATCCGCAGACGCCTGGTACGTGGCCGACAAGAAGCTGGCGCAGAACCAGCTCGTCGCGGTGCAGGGACACGATCATCCCCTGCTCGCGAGCCGCGCGCTGCTCACCGGGCCCTGCCACTGGCTGGTGGATCCCGAGGGCGGGGACATCCATGCGCAGATCAAGGTTCGCTATCGGCAGCCCGACCAGCAGTGCCACGCCACGCTCCGGCGCGACGGCTCGATGACGGTGCAGTTCTCGGAGCCGCAACGCGCCGTCACGCCCGGTCAGTTCGCGGTGCTGTACGACGGCGACCGCTGCCTCGGCGGAGGCGTGATCGAGCGCGCGCGACTCCCGAAGGAGGACGGCTGAGTTAGAATAGCCGCCCTTTTTCCGGCCCCCTTTGCTTGTGGGGGCCCCCAAGGAGATGGATTCATGACCGGCAGTTCCCCGAATCGCAGCACCCTCACCGTCGGCGCTCGCAGCTACGACTACTGGAGCTTCGCGCAGCTGCCGCAGGACAAGGTCGCGAGACTGCCGTACTCGTTGAAGATCCTGCTCGAGAACCTGCTGCGCTTCGAAGACGGCGTGAACGTCACGCGCGAGGACATCGACGCGGTGCTGAACTGGGACGCCAAGGCCACGCCTTCTTATGAGATCGATTTCACCCCCGCGCGCGTCATCATGCAGGACTTCACCGGCGTGCCCTGCGTCGTCGACCTCGCGGCCATGCGCGAAGCCGTGCAGAAGCTCGGCGGCGACCCGCAGCAGATCAATCCGCTGAATCCCGCCGAACTCGTCATCGACCACTCGGTGCAGGTCGACGACTACGGCCGCGCCAGTTCGCTCGCGACCAACAACAAGATCGAGTTCGAGCGCAACGGCGAGCGCTACTCGTTCCTGCGCTGGGGCCAGACCGCGTTCAACAACTTCAAGGTGGTGCCGCCGAACACCGGCATCGTCCACCAGGTGAACCTCGAGTACCTCGGCCGCGTCGTGTTCCACAACGACACCGCCGGCAGGAACCAGGTGTATCCGGACACCGTCGTCGGCACCGACTCGCACACCACCATGATCAACGGCCTCGGCGTGCTCGGCTGGGGCGTGGGCGGCATCGAGGCCGAGGCCGCGATGCTGGGCCAGCCGATCCCGATGCTCATTCCCCAGGTCATCGGCTTCAAGCTGACCGGCGCGATGAAGCCCGGCTGTACCGCCACCGACCTGGTGCTCACCGTCACCGAGATGCTCCGCAAGAAGGGCGTGGTCGAGAAGTTCGTCGAGTATTTCGGCGACGGCCTCGCGAACCTGCCGCTGGCCGACCGCGCCACGATCGCCAACATGGCGCCGGAATACGGCAGCACCTGCGGCATCTTCCCCATCGACGAAGAGACGTTGCGCTACCTCGAGCTGTCGGGCCGTCCCGCCGAACAGATCGCGCTGGTCGAGGCCTATGCCAAGGCGCAGGGCATGTGGCGCTTCAATGGCGCCAGGCCCGCCGACTACACCGACGTGCTCGAGCTGGACCTCGCCACCGTGGAGCCGAGCCTCGCGGGCCCGAAGCGGCCGCAGGATCGCGTGCCGCTGTCGAAGGCGAAGTCCGTCTACCAGTCCGCACTCAAGGCCATGGCGGACGAGCGCTCGAAGAAGAACCCGACGGCGACCGGCCATGCCGAGATCCTGCTCGACGGCAGGAAGGAGGAGATCCGCGACGGCGCGGTGATGATCGCCGCCATCACCAGCTGCACCAACACGTCGAATCCCTACGTGCTCATGGCGGCCGGCCTGCTGGCGCGCAATGCCGCGAAGCTCGGTCTCAAGGCGAAGCCCTGGGTGAAGACCAGCCTCGCGCCGGGATCGCGGGTCGTCACCGACTACCTGGCCAAGGCCGGGTTGTTAGCTCACCTGGAAAGCGTCGGCTTCAACGTGGTCGGCTACGGCTGCACCACCTGCATCGGCAACTCGGGCCCGCTGCGGCCGGAGATTTCCGCCGGCATCAAGGCGGGCGACATCGTCGCCACGTCGGTGCTCTCGGGCAACCGCAACTTCGAAGGCCGCGTGCATCCGGAAGTGAAGATGAACTTCCTGGCGTCACCGCCCCTGGTGGTGGCGTACGCGCTCGCCGGCACGATGGACGTCGACCTGCAGAAGGACGTGCTCGGCAACGGCCCCGATGGCAAGCCGGTGCTGCTGGCCAACATCTGGCCTTCGGACAAGGAAGTCGCCGATGCGGTCCACCAGTCGCTGAGCTCGAGCATGTTCAAGAAGAGCTACGGCAGCGTGTTCACGGGCGACGCGAACTGGTCGTCCATCAAGGTGCCCGCCGGCAAGATCTACGCGTGGGAGGACAAGTCCACCTACGTGCGCAACCCGCCGTACTTCGAAGGCATGACCATGACGCCGCGCCCGGTCACGGACGTGCGCGGCGCGCGCTGCCTCGCGCTGCTCGGCGACAGCGTGACGACCGATCACATCTCCCCCGCCGGGGACATCTCGAAGACCAGCCCGGCGGCCAAGTACCTGGTGTCGCAGGGCGTACAGCCCGTGGATTTCAATTCCTACGGCGCGCGCCGCGGCAACCATGAAGTCATGATGCGCGGCACCTTCGCCAACATCCGCCTGCGCAACCTGCTGGCGCCGGGCACCGAGGGCGGCGTCACCATCCACGTGCCGAGCGGCGAGCAGATGTCGATCTTCGACGCCGCCATGCGTTACAAGCAGGAAGGCACGCCGCTGGTGATCCTCGCCGGCAAGGAGTACGGCACCGGCTCGTCACGCGACTGGGCGGCCAAGGGCACCATGTTGTTAGGCGTGCGCGCGGTGATCGCCGAGAGCTTCGAGCGCATCCACCGCTCCAACCTGATCGGCATGGGCGTGCTGCCGCTGATGTTCCCGGCCGGCAAGAGCGCCGCGACCCTGGGCCTCACGGGCACCGAGGTGTTCGACATCACCGGGTTGAACGACGCCGAGGCCAGGACCGTGAAGGTCGTCGCGACTCCCGCCAAGGGCGCGCCGATCACCTTCGACGCGCGCGTGCGCATCGACACGCCGAAGGAGCGCGAGTACTACCGCCACGGCGGCATCCTGCAGTACGTACTGCGCCAGTTGGCCAGCAAGGCCGCCTGAGGCAGCCCGGGAGAAATCCCGGGTGTCCGCCCCGCCGGACTCATCCCTTGCGTCTGAACCGTCGCTGATCAGGCAACGGCCAACTCCTTCTGGGCGCTGGGTTTTTCGCGATCAGACGCCGCTCAGCGAAGCTTTGGAAA
>DASSRK010000081.1:0-4539 GCA_035701825.1 Steroidobacteraceae bacterium
GCCCATCATGATGCGGTTGCGCAGCGACCTGGTGGAACTGTGCGAGGCGGCGCTCGACAAGCGTCTGGATCGCGTGCACGCGGACTGGGACCCGCGTGCCGCGCTCGGCGTGGTGCTCGCGGCCGGCGGATACCCGGACACGGTGCGCAAGGGCGACGTGATCCATGGGCTCGACGCGGCGAGCAAGTTGCCGGGCAAGGTGTTCCATGCCGGCACCCGGGCCGCGGACGGCAAGATCCTCACCAGCGGCGGGCGCGTGTTGTGCGCGGTCGGGCTGGGCGAGACTGTTTCGCGCGCACAGGTCGAGGCTTATGCGCTGGTCGACGTGATTTCATGGCAGGGCATGCAGTGCCGGCGCGACATCGGGTTTCGCGCCGTCGCGAGGGAAAAGGCCAGCTGACCCTAATCGACGCCGCGGCCGGTCAAAGGGTGCGGAATCGAGCCGTCACGCCGAACGCCGCGCGCTGCCGTCACGGCAACTCCGTGACCACGAAATATTTGTCCGTGACCTTGTAGATGACATGTCCGGCAGGGTCCGTCGCGATCATGCCAATGTCACCGGCGACCTGCGGCGGATACTGGATGGGGCTCAACTCCGTGAACGTGGACTCGGGCGTGGCTATTTCCACTTCTCGGCTGCGACCAGCGCGCCGATCTGCGCGTGCGCCGCGCTCAGTTCCTTCGGCGCGCGCTTCGATTCGCTCATGTAAGCCGCGATCAGGATCGGCCGGCGGTCCGGCGGCCACACCAGCGCGATGTCGTTGTACGCGCCGTTCGCGCCGGTGCCGGGCTTGTCGGCCGACAGCCAGCTGCGCGGGATGCCGGCGCGGATGCGATCGGCGCCGTTGCGCGCCAACGTCATCCAGTCGATCAGCAGGGCGCGCGAGGCCACGGACAACACGTCCTGCGTGAATATCTTGAGCATGGTGTCGGCCATGGCGCGCGGCGTGGTGGTGTCGCGCTCATCGCCGGGCGCGTTCGAGTTGAGCTCGGTCTCGTTGCGATCGAAGCGCGTGACCTCGTCGCCGATGCTGCGCACGAATGCAGTCAGCGGCGCGGGACCGCCCATGCCGGCGAACAGCACGTTCGCGGCGGTGTTGTCGCTGTAAGTCACGGCCGCCGCGCACAAGTCGCGCACCGACATGCCCTGGTGGCCGGTGGCGAGCTGCTGCTCTACGACGGGCGAATTCGGCAGGAGCTGGTCGCGCGAAATGGGCAGCAGGTGCGTGGGCGGGAACGCGCCGTGGTCCACCTGCCAGAGGATCGCCGCGGCCAGCGGCACCTTGCAGGTGGAGGCCATCGCGAAGCGCGCGTCGTCGTCGTAGCCGATGCGCCGCCCGCTCTGTGAGTCGAGGATGTGCACGCCCATCCGCCCGCCCACGAACTTGTGGACGGACTTCAGGCCCGACGCGCCGCGGGGCGCCGCCTTCGTGGTCGATGCGACCGCGGCGGCCAAGGCTGCGCTCAGCAGGGTGCGGCGGGTCAGCATCTAGTTCTCCGCGAGCACTACGATCTGGTCGTTCGGCTCGAAGGTGTGCTTGTCGGACTTCTTCGGGTTCACGTTGACGCCGTAGCCGTGGTCCTTGTCATCGGCCCATTTCATCAGCCGGTAGCCGATCGCGGTCTCGCCGCGCTGGGCCGCCGCTTCCAGCACGGTGTAGAAGTCCACGGTGCTGCCGAGCTTGATGTAATCGCTCATGGGACGGATGTATATCTCGGAACCTTCCGAGCTGAAAAGTACCTTGAAGACGCGGTCGAGGTTCCCGTTTTCCGACAACTGGGCCATCATCAGGCTCACCAGCTTGTCGCTGACGATGAAATCGTCGGCGCGCGCGATCTGCGCCAGCGCGCGATTGCGCAGGTCCATCATCTCACTGACGATGGACAGGCGGACGCCGGCGGCATCGGCGAGGTTGCGAAGGTGCAGCAGCGTGATGAGCGTCTTCGCGTCGGCCTCCTGGGTCGGCAGGTCCCCGTTGCTCAGCAGGATCACGTGCTCGAAGGTGGTGGCCTTGACCGCGGCGAGTGTCGCCGCGTGCGTGATGTCGCCGTCGGCGAAACGCACCCGCTGGCGCTTCATGCGCCTGGCGACGTTCAACAGCATGTCGCGCGCGCCCGCGTGGCGGCAGATGACGATGGTCTCCGAGCCGGGCGCGACGTAGTTGTCCAGTTCCTCGATGATGGCCTGCGCCTTGTCGTTCCAGCCCAGCATGAGGATGCGTTCCGGTGCCGGCGGCAGACGCTCGCGATGGGCCAGCGCGCCGGTGTCGGGCAGTCCGCCGCCCGACTCCCTGGACAGCACCAGCGTGTCGTCGTCCTCGCTGATGGCGATGACCTGGTCGCCACTGCCATACGTCGTGTCCATGGGCGGGTTGATGAGCACCTCACCGCTGGCGCGCATCATGCCGATGACGGTCGAGTCCTCGTAAGCCGAGATCACCTCGCGGTAAGTGCGGCCGGCGAGCGCCGGCTCGTCCTTGAAATAGATTTCCGCCCCGTCGAAGTCGAGTAGTTCGGTGTACACCACCGAGAGGCCGGACTGCCGGCAGGTCTGCGCGGTGACGCGCGCGATCAGGTCCTCGCCCTGCACGTAGATGGCTTCCTTGCCGCCCACCAGCGCCGCCGCCTCGAGGTTCTTCGGATCGCGGACCTCGGCGACGATGTGATACGGCTCCTGCTTGCGGGACGGATTGTTGGTGATCGCCAGCACCGACTTGATGACGTGGATGTCGGGGTTCTCCGTTTCCGGCGCGAGGACGACGATCGAGCGGGCGGAGTGCGGGTCGACGACCGCGAGATCGTCGAGGTCCAGCGGATTGCCGCTGCGGCAGATGACGCGCGTGTTCTTCGTGCTGGGGAACTTGGCGCGGATGTCGTCTTCCATTTCCACCTTGTCGCGCTCGGCCAGGATGACGATGCACGGGTCCTTCTGGTTCTCGTTGGCGATCAGCAGCTCGCCGATGATGGAGTACACCTTGCTGGACCAGCCGAGAATCAGCGTGAAACGCTGCTCGATGACGCGCGAGCGGCCCTTGCGCAGCTCGGTGAGCCGCGCCTCGAGGCCCGAGGTGATGGTGCCGATCAGGATGCTGACGATGAAAATGCCGCCGATGGTGACGACCAGCATCAGCAGGCGCAGTTGCCAACCGTTGTCGCCGGCCACCACGCCGGGATCGAGGGTGCGCAGCATGCTCTGCCACATGCCTTCGAAGAATCCGTACTCGTGCGCGCGATCCCCGGGATCGGCGCCGATGTGCATGGCCGCGAGCACCAGCCCCGCCAGCACGATGACGGCCAGCGATGCCAGCGCCAGCCACCCGATGATGGCGATGGTTCCTTTAGATAGGGTGTTCTCGAACCAGTAGCGCAGCTTGTCGCGCCCGGAGACCTGGCGTTGATCCATCCATCACCTCCCGGCCGCGAAGATACCGCGAGGCCGGTTGTGAGGCGACCTCAGTCGGCGTCGGGTCCGGCGCCGGGCTTGCGCACCACGATGTCGATGCTCTCGGTGTTCGGGTCGAACATGATCTGCGCTTCGCGCCGCTCGAGCTGGCGCCGCACCTGCATGACCTTGGTCTCGAAGGCGACGTCGCGCTCGCCGTAGTCGGTGCCCTCGCGCAGCACGAAGGATTCGATCACGCCGGTCAGCGCATCGGGCGAGAGCTGCGTGTGCGGCACGGCGATGGGTGGGAGCGGCGAGGTGCGGTCGTCTTCGTTCAAGTGGCGTATTTCCTGAGGAGCCAGGCGGCCCCGGTGAGTCCGCCCGAGACCCCGAGCATGATCCATTCCTCGTGCTTGTGGGGCGCGGCGATGACGCGAGGCACATGAACCAGCGCGACGAACGAGGCCATCATGGCCGCGTGCGCGGTGACCGCCAGCCGTGCCTTGAAGCCGCTCACCAGCGCGAGGCCGGCGGCGAGGTGCCCAGCGCCGGTGGCCCAGGCCCAGAACACCGTCGACGGCGGGATCCAGGCGGGCACCATGGTGGCGGTGAAGTCGATGTAGTTGAAGTGCGCGAAGCCGAAGACCAGCGCGCTGGCGCCGGCGAGTATCCGCGCGACCATGGCGAGCGCCTGGCGCATTCCCCCGGCGCTCGCGGACAGCAGCGCGACCGCGCCCATGGCGAGGTAGGTGATCTCGGCGGGCCCATTCCACGCGCCGATGTGGCCGGCCGAAGCGAAGGCACGAGGCAGGTGCAACGCCACGACCCAGCAGCCATAGAACAGCGCGAGCACCCACGCGCCGGCGCGCAGGTAGCGGCGCGTCAGCAGCGCGCCGCCGCCGGCGAGCAGCAGCAGCGCGCTGAGATACACCAGCGCCATGCGCATGGGGACGCCGTCGGGCACCGGCTGCCACTGGAGCGCGAAATCGTGGAACACGATGCCAACGACGCCGAGCACGATGGCGCCGAAGGCATACAGAAGTGCGTTGTAGTTCATTGTTGGAGGGTGCCGGATAGACGGTGCCGGAGCATGCATTCCGGCATAACTCGCCGCAAGTCGTGCCGAGTTCGCTTCGGTGTCACTCGAGAGTTATGCC
>DASSRK010000082.1:0-9475 GCA_035701825.1 Steroidobacteraceae bacterium
GGCGGCAGGTCCTCGAGCTCGTTGATGAACAGCGTGCCGGCGCCGGCCCGCTCGAGCGCGCCGGGCGCGACCTGGCCGTTCGATTCGTTGCCGAACAGCACCTGCTCGGCTCCCTCGCCGCGCAGCGTGCTCGAGATCAGCGTGACGAACGGCCGCGCGGCGCGCGGGCTGGCGTCGTGGATGAAACGCGCGAAGGCTTCGCGCCCGGTGCCGGTCTCGCCGACCAGCAGCACCGGCGAATCGTTGGTGGCGATCTGCGCCAGGTCGGCACGCAGTTGCTGCATCACGCGGCTGCGGCCCACGGGAACGCCCGGCGACGCGGCCAACAACTTGCCCGCGTGCCGCTTGCGCTTGCCGGCTTCCAGCGCGCGTTCCACCGTGCGCAGCAGCTTCTGCAGCGACAGCGGCTTCTCGACGAAGTCGAAGGCGCCGAGGCGCGTGGCCTCGACCGCAGTCTCGACGGTGCCGTGGCCCGACATCATCACCACGGGACACGAGGACTCGGCCGCCGTTCCCGACCACTCGCGCAGCAGCGTGATGCCGTCGGTGTCGGGCATCCAGATGTCCAGCAGCACCAGGTCGGGCAGCTGCCGCGCCCGCGAGGCACGCGCCTGGCCGGCGTCGCCGGCGACGTCCACGTCATAGCCTTCCTCGGAGAGAATCTCCTTGAGGAGACCGCGAATGTCGGCTTCGTCATCGACAACCAGGATGTGTGCGGCGCTCATGCTCGCTCCTTCCGCGGTTCCGCGCGCCTCTCGCGCGCCACCATCTGTCGGGATCCGTCGGTTACGGGCAAGGATACACGCACGCGCGCGCCGCCTTCGGGCCGATTGTCGGCCTCGACGCGCCCGCCGTGCTCCTCGACGATCTTTTTGACGATGGCCAGCCCCAAACCGGTGCCCTTGGGCTTGCTGGTCACGTAGGGATCGAACGCGCGCCCCAACACCTCGCGCGCGAAGCCGGGGCCATTGTCACTTACCGTAATCGTGGCGTACTCGGCGGAACCCGCCGTTTCACGGCGCGTCGCGATCAGCACGCGCCCGCTGGTCGAGTTCTCCACCGCTTCGACGCCGTTGACGATCAGGTTGTTGAGGATCTGGCGCACGCGGCCGCGATCGGCCTCCACCTGGTCGATCTGCGGGTCGAGGTCGAGTTCGATGCGCACCCCGGACTCCTGCACGCGGTGCAGGTCGGCGACTTCGGCGACCAGCGCATTCAGCGGGAAGCGCGTCACCTTCATGTCCGGCGCGCGCGCGTACTCGCTGAACGCGTTGACCATGGCCTTCATGGCCTCGACTTGCTGCACTATCGTGTACGTGGCCCGATCCAGCACCTGGGCATCCTCTCCCTTCATCTGTTCGAGGTAGCGGCGGCGCATTCGTTCCGCGGAAAGCTGGATAGGCGTCAGCGGATTCTTGATCTCGTGCGCCAGGCGGCGCGCCACCTCGCCCCAGGCGGCGTCGCGCTGTGCCTGCAGCAGCGCGCTGATGTCGTCGAACACGATGACGAAGCCGCCCTGGCGTTCCGCGTCGTTGTCGGCATGCTCGTTGCCGGGCAGCGGTGTGCACGCGCACACCAGCACGCGCGCGCCGCTCATCTCGGGCTTGAGGTCCATCTGCTCGCGCCATTCCTCCTCGCCGCGCGCCAGGCGCTCGCTGATCTCCGCGACGAAGCGGGCGTAGCGCGGGTCGCTCGAGGACGCCGCCAACGGCAGGCCGATGCCCTGCTCGAGATCGACGCCGAGGATGTTGCTGGCCGCGTGGTTGGCGCTGCGCAGCACCAGGTCCCGGCCGATGGCGATGACGCCGGTCGAAAGGCGCGCCAGGATGATCGACAGCCGCTCGCGCTCGCGCTCCACCGCCTGCTGGCTGCGCATGGTTTCCTCGCGCGCCCGGCGCAGCCGCTTGGTCATGTCGTTGAACGAATGCACCAGGAAGCCCATTTCGTCGCGCGACGGCAGCGGCAGGCGCGTGCCGAAGTCGCCCTTGCCCACCGCGCGCGTGCCGGCGATCAGGTCCTGCACGGGGCGCGTGAGCTTCTCGGCCGAGTAGATAGCACCATATATCGCGGTCAACATCGCCAGCAGCAGCACCAGGGTGAGCGTCATGCGAAAGCTGTTCTTCACGGGTTCGCGCTGCGCGGACAGCTCCCCGTGCTGCGAATACGATCGCTGCACGGCCTCGGACAATCGCGCCAGCTGCGGGGGCACCGGGTACAGCGCCACCACGAAGCGACCTTCACTCGTTCCCGGGGTCGTCGCGATAGGCGCGGCGGTGTTGATCAGGTAGTCGCCTTCCGACAGCGGTTCCAGGCTCCAGTAGGTATTGCCGCCCGCGATCGCGCGCGTGACTTCGGGCGACGCGTAGCGCGGCAGCGTGGTCGAGGTCGGGCCCGCGGTGCTGGCGGCGAGCACCTGCCCGAGCGCGCCGTACACCACGACTTCCAGCGCGCCGCTCTCGGCGCGCTGCTGGTCGGTGGCCAGCGCCCAGTTGGTGTCGGGGCTCTCGCCGAGCTTCGCGGCGAACAGCTGCGTGCTGCGCGCGTACTCGCGCATGCGCACGTCCATCGCGGCCTTCGAGAGCTCGAGCGCGTCGGTCAGGCCCTGCTTGATCTCCACCTTGAACCAGCTGTCGATGCCGCGGTTCAGGAATTCGAGGCTGAATAGATAGACGATGATGAGCGGCGCGATCACCAGCGAGCCGAAGATGGCCACGGTGCGCGCGGTCAGGCGCGACCCCGGGACCTGCGCGCGGAACGCGCGCACCAGCTCGATGATCTTGCGCGCCAGCAGCACGCTGACCGTGACCACCGCGATCGCGTTGACCAGCAGGATCCACGGCTGCAGGTTGCTGAAGCGCACCGAGTTCTGCACCGACAGCGCGAGCAGCAGCAGCAGGCCGCCACTCACCAGCACCCACAGGGCGATCAACCCGAGGGTGCCCAGCCGTCTCAGCGTTGCAGGGACCATGAGAACCACTCGCTCTCGCGGTGCCAGTCGTCGGTCCAGAAGAGCAGCACGCGCAGCGTGTCGGACAAGCGCCCGCGCCGCACGCCGGCGCGCAGGCTGACGCGGTACTGCCGCGAACTCGACATGCCCGAGGTCAGCAGGAACGGCCAGGCGTCGACGGTGCCGAGCGCCTCGAGCGCCTCCTCGAGTGTCGCGTAGCTGTGCTGCTCGCCCGCCCCGGGCGTATCCAGGTCGCGCGTCACGTAGCGGTCGCTGACCGCGTGGTAGCTCAGCTCGCGCGTCAGGTGGCGCTCCTCGACCGTTTCGTCGATCCACCAGCGCCGCTCGCGCGACACCACCACGTCGAGGGTGAAACTCAGCGTGAGTCCATCCTTGAGCGCGGCGCGGATGTCGTCGTTCACCGGGTACGCGATGCGCGCGAACAGCTGGAACACGCCGCGGTCGTCGACGCTGGCATAGGCGGAACGCACTTCGAGCACGCCGTCGAGCGCGTCGGCACGCGACTCGGACGCGGCGGAAAACGCCAGCAGCGCCGCGAGCAGCGTGAGGAAGCGGTGCGCGAGGCGCGAATGCATGGGTTGGCGATTATCCCTGGGCCGGCCGTTTGTGCAGGCTCGCATAGTAGAAGCCATCGGTGCCCGCGTCGCCACCGGGCAGCAGCTGCCAGCCGATGCTCCGCTCCAGCAACCCGGGCGGAACGGACATTCCAGCCGGCCAGCCGCCCGGTTCGGCGGCCGGCTGCTCGCGCAGCAATGCGGCGACCACCTGCTCGTTCTCCTCGGGCAAGACAGAACAAGTGCAGTACACCAGGCGCCCGCCGGGGCGCAGTAGTTCGAACGCCGTCGCGAGGATGCGGCGCTGGTTGGCGGCGAACGCGGCGATGTCCTCGGGCCGGCGCAGCAGCTTGATGTCCGGATGCCGGCGGATGACGCCGGTGGCCGAACAGGGCGCGTCCACCAGCACGCGATCGAACGATCCGGCCGGCAGCGACGCCGGCCGCGAGCGCAGGTCCGCGGTGAGCAGCAATGCCTTGCGGCCGGCCCGATCCAGGTTGTCGCGCACGCGTTGCAGCCGCAAGGCATCGTCGTCGACCGCGATCAGCTCGGCCAGGCCGGGCGTGCGCTGCGCGATGTGCAGCGTCTTGCCGCCGGGCGCGGCGCAGGCGTCGAGCACCCGCATGCCGGCCTGCGCGTCGAGCAGTGGCGCGGCGAGTTGCGCGCCACCGTCCTGCACCGAGACGGCCGCCGTGTCGAAACCCGGCAACGCCTGTACGGCCGTGGCGTGCTCGAGCACCAGCGCGTCGGGTTGCCACGGGACGGGACGCGCGTCGCGCCCGAGCGCGCGCCAGGCGCGCAGAAAATCCGCGAGCGTCATTTGCGCGGGATCAAGTCGCAGGGTCATCGGTGGGTGCTGGTTGTTGGCGGCCAGCATGCCCTCCGCGCGCTCGCCCCAGGCCGCCACCAGCGCATCGACCAGCCAGCGCGGATGCGCGTGCCGCTGCGCCAGGTCCGCATCGACCTGCCCGAGCAACTCGGCGCGCTGCGCGACGAACTTGCGCAGCACCGCGTTCGCCATGCCGCTGGCGCGCGACTCACCCACGATGCGACTGGCATCCACGGCCAGGTGTACCTGGGCTTCCGGCGCACCCCGCGAGTACTCGACCTGGTGAGCGGCGGTGACCAGCAGCGCCGCGAGCCGTGGCGAAATATCCTCGAACGGACGGTTGGCGAGCTTCTCGATCGCCGGCGCGAGCCGCAGGTACCAGCGTAACGTGCCGAGCGCGATGGCTCGCACCGCGGCGCGATCGGCGCGCGCCAGGCTGCTTTCGAGGGCCGCATCCGAAGAACGCCCGTCGTACACCACGGCATGAACGGCTGTCGCCGCCTGCGCCAGGGTCTCGGCACCGGGCGCATGGCGCTGGCGCGGCTTGCGCGCGGCTCGCGGGCGAGTGGTCACGTCCCGAGCCTCAGGCCGGTGAGGCTCACGGCATTGGCGAAATCACGCGCCGACACCGGCCGCTTGCCGGAGCGCTGCAATTCGCGCAGCGCCAGCACGCCCGTGCCGCAGGCGACGCGCAATCCGTCTTCGGCCAGCCCCAGCACCGTGCCGGGCTCGGCCGCGCGGCCACGCGTTTCGGCCACGCAGGCACGATGCACGCGCAGGACTTCGCCGGCGAAGAGCGTGTCGGCGATCGGCCAGGGATTGAAGGCGCGGATCTTGCGATCGATGCCCATCACGTCGTCATGCCAGTCGATGCGCGCTTCGGACTTCTCGATCTTCGCCGCATGGCTCACGCCGACGGCGGGCTGCGCGCGTGGGAACAGCGTCCCGGCGGCGAGGCCGTCGATGGCCTCGAGCAGCGCGGAGGCGCCGAGCTCGGCCAGCGCGTCGTGCAGGTCGCCGGCCGTGTCGTGCAACCCGATGGGATGGCGTCGCTCGAGCAGCGTCGGCCCGGTGTCGAGACCGGCGTCGAGCTGCATGATGGTCACGCCGGTTTCCGCGTCGCCCGCAAGCAGCGCGCGCTGGATCGGCGCGGCGCCGCGCCAGCGCGGCAGCAGCGAGCCGTGGATGTTGAGACAGCCGAGACGCGGCAATGCCAGCACTGGCGCGGGCAGGATCAGCCCGTAGGCGACCACCACGAGCAGCTCGGGGGCCCACGCGATCAGCGCGGCGCGTTCCTCGTCGGTCCTCAGTCGCGCCGGCTGCGCCAGCGGCAAGCCGGCTTCCTGCGCGAGTAGTTTGATGGGCGAGGCGCGCAGCCCGAGGCCGCGGCCCGCGGGCCGGTCGGGCTGCGTGAGCACGCCGACCACCCGGTGGCGGGACGCCAACAACGCGCGCAACGCCGGCAGTGCGAACTGAGGGGTACCTGCGAAGGCAATGCGAAGGGGATTCGACGCGCTATTCATCGAAGAAAACTTTCACGCCCCGGCCATGGGGCCGACTTTCTTCAATATGCGCGCGCTGCGGCGGTCTCGCGCGAGCGGCTGGCGCGTTCCTTGCGATCCTTTTCGAGTTTCTTGCGAATCCGTTCGCGCTTCAGGTCCGACAGGTAGTCGACGAACAGCTTGCCCTCGAGATGATCCATCTCGTGCTGCAGGCAGACCGCCGCCAGCCCATCGAGCTCCACCTCGAAAGTCTTGCCGGTAACGTCCTGCGCCCGTGCCCGGACCACGGACGCGCGCTTCACCTCGTCGAAAATGCCGGGTACCGAGAGGCAGCCCTCCTCGGTGACCCCCGTGCCGGAGGCCTCGATGATCTCGGGATTGCAGAACACCATGGGTTGCTGCTTCGACTCCGAAACATCCATGACAATCAGCCGCTTATGGAAGTCCACTTGGGTCGCTGCCAGGCCCACGCCGGGGGCCGCATACATCGTCTCCAGCATGTTCGCCGCGAAGGCCGCCAGGGCTTCGTCGAACACTTCGACAGGGGTCGCCCGCGTCCTCAGGCGAGGATCCGGATACTCAAGAATTTGCAGGTGCGCCATGGTGTTCTGCTCGATTGCTGCTAATGTTCGCGAAATTCGACCTTGTAGTTGGATCACGCCGGGCGCCCCGGCGTTCCGCCACGTGATCCAGCGCACAGACTTGACAATAGATCGAGCCCATCGTGCGGGGCCGGATTATAACAGTGGGGTCCGCTTGCCCCACCCAGTATTGAGGAGTGGAGGATGTTTTTTAATCAACAAGTTACGCAGCAGCGCGTGGTCAAAATAGACGCGCCGCGCCTCGTCGCCCTGATGGCCTTCGTCGCGGCGGCACTCGTGCTCGTGGGATGCAAATCGGCCCCCGAGGAACAGGCTTACGCGCCGGCTCCCGAGCCCGTGGCAAGCACTTCCGGCGGCGCCGCTGCCGACGATCTGACCGCGACCGAAGCGGCGATCGCGGCCATGAACGAAATGGCTCAGGCCGAGCCTGCTCCCGCCCAGACCGCGCAGCTCATCCGCCCCGACGCGCCGATGAACTACACGGTGAAGCGCGGCGACACGCTGTGGGACATCGCCGCGGTGTTCCTCAAGGACCCGTGGTTCTGGCCCGAGATCTGGCAGATCAATCCCCAGGTCGAGAATCCGCACCTGATCTATCCCGGCGACGTGCTGTCGCTGGCCTATGGTGGCCAGGGCGATGCGCACGTGAGCATCTCGCAGTACAGCGGGGCACGGCTCACCCCGCGCCTGCGCAGCGAGCAGCTCGACGGCCCGATCGACACGATGCCGTATTCGGCGGTCGCGTCGTTCCTCTCCAAGCCGGGCGTGCTGGTCAAGGAGCAGATCCTGGCCGCGCCACACATCCTGGCCTTCCGCGATCAGCACATGATCGGCGGCACTGGCCACGAAGCCTACGTGCAGCATCTCGATGCGCCGCTGAACCAGCGCTTCGCGGTGATGCACGTCGGTGATCCGATCGTCGACTTCGAAACCAACGAGATGGTCGGCTACCAGGCCACTTTCGTCGCCACCGCGGTGGTGAACAACACGGCCAACGAGGACGGCATCGCGAAGACCCTGCTGACCGAAGGCGCGCGCGAAGCGCTGCGCGGCGACCGGCTCATCGCGCAGGAAGGCGAGACCTCGCTCGGTTTCACGCCGCATGCGCCGCGACACGACGTGCACGGCCGCATCATCGCCATCGCCGATGAGGCCACCGAAGTCGGCCAGTACCAGGTCGTGGTGCTGAACCGCGGCAACCGCGACGGCCTCGATGCCGGCTCGGTGCTCGCCGTCGACAAGCAGGGCGAAGTGGTTCGCGACGTGTGGAGGAACCGGCCCTTCGGCAAGGATCTCGATGCCAAGGAAGTCACCCTGCCCTTCGAACGCGCCGGTACGTTGATCGTCTTCAAGGTGTTCGACAAGGTGAGCTACGGCCTCATCATCGGCGCCCGCGCGCCGATCCAGGTCGCCGACCGCTTCTACAATCCTTGAGCGTCTTCCGGCGATTCCATATCTGCTGATATGAACGAGTTAGGGCCAGCCTCCGGCTGGCCCTTTCGTTTTACGCTGCCGGCATGCATGGCTCGCCGGAAATCCTGCGCCGACTGTCGATCGCCGCGCGCGCGCCGGGCCTTGACGCCCCCGCCCTCGCGGCCATCGCGCGGCTCTCGCCCGACTTCGAGCTGCTCGAGTCGCGGCACGCGCACGAACTCGGCGCGGTCGCGGTCGCGCCGCGGGCCATCGCCTACTTCCGCAGCCCCGAAGAATCACTCATCGAGTCGGACTTGCGCTGGCTCGAGGGCTCCGGCTGCAGCGTGCTGCCGTGTACCGCCGCGGCCTATCCACCGCTGTTGCGCGCGGCACCGGATGCGCCGCCGGTGCTTTACGTCCGCGGCGCGGTGCAGGCGCTGGCCGAGCCGCAGATCGCCATGGTCGGGAGCCGCAGCGCCACGGCCGGCGGCCTCGCCACGGCGCGCCGCTTCGCGGCGGCGTTCGCGCGCACGGGCTTGGGCGTTACCAGCGGGCTTGCGCTCGGCATCGATGCAGCCAGCCACGAGGGCGCGCTCGATGCCCAGGGGATCACCATCGCGGTGCTGGGCCATGGCCTCGACATTCTTTATCCCCGCCAGCACCGCGCCCTCGCCGCGCGCATCGTCGCGGACGGCGCGCTGGTGTCGGAATTCCCCCCGGGCACCCCGCCACGGGCCGCGAACTTTCCGCAGCGCAATCGCATCATCGCCGGGCTGACGCATGGCACCGTGGTCGTGGAAGCCGCCCTGGACTCGGGCTCGCTGATCACGGCCCGGCTCGCGGGTGTCGCGGGCCGGGAGGTGTTCGCGGTGCCCGGCAGCATCCAGAATCCCATGGTCCGCGGCTGCCACGAGCTCATCCGCCAGGGAGCCAAGCTCATCGAGGGCGTCGAAGACGTACTGGCGGAGCTCAAGATTTCCCTTTCGTCGCAACTACTTGCAGGCGGCGCGACGGCGCCTTCGGACACGGGCAAGCCCGGGGGCGCGTTGGACAAGGAATACAAAATCCTGTTAGATGCGCTCGCCTTCGAGCCGGCAAGCGTCGATAGCTTGATCGAACGCACGGGTATGAACAGCGAATCGATCGCCTCGATGCTGCTGATTCTGGAGCTCGACGGATACGTGGCGCCGCACCCCGGCGGCCGATACAGCCGCTTGGCGGAACGATAATTTCTACGGCGACTTCATGACCGGAAGTGTTTTAGACATCCTCATTTACGTGTTCGACCAGTACATGCTGGCCGAAGTACCGGAAGTCCCGGAGCGGGAAGCCCTGGCCGCCGATCTCGAGCGCGCCGGGTTCGGGCGACACAATGTCGAGCGCGCGCTCGACTGGCTCGCCGACCTGGCCGGCGAACGTTCGCGGCCCGACATGGCCTCGCGCGCGCTGCGCCTGTTCTCCGAAGAAGAGCTGGAACACATCTCCACGGAGTGCCGCGGTTACCTGCTGCAGCTCGAGCACGACGGCATCCTCTCGCCCCTGCAGCGTGAAATCGTCATCGATCGGCTGGTGGCGCTCGACGGTGACGAAGTGGACATCGACCGGCT
>DASSRK010000083.1:0-14403 GCA_035701825.1 Steroidobacteraceae bacterium
GTGATCCCAGGCACCATCGGCAAGCTCAAATCCGAGCCGGGGCGACCGGTGCCGCACATGGGCTGGAACCAGATGACGCAGGTGCGTCCGGACCCGCTCATGAACGGCATCGGCAGTCTCGATCACGTGTACTTCGTGCACAGCTTCGCCGCGCCGACCTCGGCGGCCACCGTCGCGATCACCGACTACAGCATGGCGTTCACCGCGGTCGCGCGCCGTGACAACTTCTGCGGCACGCAATTCCATCCCGAGCGCTCGGGCCTGGTGGGCTCGCGCATCCTGGCCAACTTCCTCAAGGCATCATGATCCTCATTCCTTCCATCGATCTGCGCAACGGCCGCTGCGTCCGGTTGCTCAAGGGCAACTTCGACGCCGAGACGCGCTACGACCTCGAGCCGCACGAGCTGTTGCAACGCTACCGCGCGCTGGGCGCCAGCTGGCTGCACGTCGTGGATCTCGACGGCGCGAAGGACGGCCGCCTCGCGAACCGCAGCGTCATCGTGCGCCTCGCCTCGCAGAAGGCCCTGTTGATCCAGGTCGGCGGCGGCGTGCGTTCACTCGAGGTGGTCGACGACCTGCTGCGCAACGGCATCGACCGCGTGGTCGTCGGCAGCGCCGCGGTGGAGAAACCCGCCGAGGTGCGGGGCTGGCTCAAGAAATACGGCGCCGAGAAGATCGGCCTCGCCTTCGACGTTCGCCACGATGCGCAGGGCGTGCCGCGCGTGCTCACGCGCGGCTGGACGCAGGAGACGGCGCTGACGTTGTGGGAAGCCATCGACAGCTACCTGCCGCATGGCCTCCGCCACGTGCTGTGCACCGACGTCGAGCTCGACGGCGCGCTGCAGGGCCCGGCCGTGGGCTTGTACACGGAAGCCGTGAAACGTTATCCGCAGATCGCCTGGCAGGCCTCGGGCGGCGTGCGCTCGGCCGCGGATCTCGCGGCGTTGGCCGCGCTCGGGGCGGCGGCCGCGATCAGCGGCAAGGCCTTGTTAGAGGAATTGATCAGCCCTTCGGAGTTACGCCCATTCTTGCCAAACGCATCATCCCCTGCCTCGACGTCCGCGACGGCCAGGTCGTAAAGGGCATCCGCTTCCGCGATCACCAGATCGTGGGCGACATCCTGGTGCTCGCCGAGCGCTATCGCAACGAGGGCGCCGACGAGGTGGTGTTCTACGACATCACCGCGAGCCCCGAGGGCCGCAGCGTCGATCGCAACTGGGTCAGCCGCGTCGCGCACGTGCTCGACATCCCGTTCTGCGTGGCCGGCGGCATCCGCTCGGTGGAGGACGCCGAGGCCGTGCTCAATGCGGGAGCCGAGAAGATCTCCATCAACTCGCCGGCCATATCCAATCCGGGGCTCATCGAGGAACTCGCGGCGCGCTTCGGCTCGCAGTGCGTGGTCATTGGCATCGACAGTGCGAACGTCGGCGACGGCTTTCGCGTGTTCCAGTACACGGGCGACCCGAACCGCTCGCGCAATACCGGTCGCGACACGCTCGACTGGGTGCGCGAGGTGCAGGACCGCGGCGCCGGCGAGATCGTGCTCAATTGCATGACCAGCGATGGCGTGCGGCGCGGTTACGACGTCACCCAGCTCAGCGCAGTGCGTGAGATCTGCGACGTGCCGCTGGTCGCCTCCGGGGGCGCCGGCACGCCCGACCACTTCGTCGACGTATTCGAGAAGGCGCGGGTCGACGCGGCGCTCGCGGCCAGCGTGTTCCATTCCGGCTCGATCGCGATCCCGGATCTCAAGACCACGCTCGCCGCCTCGGGTGTCGAGGTAAGGCTATGACACAGCGACCCGCCTTCGACCCATCGAGGATCGATTTCGCCAAGGGCAACGGCCTGGTCCCGGCCATCGTGCAGGATGCCGACACCGGCGCGGTGCTGATGCTCGGGTACATGAATCGCGAAGCCGTCGACGAGACCCTGAAGCGCCGGCGCGCCGTGTTCTTCAGCCGCAGCAAGCAGCGCCTGTGGGAAAAAGGCGAGACCACCGGCCACAGCCTCGATGTCGTGGACGTCATCCTCGATTGCGATGCCGACACGCTGCTGGTGACCGCGCGGCCGCGCGGTCCGGCCTGCCACAAGGGCACCCTCACCTGCTTCGGCGACGAACCGCGCAGCATCGCGAACACGGTCGGCTTCCTCGGGAAGCTCGAGTCGGTGATCGCGCAGCGGGCCACCGACAACCCCGAGAAAAGCTACACCGCGCGCCTGCTCGCCAAGGGCGTGGCGCGCATTGCGCAGAAGGTTGGCGAGGAAGGCGTCGAAGTGGCGCTCGCCGGCGTCAACGAGCCGGAACAGAAAGTCATCGAGGAATCCGCCGACCTCATGTACCACCTGCTGGTACTGCTGCGCGCGCGCGGCGTGGCGCTGCGACAGGTGGTCGACACGCTCGAATCACGCCACCGGTAGCAGACCGACGAGGACCTCTCGGCCGCTAGAGCAGGAGCTCCTCGGCCGGCGCGCGCAGGTTGTAGTTGGAGGACATCGCGCGCCCGTAGGCACCCGCGGTCGCGATCAGCAACACGTCCCCCGACTGGCACTCCGGCAGCAGGCGATCGTGTCCGAGGAAATCCGAGCTCTCGCAGATCGGGCCGACCACGTTCGCCGAGACATTCGCCGGCTCGGCGTAGCGCGTGAGATTCACGATGTCGTGATGCGCGCCGTAAAGCGCCGGACGGATCAGCGAGTTCATGCCGGTGGCGACGCCCACGTAACGGATGCCGCTCTTCACCTTGGTCTGCGTGACCCGCGCCAGCAGCACGCCGGCGTTGGCGACGAAATAGCGGCCAGGCTCGAGCCACAGCTCGACGCCGGGCAGCGCGCCCTTCACCTTTGCCAGCGCCTGGTCGAGTCGCGCGAGGTCGAGCGCGCGACCGTCGATGCGATCCGGCACGCCGAGCCCGCCGCCAACGTCGATGTACTTCACGTCCGGGAAACGCTTCACCAGGCCGACGAGCACGGAACCCACCTGGGTCCAGTTCTCCACCTCGAACACGCCGCTGCCCGCATGGGCATGCAAGCCGCGGATGTTCACGCCGCCCTGCGTGGCGAGGCGCGCGACCTCGTCCAGCTCCTCGACCGGGATGCCGAACTTGGACTGCGCGCCCGCGGTCTTCACGTGGTGGTGATGTCCGCGGCCGATGCCGGTATCGATCCGCAGGAAGACGCTCTTGCCCTTGAAGGCGTCGAGCCAGTTCTGCAGCACGAACAGGTTGTCGATCGTGACGTGGACCCCCAGCGACAACGCCTTCTCGTATTCGGAGCGCGGCGCGAAGTTCGGCGTGAACAGGATGCGGTCCGCAGCGATGCCCGGCACCGCTTCGAACACGCGCTGGATCTCGGCCAGCGAGACGCAGTCGAAGCCCACCCCGGCGGACGCGACCTTGCGCAGGATGTCCGGGTTCGGGTTGGCCTTGAGCGCGTACAGCGCGCGGCCGATGGACTGGAGGCCCGCGATCGACCTGGCCGCGGCCTCGACCTGCGACAGGTCGTAGACGTAGGCGCTGTCGCGCTGCGCGAGCGCGGTGAGCAGCGCGTCGCGCTTCTGCGCCCACCACGGCAGCGCGCGCGTTCCCTTGGCCACGGGCTGGTTGAACAACTGCTCCCAGGTCGGACCCATCACGAGGTCGCCGGGCAATGGACGGATCAGCAGGTCATGCAGCTGCTCCACCAGCCGATCACCCTGGTTCTCGTCCACCACGAAGGTGAAGTTGAGGTCGTTCGCCGCCTGCGAGACCAGGTAGACCTTCTGCTCCTCGAACAGCGCGAATGCATCGCCGAGCTTGTGCAGGATGGCGCGGATGTTGCGGCCGACCAGCGACACGCTGGCGCAGGGCCCGATCACGCGCACGGCCGAGAGCTTCGCAAGGTCGCGCTGCAGCTTGCCCAGCAACTCGCCGTCGAGCGTGTTGGCGGCGGGATCGAGCGACACGGTGACGTTGGTTTCCGAGGTCGACACGAGATCCACCGACATGCCGTGTTCCTTGAACACGGCGAACACGTCGGCCATGAAGCCGACCTGGTGCCACATGCCCGGGCTGTCGAGCGAGATCAGCGTGATGCCCTTGCGGTTGCACACCGCCTTCACCTGCGCACCGGGCGCCGACTCGCCGGTGATCAGCGTGCCCTCGACGTCCGGGGTCTGGGTGGCGAGCACATATAAAGGTATCTGGTGCTGGCGGGCCGGCAGCAGGCAGCGCGGGTGCAGCACCTTGGCGCCGCTGGTCGCGATCTCCTGGGCTTCGTCGTAGTGCAGCGCGCGGATCAGGCGCGCCGTGGGCGTGGCGCGCGGGTTGGCGCTGAACATGCCGGGCACGTCGGTCCAGATCTCGATCTGCTTCGCCCGGATCTTCGCGCCGAGGTACGACGCGGACGTATCCGAACCGCCACGGCCGAGCAGGCAGGTGTTGCCCTCGCTGTCGCGCGCGATGAATCCCTGGGTGATCACCACGGGCGTCGACGCATCGAGCTTCGCTTCGAGCGCCGCGTCGGGCGCGAACGAACAGGTGGCCGACAGCACCGACGCCTTGGCCGACGCGCCGCGATCCTCGGCGGTCAGCATGTCGCGCGCGTCCATCCAGGTGACGTCGATGCCCTGCGACTTGAGGAAGCGCGAACCGATCTCGGTGGCCATGAGCTCGCCGTTCGCCATGACCCGTGCGCGCGTGCGGTCCGACAGCTCGCGCACCAGCGCGATGCCGTTGGCCATCTGGCGCAGCTCGTCGAAGTAGCCCTGCAGTTGCGGGCTCACGCCTACGCCGAGGTCGGTGGTGAGCTGGCGATGGCGATCCTCGATGGCCTTCAGCGCCTCTTCGGGATTGCCGGCCTGCGCGGAGGCCAGCAGTTTCTCCAGCATGTCGGTGATCTTGGTGATCGCCGAATGCACCACCAGCACCCGGTTACCGGATTGCAGGCGCCGATGGACCACCAGGGCGATGTTGCGCCAGTTGGCAAGCGTGGAGACGCTGGTGCCGCCGAACTTGACGACAACCCAGCGCGATGCGGAACGCGCGGACATGGGCATTACTCCGTCGCCGTTCACGGCGACCACTCACTGTTCAGGGGAACGGGAAACCGACGAGGCTCAGTGCTCGTCGTCTTCGAACGTGTCTTTCAGATCCTTTTCGAGCTGGCGATCCGCAAGCACTTCTTCGAGCCGGCTCCAGGCCGCTTTGCCGCGTTTGGGCGTGCCCGCCTGCGGACGAACTCGCCGGTCCACTTTGTCGAGGATGCGGTCGTAGTCGGTGTTGTCTTCCGCCTCGGCCAGGAACTCTTCGTCTAAATCGAAGCTTTCGTTATCCCGTTCGGACATCATTTTGTGCCAGGAAAATCTTTCTGAAACAGTGAGTTGCAAGCCCAAAGGGCCGGCAATAAGGCTGCGAACTATATCGGAATGGCGCCACTTATCAACTGCGCCGGAATTGGGCTCCGGGGATCGCGGGAACGGCCGAAATGGGCGCCCCGACGGCCAGGTTCAAGCCCGCGGCGGCGTTGCCCCGCGACCGGGCGACCTCCAGGACCTCGAACGAATTGATGAGTCCCAGGTAATCCCCGGCGCTCGCCTCCCCATAGGTCCGTCGCAGCGGCAACCGGAGTCCGCCGACGTGGATGGTCGGGTTGGCCAGCGCGACCACCCGCGCCGCGGAAATGTTGGAGATGAGATTGCCGAAACGGTCGACCGCGACGATGACTCCGGACACGCCCCCATCGGCGCGATCGGTGGTTTCGGGCCAGCCACTCTGGTCGATGTCGGTGACTTCCTCGCCCAGGTCGGCGGGGTTGCAGCGTCCCGCGGCGATGGCCGCCGCGAGCGGCGCGAACACGTCTCGACCATGGAAGGTCGCGCTCACATCGCTCACGCCGAATTGCACCAGCCGCGTGTTGTCGACGCGGAACACGCGATCGATCCGGCCGCGCACCGCGAGCGGCGCCAGCAGACCATTGTCAGGCGCGAGCAATGCCTGTTCGCTGGAGAGCGCGACCAGAATCGCGCGCGGCGTGCCGACGCCCGGATCCACCACCGCCATGTGCAGCGTGCCGGCGGGAAAGTAGCGCAACGCGCCCGCGAGCCAGAAGCCGGCCTCGACCGGTTGGAAGGCGCTGACGTCGTGCGCCATGTCGATGAAGCGCAGCTGCGCGGCGTGCGCCAGCATCACTCCTTTCATGATGCCGACGAAGGGCTCACGCAGACCGAAGTCGGTGGTGAGAGTCACGATGCCATTGGCGCGAAAGGCTGCCACGCGATCCCCCGCATCCGTAAACTCTCGCGACCATGTCGCCATCCCCTGCAACTGTCAATCACGAACGCGCCTCGGGCGGTTCGGTAGTGCTGCTGTATGCCTGCTTCCTGCTGAGCGGAATCGCGGCACTCATCTACCAGACGGCATGGACGCGCCAGTTCGCCATCGTGTTCGGCACCTCCGAGCTGGCCGTCGCGACGGTACTCGCCGCGTACATGGGCGGCCTCGCGCTCGGCGCACTGCTCGCGGAGCGCCTGCTGCCGCGCGTGACGCGCCCGGTGCTGACTTACGCGCTGCTCGAGATCGGCATCGCCGCCAGCGCGGTGTTTGCCGTGCCATTGCTGCTGCATCTCGCCGACCTGGCGCTCGCGGCCCTGTTTGGCGGGCAACCGGCGCCGCCCGACAGTGACCACGCGGGCACCACCGCCTTCTACCTGCTCGGCGCCTTCGTTTCGCTCGCGCTGCCGACCACGCTGATGGGCGCGACGCTGCCCATGCTGGCGCGCTATGCAATCGCGGAGGACGCACAGGTCGGGCGGCGCATCGGCCTGCTGTATGCGATGAACACCCTGGGCGCGGTGCTCGGCGCGCTGCTCACGGCATTCCTGCTGCTGCCCGAGCTGGGCCTGCGACAGACGATCCTGTTCGCCGCGAGCCTCAATGGCATCGTGTTCCTGCTGGCCGCCGCCCTGTCGGTGCGCCTGACGCCAAGGCCGGCCGTGGCCACGTATTCGGCGGATGGCGGCGCGGCCATCCACGGCGAAATCACCGTTGCGCCGCTGATGTCCGCGGCGGCGCCGGTTGCCACCACACTGCCGGCACCCGCGCGCACGCCGGTCGTCAGCCGCTTCCCCGCACCGGGGTGGGTGCTGCCGCTCATGGCGCTCGCCGGTGCGGTGGCGTTTTTCCAGGAAGTGCTCTGGACCCGCATGCTGGCGCACGTGGTCGGCAGCAGCATCCACGCCTTCGGGGTCATGGTCGCGAGCTTCCTCACCGGCATCGCGCTGGGCGGCGCGCTCGGCGTGCCGCTGGCGCGCAGCCGCGCGCGCGCGGTGCCGGCGCTCGCGCTCGCGCTGCTGGCCGCCGCGGCGGCCGCGGCCGCGGCCTATCTACTGCTCGAGCGGCTGTTGCCCGCGCAGGCCGGGCTGTTGCGCAACGTGGTGCCGCTCGGTTTCGTGGACCTGCCGCTCAACGTGCTGTTCGCCGGCCTGCTGCTGCTGCCCATGACCGTGGCCATCGGCATGACCTATCCACTGGCGGTGCGCGTGCTGGCGCGCGACGCCGCGGACGCGGCCCCGGCGAGCGCGCGCGTCTACGCCTGGAACACCGTGGGCGCGATCCTCGGCTCGCTGGCGGCCGGCTTCGTGCTGATCCCGCTGTTGCGCTACGAGGGCGCGATCCGCGCGGCGGTGTTCGCGAGCGCCGCGCTCGGCATCCTCGCGTCGTGGGCGCTGGCGCCGATGCGGCGCGGCGTCGCGCCGGCGCTGAGCGCCGTCGCGGTCGCGGGTTGCGCGCTGTTCTGGCCGAAGGCTCCGATGGACCTGCTGAAGACTTCGCCGCTGAACATCGCCAGCAATGGCCGCGTGCTCTATTACGACGTCGGCCGCAGCGCCAGCGTGCTCGTGCTGGCGCAGGATGGCGGCCTCGCGCTGCGCACCAACGGTCTTCCCGAGGCGCTCATGGACAGCCCGGGCTCGGTGCCGCGCTTCAGCGGCGAGTACTGGCTGTCACCGCTCGCCTGCATCGCCCGCCCCGAACTGCGCGACCTGCTGGTGGTCGGCCTCGGTGGCGGATCGGTGCTGGAAGGCGTGCCGCCCGACGTCGGCCACGTCGACGTCATCGAGCTCGAGCCCAGGGTACTCGAAGCGAACCGCGCCACCGCCGCGATGCGCCGGCGCAATCCGCTCGACGATCCGCGCATCCACGTGATCCTCAACGACGCGCGCGGCGCACTGCGCCTCACCGATCACCGCTACCAGGCCATCGTCTCGCAGCCCTCGCATCCCTGGACCGCGGGTTCCTCGCACCTGTACACGCGCGAGTTCATGCAGCTCGCCCGCGATCACCTGACCGCCGACGGGGTGTTCGTGCAGTGGATGAACGTGATCTTCGTGGACGAGGACCTGCTGCGCTCGATGACGGCAACGATGCTGAGCGTGTATCGCGAGGTGCGCGTCTACCGGCCGGATCCCGGCACGCTGGTATTCCTCGCGAGCGACGCACCGCTCGATCTCGAGCGCAATCTCGCCGCCACCGGCCTGCCGCTGCGCAATGCGCCGCTGCACTACGCGCGCATCGGCATCAACAACACCGAGGACCTGGTGGCCGCGCTGGTGCTCGATACCGAGGGCGCGCGGCGCCTGGCGCTCGGCGCGCCGCTGATCACCGACGACGACAACCGCCTCGCCACCTCCGTGATCTACGAGGAAGGTCGCGGCCTGGACGGCGACAGCACCGGGCGTTTCCTCGCGGCCTACGATCCGCTGCAGCGCCCCGGTTCGCCGGTGTTCGGCAGCCTGCGCGCGCGACTGGATTTCCCGTACCTCGTGCGCCGCAACGGCATCTTCCTGATGCTCGATGCGAGTCTCTCGGACCGCACGGCGCGGCTCGCGCAGATCCTCGGTGATTCGCCCGAGGGTGAATATGCGCGCGCGTTCTTCTATCGCATGCGCAACCAGGCGCAGCGCTCATCGGAGCTGCTGCGGCTGGCCATCGACCAGTATCCGGAGGATGCCGCGCTCCGCCAGGAATACCTGCGCAGCCATTTCGCGGAGCTCGCGCGCGGACAGGCGCCGGCGGAAATTGCCGAAGTGGCCGCGCCGCTCGACGGCCCGAGGGCCGCGCTGCTCGCCGCCGCGCAGCAGGCGGCCGCCACCAACTGGCGCGAGGTGGCCATCGCGGACGGCCGGCTCGCCGAGATCCCCTGGAACGATCCGTGGTACCCGGAGGCGCTGGAGCTGCGCGTCAACTGGCGCACGCGCGTCAACAATCCCGAACAGAAGAAGCGCTACGGCGACGAAGCCATCCCGATGATCGATCGCCTCGCGATCATGAATCCCACGCTGGCGCTGTACGGCATGCGCGCGCGCGCGGGTTTCGCCGCGCAGCGCCCGGAGGTGGTGGTGGAATCGGTGTCGAACTACGCGCGGCTCGCCGCCGGCATGGCCCGGGCGGGCATGGTCTCGGCGGACGCGCTGCGACAGGACAGCAAGGGGCTCGCGGCCATCCTCGACGATGCCGCGCGCATGGAGAATCCGGACGGCGCGCGCATCGCCGAGGTGCGCGCCGAGCTCGCGGCGCTGGCCCCGGGCGGTTGACGGGTAGTTAGTGAGTCGGCGGCGTGCTCGCGGGTTCCGCGGGCGCGGCGGGTTCCGCGGGCACCGCGGGTTCCGCGGGTCCCGCGGGCGGACCGGCGTCCCCGGGCACCGCGGGTGCCGCGGCGCCGTCGGCGGGCGCGGCGATCGAAGGTGCGACCTCCTGCAGCGGCGGTGGCGGCGGCGGCACCACGTCCGGATCGACCTCCAGCCCCACCATCTGCGGCAGGCCCGAGGCCTCCTTCAATGCCGCGAGCACGAAATCCCAGTGGATCGCGGCCGGCGTCTCGCCGAGCGCGGCATTGGCCAGCGCGTAGAACCCTTCGAGGTCCACCTCCGCGCGCTGCCCTTCGGCATCCACGGGTGGATGCACCTCGAGCCATACCTGCCCGTTGATGCGCGCGACCTTCACCGGCTCGTTGACCAGCCACACCGGCGTGTTCACCGGCACCAGCGGGAACAGCGCCTCGATGTCCTCGGGGTACATGCGGATGCAGCCGTGCGTGATGGCCATGCCCACCGCGATCGGGTTGTTGGTGCCATGGATGAGATACGCGCCCGGATGGATGTCGAGCCGCATCGCATAGGCGCCGAGCGGATTGTCGGGACCGGCCTTCACCACCTTGGGCAGCGGATCGCCTCGTTCCTCGTGTTCCTTGCGCACCGATTCGGGCGGGCTCCAGGTCGGGTTCTTGCGCTTGTCGACGATGCGCGTCTTGCCGAGCGGCGTATTCCAATCCATCTTGCCGATGCTCACCGGGTAGGTGATCACGTACGGCGTCTCGCCCTTCTTCACTTTCGGGAAGTAGTAGAGACGATGCTCGGGCAGGTTGACCACGATGCCTTCGCGCGGCCCGGGCGGCAGCAGGCGTTGCCCGGGAATCACGATGGTCGTGCCTTCGCCGGGCAACCACACGTCCACGCTCGGATTGGCGCGCTGGATTTCCTCGTAGCCCAGGCTGTAGCGGCGCGCGAGATCCGGCAGCGTGTCCTCGGCGAACGAGGTGATGGTCTCGATGTCGCCGAACATCAGCGCATCGGCGCCATCCAGCGGGTACTGGGTGGCGTTGGCGCCGGCGGCAACGCCGACTAACAGGGCCGCGATCCTCAACCTCGAATTCATCATCCACCTGGATTTCGTTGGTGGACACAGTCTTGCACAAATCTCTACACTCGGCCGCCGTGATTGAAGCCCACCGCGAGTATCTCCGACAGTCCGTCCGCACGATCGCGGACTATCCAAAGCCCGGCATCCAGTTCCGCGACATCACCACGTTGTTGCGCGATCGCAAAGCCTTCGCCTACACCATCGATGCGCTGCTCGAGCCGTGGCGCAACCGCGCGATCGACAAGGTTGCCGGGATCGAGGCACGCGGTTTCATTCTCGGTGGAGCCGTGGCCCACGGACTCGAGGCAGGATTCGTCCCGATCCGCAAGCGCGGCAAGCTGCCGCACGAGACCGTGCGCGTGGCGTACTCGCTCGAATACGGCGTCGACGAAATGGAAATGCACCGGGACGCGATCCGCCGTGGCGAGAAAGTACTGCTGCTCGACGACCTGATTGCGACCGGCGGTACGGCAACCGCCGCGGCACAATTGCTGAAGGAGGCCGGCGCCGAAATGGTGGCGGCCTGCTTCGTCATCGACCTTCCGGATCTCGGCGGCGCGCAGCGTTTGCGTGACGCCGGCATAGAGGTGCAAGCGCTGCTGGCATTCTGAAAAAGGATATCGACGGGGGTTCGATGACCGTGCATCTGTACCACTGGGAGCCGAACGCCAACTCCGGCAAACCCATGCTCGCGCTGGCGGAGAAAGGCGTCGAGTTCGAGAGCCACTACATCGACCTGCTAAAGTTCGATCAGCACCAGCCCGCCTACCTCGCGATCAATCCTGACGGCACCATCCCGGCCATGGTGCATGGCGAGCACGTGCTCACCGAGTCCACGCCGATGATGGAATACGTGGACGACGCCTTCGACGGGCCGCCGCTCAAGCCCACCGATCCGCAGGAACGCTGGCGCATGCGCTGGTGGATGCGCTTCTTCGACGCGTACTTCGGCCCCTCGCTGAGCATGATCGGCTGGAGCGTGTTCGTCGGCCCCGCGGTACGCCAGCGCCCGAAGGAAGAGCTGGAAGCGGCGATCGCCCGCATCCCGCTCGAGTCGCGCCGCATCGCCTGGCGCAAGGCCATGTTCAACCAGTTCAGCGAGGCCGAGCTGGCCGAATCGCGGCGCCGCGTGCGCTTCTGCACCGGGATCCTCGAGGATCACCTGGCGCGCCATGAGTGGATCGCCGGCACGCGCTTCTCGCTCGGTGACGTCAACGGCTTCAACCTGGGGTACGCACTGCCCCTGTCGCAGCCCGAGCACTGCAACGATGCGAAGACCCCGCACATCATGGAATGGCTGCGACGCATCTACGAGCGTCCGGCCACGCGCAAGATCTGGGCGCTGGGGCGCACGGCCATGGCGCAGCGCGTGAAAATGCTGGAGCGCGCGGCCCATGCTTGAGCTCTACACCTCCGAGCCGAACACCTTCTTCCTCAAGCCGCTCATCGCGCTGCACGAGAAGCAGGCCGCCTTCGAGACGCGCTGGCTCGATACGGAGAACTTCGAGCAGTTCGCGCCGAGGTTCCCGGCCGACGTCGAGGCGCACCTGCACCTCGAGCGGGAAGGCCCGCTGCTCATGCACGACGGCACGCTGATCTCGAGCACGTTCTTCATGCTCGAGTACATCGCCGAGGCATTGCCCGGGCCGTCGCTGCTGCCCGCGTCCGCGTACGACCAGTACCGCGCGCGTGCCTCGGGGCAGTTCCTCGGCGCACACCTCGGCTCGCTGGTGCCGGTGCTCGGATGCGCGAAGTACCTCCGGCCGCGCCTGGCCGCGATGGATCGCGCCACCTGCGAGGCGAAGCTCGCGGCCATCGAGCCACAGGAACGGCGCGCGGGTTGGCAGGCGCTGCTCGACGGCACGTACACGCCGGAAATCCTCGCCACCGCGCGCGAACGGCTCAAGTTCCCCCTCGGTCGCGTCGAGTCGCAGCTCGCGAACGGACCGTGGCTCGCCGGGCCTGACTACTCGATCGCCGACATCGACGCCTTCGCGATGCTGCGGGTGATCCCGGATCTCGCGCCCGGACTCGTCGATGCGGCGGCGACACCGCGCACCTGCGACTTCCTGTCGCGCATCGAGGCGCGTCCCGCGGTGCGCGCGGCGCTCGCGACGACTCGCAGCGGCAAGCCGCACGAGCACTTCCTGCCCGGGGTCGAGCCCTCGCGATGGGGATGAGCGTCCCGGTCGTGCTGGTGCCGGGGCTGGTTTGCGACGCCGCGGTGTGGTCCCACGCGGCGGCGGCGCTCGCGGCGCGCGCGCCGGTGCAGATCGCGGACCATGGCGCGCTCGACTCGCTGGCCCGCATGGCCGAAAAAGTGCTGCGTGAGGCGCCGCCCCGCTTTGCGCTGGCGGGACATTCCATGGGCGGGCGCGTGGCGCTCGAGGTCTTGCGGCTCGCTCCCGGGCGCGTCGCGGCGCTGGCGCTGCTCGATACCGGGACCCAGGCGCTGGCCGCGGGCGAAGCCGGCGAACGCGAAGCGGCGGGTCGCCACGAACTGCTCGGCATCGCGCGCAGCCAGGGCATGGCGGCCATGGCGAGGCGCTGGGTGCAAGGCATGGTGTGGAAGCCGCGACTCACCGATGCACCGCTCGTCGCCGCGGTGGTCGACATGATGGCGCGCAGCAGCCCCGAGGTATTCGCGGCGCAGATCCGTGCGCTGCTCGCCCGCCCCGACGCGAGCGCCCTGCTGCCTTCGATCGGTTGCCCGACGCTGGTGCTGTGCGGCCAGGACGACAGTTGGGCGCCGGCCGCGCGCCACATCGACATGGCGGCCGGGATTCCCGGCGCCACGCTCGTGCTGGTGCCCGAGTGCGGACACATGTGCACCCTCGAGCGGCCCGAAGCCGTGACGCGCGCGTTGCTCGACTGGCACGCGCGCGCGTAGGCGGAGCTTCAGAACATCGTGTTGTCGTTGGCCGATTTTTCCGGAATCGGCTGCACCACGTCCCAGTGCTCGACGATCTTGCCCTTCTCGAGGCGGAAGATGTCCACCACGGCCATGCCACGATCGTCGGGTTTCATCCGCACGTGCGAGTGCAGCACCACGATGTTGCCGTCGACGTACGCGTGCTTGAACTCGTAGGACCAGCCCGGCAACGCCTGCAGCGCCTTGCCGAGCACCTCCACCGCCGCCTGCTTGCCATCCGCCGCGATCGGATTGTGCTGGATGTATTTGTCACCGACGTACGTGTCGAATCCTTCCTTCACCTTCTTCTGGTTGAACACCATGTCCATGAAGGCGACGACTTTCCGGGCATTGGGCTTCTGGCTGATCCCGGCGTGGGCCGACACGCCGCCGAGCGCGACGGCCAGGGCTGCTATCAACGCGTAACGGAACTGCATGGAGGTCTCCTGTGCGCCCAGGGTTGTGTGTGTCGCCGCATCCTAGCCGACACCCTCCCCCTCGCATTGCACTGTGGGTTCAGTCCGGGGCCGCTTTCAGTTGAGTGATGCGCAGGCCCCGGGCGCCTCATTCCTGCCCTTTTCACTCGTTGACACCGCGGCACCATGCGATACCTCAGCGACGACGACCTGCGCAGTCTCAGCCCCGCCGAATCGGCCACGCTCGAAACCCCGATCCCCACGCAGATGATTTCCAACGGCGAGTTCACGCCGCTGCCGCAGACGCCGGACCAACGGCGCGTGGAACAGGAAATCGGCCGGCTGGCCGATGAGCTCGCGCCCCGGCACGGCATGAATCGCCGCCAGTTCCTGGCGTCGAGCGCCG
>DASSRK010000084.1:0-50913 GCA_035701825.1 Steroidobacteraceae bacterium
AGGCAGCCCGGGAGAAATCCCGGGTGTCCGCCCCGCCGGACTCATCCCTTGCGTCTGAACCGTCGCTGATCAGGCAACGGCCAACTCCTTCTGGGCGCTGGGTTTTTCGCGATCAGACGCCGCTCAGCGAAGCTTTGGAAAGTCCTTGGGCTTTCCTCAGGCTTCGGCGCGCGCCCTTTTCCACAGTCGCTCCTGCCCGGCGCGGTGCCGGGTGCAAACACACAGGAGAACGACATGAAATCCTCGAACCTCATCCGCTGCGCGGCCGTGCTGATCGCGACCCTCGGCTGCGGAACCGCGCTCGCGGCAGGCCCGGACGCGCCCAGCAAGACGGTCAGCCATGCGGACCTCAACCTCGATTCGTCGGCGGGCGTCGCGGCGCTGTACCAGCGCATCGAGCGCGCCGCGGTCGAGGTCTGCCAGCTGCCGCGAGGCACCCAGCTGCTCAAGATCGAAACCGAGATCAAGTCCTGCCGTGCGGGTGCCGTGGACCGCGCCGTGCTGCAGGCCAACCTGCCCGCGCTGAGCGCCCTGCACGTCGCCCGGACCGGCCGCAAGGTCGACAACGCGCAGTACGCCGACCGGCGCTGAACGCTCCCGGCATGGACGCCCCGCGCGGAAATGTGGCCGGCCCGGGCCGCGGCTCGCAGGCCCGGCCCATTTCCCCGCATCGGGCCTATCGAAGTAGCTAGGTGCGCTAAGATCGCGCCCGATGCCCATCGCCATCTTCGACCTCGACGGCACGATCACCCACCACGACACGCTGATGCCGCTGGTCATGCGCCACCTGCTGCGCCGTCCCTGGCGGCTCGCGCGCCTGGTGCGCGTGGCGCCGGCCGCCGTGCGCTACCTTTTCGACCGCGACCGCGGCGCGCTCAAGCAGGCGCTGCTGCGCGCCACCCTGCGCGGCGTCCCGCGCGCCGAGCTCGCCGAGCTGTCGCGCAGGTTCGTCAGCGACAAGATCGCGCGCGGCTGCTTCCGCGACGCGCTCGCCACCATCCGCCGGCATCGCGAGGCCGGCCATCACCTGGTGCTGATGTCCGCCAGCGTGGATTTCTACGTGCCGGAATTCGCGCGCCAGCTCGGATTCAACGAGGTGATCTCCACCGAGGTGCGCTGGGAGGGCGACCGGCTCGACGGCACGCTCACCAGTCCCAACCGCCGCGGCGAGGAAAAGGCGCGCTGCGTGCGCCTGCTGCTCTCGGCCGCCGGGCCCACCGAGACTTTCGCGTATGGCAACTCCGCCTCCGACCTGCCCCATCTCGCGCTCGTGAACCACGGGCAACTGGTGAACGGCAGCAACGCCGCGCGCCGCGCGGCCGCCGAACTCGGCGTCGACTGCGTCGATTGGACGTAATCAGCCGCGGCCGCACCGGGCGCGTGATGCAACTCACACTTGCCGCGAGCCGCCGAGCCTGCGCGGTGCGTCTTGGCCGGGGCTTCTGACGCCAATCACATAGCGTTCCGCCCGCCGGAACTACCATGCGCACTGGAGTCGTCCGTAGCGATCCAGAATGCCAATAACGCGGGGAAAAACCGGGCCGATGACACTGTTCGTGCGCGCTGCGCTGGCCGCGCTCGCGTGCGCCGCCGCGTCGCCCGCCTTCGCCACGCCGCCGCTCACCGTGCAGCGTTACAGCCTCGAGGAAGGCCTGTCGCAGCAGGCGGTCAACGCGATCGCGCAGGATGCCGAAGGCTTCATGTGGTTCGGCACCGAGGACGGCCTCAACCGTTTCGACGGCTACGAATTCCGCCAGGTGCGCCACGATCGCGCCAGGCCGGGCACGCTGCCGAACGGCTGGGTGGCCTCGTTGGTGGTGACCGATGACGGCCTGTGGATCTCGACCGACGGCGGTGGCGTGGTGTTCCGCAACGCGCGCACCGGCAAGCTCGAATCCCCCGCGGCGTTGCACGACGCCCCCGACCTGCAGCGCGTGCGCGGCCTGTCGCGCGATCGCCTCGGCCGCATCTGGATCGCCTCGCGCGAATCGGGGCTGGCAATCTTCGACCCGCGCAGCGGCGAGCTCACGCGCCTGCGCCACTCGGCCACCGAGCCGAACACTCTCTCCGACAACTCGGTGTTCGTCATCCTGCAGCTGCAGAGCGGCGAGCGCCTGGTCGGCACCGGCACCGGCCTCGATCGCATCGCGGCCACCGGCACCGACGTCACGCGGGTCAAACTACCGGTCGAGCTGACCCCGGTCGGCCAGCCGCTGCGGGTGCGTTCGCTGGTGGAAGCCTCCGACGGCACCGTCTGGGTGGGCACCGACACCGGGCTCGGCCGCTTCGATCCGCGCAACGAACGCTGGCGCGTGTATCGCCACGACGCGAAGAACGCCGCCTCGCTGCCCGACGATCGCGTGCAGGCGCTGCTCATCGATACGCAGGGCCGCCTGTGGGTGGGCATGATCGACGGCCTGGCGTGGCTCGATACCGCCACCGACACCTTCACCAGCTATCGCCACGACGCCGCCGAGCCGCGCTCGCTGCCCGACGACTACGTCACCTCGCTGTACGAGGATCGCGGCGGCTCGCTGTGGATCGGCACCAAGACCGGCGGCCTCGCCAAGTGGAATCCACGCACCTGGTCGTTCGGGCACACGCGCGCCTCGCGCGACGAAGGCTACACCGACCCCAACATCACCTCGTTCGCCGAGGACAACCTCGGGCGCCTGTGGATCGGCACCTTCGGCAACGGCATCAACCTGCTGAATCGCAGCACCGGCCAGGTGAGCGCCATCCGCCACGTCGAGGGCGCGCGCGACTCGCTCAGCGACAATGCCGTGATGGCCATGATCGAGGCCAGCGATGGCGCGGTCTGGGCCGGCACGATGACCGGCGGGCTCAACCGCTTCGATCCGCGCACGCTCAAGGCCGAAGTGTTCCGCAACGATGCCGCGGTGCCGACCACGCTCGCGGCCGACGGCGTCATGAGCCTGCTCGAAGTCGACAACTCGGTGTGGGTGGGCACGTACGGCGGCGGCGTGTCGCGCTACGATCCGCGCACCGGCCGCTTCGACAACCTGCGGCCCGGCCCCGAAGACGGCCTGCACCTCACGAGCGGGCGCATCACCGCGCTGGCGCGCGATCGCGCCGGCCACGTCTGGATCGGCACCGACGGCGGCGGGCTCAACGTCTGGGACATCGCCACGCGCCGCGTCTACTACTACAAGCGTGACGCCAAGAAGGTCGACTCGCTGAGCTCCGACTCGGTGTTCTCGCTGCTGGTCGACGACAACGGCGGCGTGTGGATCGGCACGCGCGGCGCCGGCATCGACCGCGTGCTCAACCCGGGCGACGCGCCGGCGCACCTGCGCTTCGCCAACATCTCCGAGGCGCAGGGCCTGCCCAACAACACCGTCTACGGCCTGCGCGCCGACGGCACGGGCAACATCTGGCTCAGCACCAACTTCGGCCTGGCGCGCCTCGATCCGCGCACGCTCGCGCAGGAACGCCCGGTCATCCAGCGATTCCATCGCCTGCACGGCCTGCAGGCCGAGGAATTCAATTTCGGCGCGCACTACCGCGATCGCAGCGGCAAGCTGTACTTCGGCGGCGCCGCCGGATTCAACTCGTTCTACCCGGAAGTGCTCGAATTCAACGAGCGCGCGCCGCGCGTGGTGCTCACCGAATTCCTCAAGCTCAACGAGCCCGGCTTCGGCGACCTGCCCGAGGAGCACATCGAGCGCATCGCGCTCGGCCACAAGGACGACGTCATCACGCTCAAGTTCGCGGCGCTCGATTTCGCCGACCCGCGCGCCAACCGCTACGAGTACAAGCTCGATGGCTTCGACAGCGACTGGGTGCGCAGCGACGAACGCCGTGCCGCCACCTACACGAACCTGCCCGGCGGCCACTACGTATTCCGCGTGCGCGCCAGCAACAGCGACGGCGTGTGGAGCACGCAGGACCTGACCTTGCCCATCGACGTGGCGCCATCGCCGTGGCTCTCGCCCTGGGCGTACGCGGCCTACGCGCTGCTCGCGGCGCTGCTGCTGCTCGGCGTGTGGTACGCGCAGCAGCGCAAGATCGCGCGCGCCGCCGCCTACCGCCGCGAGCTCGAGCAGCAGGTCAGCGACCGCACCCACGAGCTCGCGCAGCGCTACCGCGAGCTCGAGGACGCCAACCGCCGCCTCGAGATGGCGAGCTTCACCGACACGCTCACCGGCCTCGCGAACCGCCGCTATCTCATGCAGCATTTCCCGCGGCTGCTGGCCGAACACAACGGCGAGCACGGCCTCGCCATCATGATCATCGACCTCGATGCGCTGAAGCCCATCAACGACCAGCACGGCCACGCCGCCGGCGACGAGCTGATCGTCGAAGTGGCGCGCACGCTGAAGCAGGCCATCCGCCCCGACGACGTCCTGGTGCGCTGGGGCGGCGACGAATTCGTGGTGGTCGCGCATACGCACCACGTCGAGCTCGCCACCATGCTGGCCGAGCGGGTGCGCGAGCGCGTCGCCAAGATGAAATGCGTGTTGCCGCGCGGCGCGGTGGTGCGCACCAGCTGCAGCATCGGCCTCACCTGCCTGCCTTTCGTGCCCGGCAATCCGGCCGCGGTGAGCTGGGAGCATGCCATCAAGATCGCCGATCTCGCGCTGTATCGCGCCAAGCGCGGCCGCAACGCCTGGCGCGGCTGGTTCGGCACCGAGGCGGTCGCGTCGCTGCACTCGGTCATCGCGGCGGTCGAATCGAACGTCGACGAGTTGATCGCCGACGGCGTCATCATCGAACATTCATCCACGCAAGGCAGCGACGACACCGTCAATACGCTGCGCGTATTGCGCGAGGCGTAAAGGTCCAGCAGGTATGGATACCGAAATCAAGGAAGCACTGGCCAAATCCCTGCCCGACCTGGCGCTGATCGTGCGCCGCGACGGCATGATCCTCTCCTGCGTCGGCGGCCATGCGGTGCGCGGCGTGAACCCCGACGGCCAGGACATCTCCGGCCGCCCCGTCAACGAGCTGTGGCCCGAGCAGATGGCCACGCACGTGCTGCAGACCGTGCGCCGCATCCTCAAGACCCGCAAGCCCGCGCAGCAGCGCTACCAGGACGGCGACGTGAAGCTCGAAATGCGCTTCCAGGTGCAGGGTTTCGACCGCGTGCTGATCGTGTGCCGCGATCTCGGCGAAGGCGCGACTTCCAACGATTCGGGGCTTTATCCCAAGAGCGGCAGTCTCATGCTGCCGCATCGCGAAGCGTTCGAGAAATCCCTGCGCATGGCGCTCGACATGGCGGCCTTGCGCGAAGACACCGTGGGCGTGGCGCTGATCCACATCGGCGGCTACACCACGTACCAGCGCGTGTTCGACTCCGCGCTCGCCAATCGCCTGGTCGAGGACGCCGCGCGCGTGATCCTGCAGAACATGCCCGAGGGCCGCGCCAACCTGCCGCGGCTCGCGCGCCTGTCCGACGACGTCATCGGCGTGGTGCTGACCGACCTGCGCACGCGCGGCGACGCGGACGCCATCATCGATGCCGTCATCAAGGCCCTGCGCCACCCGGTGGAACTCGACAAGCAGGCCTTCCAGCTCGCGCCGCGGGCCGGCGTGGCGCTCTCGGGTTCCGACGGCACGCGCGCCGGCGAGCTCGTGGAGCGCGCGCTCACCACGCTCGACTCCGGGCGGCGCGACGACCGGCCGGTCACTTTCTATTCCGACACGCTGCGCCTCGCCTCGCTCACGCGCCTCGACTGGCAGCAGGAGCTGCAGCAGGCCATCCAGAAGGACGAGCTCGAGTTGCACTACCAGCCGCGGCTCACGCTCGCCACGCGCGAGATCGTCGCGGTGGAAGCCTTCGTGCGCTGGCCGCACAAGATCCGCGGCCTCGTACCCACCTCCGAATTCCTGCCGATCGCCGAGCTCTCGGGCCTGTCGGTGCAGCTCGGCCGCTGGGTGCTGAAGCGCGCCTGCCGCGATCTCGCGTTGCTCGCCGAGCGCGGTTACCCGCAGTTGCGCGTCTCGGTGAACGTCGCGCGGCAGTACCTTTCCGCCGAGAGCCTCGCCGAGGACGTGGAGAATGCCGCGCGCGAAGCCGGCATCCAGCCCTCGCACCTCGACCTCGAGATCACCGAGCAGATGCTGTCCAGCGGGCGCAGCGGGCTCGCGGCCCTGCACCAGTTGCGCGGCCAGGGCGTGCGCGTGCTGATCGACGACTTCGGCACCGGCTACATCTCGCTCGGACGGCTGCGCAGCAGCCCGCTCGACGGCATCATGATCGACCGCTCGTTCGTCGAGGAAGTCGGCCATGACCACGAGGCCCGCGCGGTATGCCGCGCGGCCATCGCGCTCGGCCTCGCCTTCGGCCTGCGCATCGTCGCCGAGGGCATCGAGACCGAGGCCCAGGCGCAATTCCTGGTGGCCGAGCAGTGCCACGAGGGCCAGGGCCACCTGTTCGCCACGGCCTCGCCGCTGCCGACGCTGCTCGAGAAGATCCTGCCCGGCGCCAAAGCCGCGCCAGCTTCTGTCACAAAGCTCGCCAATCGTTGACATAGGTCACGATTTAACGGGCCCTTATTTGCGGTCCGTCACACTTTCCCCCCGACCTGCGTCACACACGCACGCTGCGAAGTTGCCGCCCCCGCCTTTAATGACCCCATTCGCGCAAGCGGATTGGGGCCACCACAGGGGCGATAGGGACGATGTCGATCAAGCTGAATGCAGCGGCTGTCATGGTCGCAGCCATGGTTGGGGGCTTGGGCCTGGCGACTCTGGTGTCGTGCTCCGCCACGACACCGAGTCCGCCGACGGCCGGCAGCGCATTGGCCGACAGCGAAGTCCACAGCTACATCGTCGAGGCGCAGAGCACCGAGGCGGCGGCACGGGCGGTCGACACCGCCGGCGGCCAGGTCGTCTCGCGTCTCAAGGTGATCGACGCCGTCGAAGCGCGCCTCACCCGCGCGCAGCACGCCCGCGTGCTCGCCAGCACCGGCATCCGCCAGGTGACGCCGGACGTTCCGGTGAGCACCATGGCCGCCGCCTACGTGAAAGACAATTTCGAACTCGATTCCTTCGCCAACAACGACGGCACGCACCGCTGGTACGGCGACTGGGTCGAGCAGGCCGACGACAACAATCCGAACGGCGGCTACATCGTGCTCGGCTGGAGCGACAAGGGCGGCAAGCGCCTGATCCTCACCGGCCGTGGCGCGTCCATCCACCGCAAGGCCGCGACGCCGGCCAATGCCGCCTCGGTGACGCTCAAGTTCAAGTATTCCCGCAGCGGACTCGAGTACGGCGAATACTTCGCGGTGCAGGCCAGCGGCAATGGCGGCGGCACCTGGACCGAGCTCGGCCGCATCTACGGCCCGGGCAATGACGCTGGCTTCATCAGCCAGAGCTACGACATCACCGCCTACCGCGGCCGCGACACCGCGATCCGGTTCGTGCCGTCGATGAGCGGGCGCTTCGGCGACGACGCGGTCGACATCGACGAGGTCGAGATCGACTACAGCACCAGCTTCGGCGAAGGTGACCCCGTGCCCGTCGACGTCAACCAGCGCGACGTGATCAACGCGGGCATCAAGGGCCGCGACATCGGCGTGGCCGTCATCGACACCGGCTACTGGAAGCTCGACTCGCTCGACAAGGACAGCGCCGGCAACGGCCGCGTCGCCGTGCAATACGACGCCGTGCGCAACGTGGTCGACACGCAGTGGGCCTCGGTGTCCACGGATACCGCCGGCCACGGCACGCACGTGACCAGCCTGATCGCCAGCAGCCGCAGGAACGGCAGCGGCGCGTACTACGGTGTCGCGCCCGACGCGCGCATCATCTCCATCAAGGCGTTCGCCGAGGATGGCACCAGCAGCTACGCCACGGTGATCCGCGCCATCGACTGGCTGCTCGCCAACAAGCTGTCGTACAACATCCGAGTCCTGAATCTGTCGCTAGGGGCCCCGGCGCATTCGCGCTATTGGGACGATCCGCTCAACAAAGCCGTGATGCGCGCCTGGCAATCCGGCATCGTCGTCGTCGCATCAGCGGGCAATAGCGGACCGCTGCCGCAGACCGTGGGGGTACCGGGAAACGTCCCGTACATCCTCACGGTCGGCGCGATGACCGACAACTACACTCCCGACAACAAGCTCGACGACAAGCTGACGACGTTCTCCGCCGCCGGCCCCACGTTCGAGGGCTTCGTCAAGCCCGACCTGGTCGCCCCCGGCGGCCACGTATGGGGCTTCATGGCGACCTACGACAAGATCGCGGTGGACCATCCCACCTACATGAACAACGGCGACTTCTTCACCATGTCCGGCACCTCGCAGGCCGCCGCGGTGGTGTCCGGGGTCGCCGCGCTGGTGATCAGCGCCAATCCGGGCCTCACGCCCGACCAGGTGAAGTGCCGCATCCTCGCCGGCAGCAAGCCGGCCGTCGATGCGCACGGCAAGCTGGTGTTCAGCGTGCTGCAGCAGGGCGCGGGCCTGGTCGACGCCAGGGCCGCGGTGTGGGGCGCGCAGACCGGCTGTGCCAACCAGAATCTCAACATCGCCGCGGACCTCGCCGGTACCAGGCATTTCCATGGCCCGGTGACCCAGCGCGCCGACGGCACGTTCCAGGTCGCGACGGGCGACGGCGTGGCGCACGACGATGGCTACCTGTGGCAGCAGGGCCTGCTGTGGCAACAGGGCACGCTGTGGCAGCAGGGCACGCTGTGGCAACAGGGCACGCTCTGGCAGCAGGGATCCCTGTGGCAACAGGGCTCGCTGTGGCAGCAGGCGGCTACCTACTCGGGCGACGTCCCGTGGGTCGACGGCTACCCGTCGGCGATCGGCACCAGCGTCGGCAGCGCCTCGGCAATGTCGATCAACGCGTGGGTCAATCCCGAATAACAAGCAGGCAAGAAGAAGAATGAGGCGCCGCCGATGATCCCCGGCGGCGCTTTTTTTTGGGCGGATTTCAGTGCGCGGCGGGCGGCTGCGCGCCCAGCGGGCGCGAACGGATCAGGCGCAGCTCTTCGACGAACTTCGCCTCGAGATCGAAGGCACGCGTGCCGAACTGCTCGGGCAGCGCCTGGCAATCGCGGCGCGCCTGGTCGGCGTCGCCCGCTTTCAGGCTGTCGGCGTAGCGCTGCGCGCCGCGCTTCAGCAACTCGGCCTTCTTCGCCGCAAATTCCCTGGCCGGGATGGCGCCGCCGGGATTCATGACCGCGTCGATGCGCTGGTTGATGTCGGCGATCACCGGGCCGAAGCGCGTGGTCCAGTCCGCGTAGGCTTTCTTCACCGCCGACTTCGAACCACGGTTGTTGTCCGCGCACCAGTCGACGGCGTAGCGCGTGGAATTGATCTGGCCCCAGACGCGCGCGACGGCATTGTCGTAGCTCGCCTCGGAATCGGCCTGCGTCGGCTTGATCTGCGCCAGCGGCCCGGTGGCGACGCATGCCAGCGCCACGGTGCTGATGATCCGGATGCTGCCCTTCATTGCCACTCCTACATCGACGTACGGACGTGCCAGAGCTCGGGAAAGAACTTGAGCTCGAGCGCCTTCGCCAGGTACGACACGCCGCCGGTGCCGCCCGTACCGGGCTTGTAGCCGATCACGCGCTCGACGGTCTTCAGGTGATGGAAACGCCACAGCTGGAATTTCTGGTCGAGATCCGTGAGGCGCTCAGCCAGCTCGTACAGGTCCCAGTCCTTCTCGGCGTTGTGGTACACGGCGAGCCAGGCCGCGGTGACGGCCTTCGAAATGGTGTGCGGCTCGGTGAAATCCCGGTCGATCAGCGATTCGGGAATGCCATAGCCGCGGCGTGACAGCAGCCGCAGCACTTCGTCATAGAGCGACGGTGCGTGCAACGCGCGCTCCAGGCGCTCGTACGCCTCGGGATCGCGCTTGTGGACCACGATGACGTCGCGGTTCTTGTTGCCGAGCCCGAATTCCAGCAGTCGGTACTGCACCGACTGGAATCCGGAGGATCGCCCCAGCGTGTTCCTGAAGGACGAGTACTCGAACGGCGTTAGCGTCGACAGCACGCTCCACGCGCCGAGCAGCTCTTCCTGCAGGCGCGAAATACGCGCCAGCATCTTGAACGACGGGTCGAGGTTGTCGCGCCGCACGCACTCGAACACGTGCCCGAGCTCGTGCAGGAACAACCGCATCCACAGCTCCGAGACCTGGTGGACGATGATGAACAGCATCTCGTCCTGCTCGGGGGAATTGGGCTGCTGCGCGGACAGCAGCTTGTCGAGCTGCAGGTACTCGCCGTAGGACTTCGAGGTGCCGAGGTCCCAGTGCACGCCCTCGTTCCTGAGATCCACGCGGCGCGCGGGTTCCTTGTCGTCGTTCTGCATGTTCATCTTTCGGAAAAGACCCAGTGCGGGACGCGGCGCCAGCCCTGCAGCAACTCGCGATCGAGCGCCCGCCAGTCGGCGCACTGCGCTTCGACCGCGCGCCAGAAGCGCGCCGAGTGGTTCATGTGTGACACGTGCGACAGCTCATGGATGATGAGGTAGTCGACGACCTCGGGGCGCTGGAACAGCAGGCAGGCATTGAGGCTGATGGTACCGCGCACCGAACAACTTCCCCAGCGCGAACGCTGCCGGCGGATGGCGACCTTCGCGTAGCGCACCCCGCAGCGCGCCGCCAGGGCGGCCAAGCGTGGCTCGAGCAGCCGCCGCGCGGTACGCAGCAGCCAGTTTCGCAGCGCGGTCCGCAACGACGCCGGCGTCCACACGCCTTCCACGCGCAGGATGCCGGCGGGTGGCCCGCCCTCTTCCGCCAGCCGCAGGCGCCCCGGGCCGCCGGCCAGGTGCAGCCGCCAGGTCTCGCCGCTCGAGGTGAACGCCACGTCGCCGGGAGGAAACGGTTCCGGCGCGGGGCGCCGGGCCAGGGCCAGCGCCCGCCGCGAGTCGATCCACTCGCGATGCGCGGCGATGAAATGCTCGACTTCGCGCGCCCGCGCGCGCGGCGGCACCACGACTTCCACGCGCGCATCCGGGTACACGCGCACCGAGAGCCGGCGCGCACGGCGACTCACGCGGATCCGGGGACTGTCCCCATGGTCACCGCCGACATCACCGCCCAGAAAATCCATCTGGAAATGGGGACTGTCCCCATTGCATGGCACGCCCATCAAATCCTCGCCGCGAGTTGCGTTCCTTCGCGAATCGCCCGCTCCGCGTCGAGTTCCGCCGCGAGCAGCGCACCCCCGATCACGTGCACCGGCCGCTTGCCCTGGAGCTCGGTCGCGAGCGCGTTCACCGACTCCTGGCCGGCGCAGATGATGACATGGTCGACCGCGAGGAGTTCCGGGCCCTGCGCCGTCGAGATGTGCAGGCCCGCGTCGTCGATGCGCTCGTAACTCACGCCACCGCGCATCGTGACGCCACGATGGCGCAGCACGGTGCGATGGATCCAGCCGGTGGTCTTGCCGAGCGTCGCGCCGGGACGGTCGGCCTTGCGCTGCAGTAGATAGACCTGGCGCGCCGGGGCCATGGCGCGCGGCGGGAGCAGTCCGCCGCGCGTGGTCAGCGTGCGATCGATGCCCCACTCCGCGAAATAGTCGTCGCCGGCGCGGTGCGTGAGGAAGGTGGCGACATCGAAGCCGATCCCGCCCGCGCCCACGATGGCGACGCGCCCGCCCGCCCGGCGCGCGCCCGACAGCAGATCCGGATAGGTGATCGCCTTCGGATGGTCCACGCCCGGAATCGCCGGCACGCGCGCGCGCACCCCGCTCGCCAGCACCACTTCGTCGAACTCGCCGCCGGCCAGCCGGGCCGCATCCGCGACCGTGTTCAGCTCGAGCTTGACGCCGAGCAGCGCGATCTGCCGCGCGAAGTACCGCAGCGTGTCGCGGAAGTCCTCCTTGCCGGGAATCTCGCGGGCATAGCGGAATTGTCCGCCGATCTCGTGCGCGCCTTCGAACAGCGTGACCGCGTGGCCACGCTCCGCGAGCGCGGTGGCGCAGGCCAGGCCCGCCGGGCCCGCTCCCACCACCGCGACGCGCTTGCGTGTCGGTGCCTTCGCGAGGATCAACTCGGTTTCGTAGGCGGCGCGCGGATTCACCAGGCAGGTGGCGCGATGACCTTCGAACACGCGGTCGAGGCAGCCCTGGTTGCAGGCGATGCAGGTGTTGATCTCGTCCTCGCGGCCGCTGAGCGCCTTGCGCGGCAGTTCCGGATCCGCGAGCAGCGGCCGCGCCATGGACACGAGGTCCGCCGCTTCGCTGGCGAGCAGCGCCTCGGCCTCCCGCGGCATGTTGAACCGGTTGGTGGCGATCACCGGCAGGCGCGTCGCGGCCTTGATGCGCGCCGACACCCAGCCGAAGGCGCCGCGCGGCACCATGCCGGCGATGGTCGGGATGCGCGCCTCGTGCCAGCCGATGCCGGTGTTCAGCAGGGTCGCGCCGGCGTCCTCCATCTGCGAAGCCAGCCACTCGACCTCGGCGCCGTTGCAGCCGTCCTCGACCAGGTCGAGTCCCGAGATGCGGAAGATGATGATGAAGTCCCGGCCCACCGCGGCGCGCGTCTGGCGCACGATCTCGAGCGCGAGGCGCGCACGGTTCTCCAGGGAACCGCCCCATTCGTCGGTGCGCTGGTTGGTCCTGGGCGCGAGGAACTCGTTGATGAAGTACCCCTCGGAACCCATGATCTCGACGCCGTCGTAGCCCGCCTCGCGCGCCAGCGACGCGCAGTTCACGAAGTCGGCGATCTGGTCGCGCACGCCGTCCGGGGACAGCGCGCGCGGCCGGAAGCGGTTGATGGGCGCGCGCAGCGCGCTCGGCGCCACCACCAGCGGGTGATAGCCATAGCGGCCGGTGTGCAGGATCTGCATGCAGATGCGTCCGCCCTCGGCATGCACCGCGTCGGTGACCCGGCGATGGCGCGACACCTCGCGTGGGCTCGACAGCTTGCCGGCGAAAGGCTTGCCCCATGCCGCGCGGTTCGGTGCGATGCCGCCGCTGACCAGCAGTCCCGCCCCGCCGCGCGCCCGCGCCGCGAAATACGCCGCGAGCTTCTCGAAGTCGCGCGCACGATCCTCGAGCCCGGTATGCATCGAGCCCATGACGATGCGATTGGGAAGGCGCGTGAACCCCAGGTCGAGGGGGGCAAACAGGTGCCCGTACTTCATTGGCCCGCAGTCTAGCGGGTTATTTGCGCCATCAAGCGTCTTGCATACGCGTAGTCGGGAGCGACCAGCAGTGCGCGCTCCAGCGCCTCGCGCGCGCCGACCAGGTCGCGCTGGTCGAATAACGCCCGGCCGAGGAAGGCATACGCCTCCGCCGCGCCCCACTCCGGCGTGCTCGACGCGCCGGCGCGCGCGGCCTCGAACATGACGGTGACGTTGCGCAGCTTCTGCAGCGCCGCGTTGCGCGCGGCGGCGTCGTTGCCGGCGCGATCGAACGCCGCCAGCGCCTCGACCAGCCGCACGCGCGGATTCTTGGGCTCGAGTTTCACGGCTTCGTCGATGCGCGAGCCGATGCGGCCGCCGACGAAGGGAATCGAAGTCATCTCGCGGCCCGCGATCGTGCAGGCCGTGCCGAGCGCGTAGGCCTCGGCGCGCTGGTGCTTGACCGCGTCGGATTCCTCGACGCCCAGCGCAAGTTTCGGCAGGGCATCGACCAGGTGATCGATCTGCTTGCCGCAGTCATCGACGGCGCCGCGCGCCTTCGACTTCTTGCCCGTGCTCAACACCTGCGCCAGCCGGTAGTAGGCGAGCGCCCGGAAATACGAGCGTGAGCTTTCCTGCGCGGCGGAAGGCGCCTCGCCCTCGACCGGCTTGGGTTCCAGCGAGGCGAGCACGCCATTCAGCGCCCGCGCATCCTCGGTGTAGTAGGCGTACTGGGTGCGCCCTTCGATGTCGGCCCAGTCGATGTCCGCCGCGAGCGTGAGCGCCGCGGCGAAGATCGAAACCAGGACCAGGGGAATCCTTCCCCGCGAGCGTCGCTGACTCACAATTCCCGCAGACCTGCCGTGATGGGCAGCCGTGCCGCCCGGATGCCGGGCAGTATGCCAGCGATGAAGCACAGGATGAGTCCATAAATGATGCCGGTGAGCATGAGCTTCGGCGTCACGGTGAAGGCGAACGTCATCTGGCTGAACGACGCCCAGTTCATGGTGGAACTGTGCATGCCGTTGAACAGCATCAGTGCCAGCACCCCGCCGATGAGCCCACCCACCGCGCCGAGGATCATGGCTTCGACCAGCACCGAGATGGTCACCGGGATGCCCCGGAACCCCAGCGCCCGCAGCGTGGCGATCTCACGCACGCGATTGGCGACGGCGTTGTACAGCGTGTTCAGCGCCGCGAACAACGCGGCGATGCCCATCATGATGGCGAGCGTCCAACCCACGTAGTTGATGATGGTCGACATGAGCTTCTGCTGGTCGACGTAGAAGGCGCGCTCGGACTTCACGTCCACGCGCACGCGCGGATCCTGCGTGAGCGCGTCCTTGAGTGTCTTGAGCGCGGCCGGGCTCTCCAGCTTCACGCGGATCGACTGGAAGCTGTTGCCGCGTCGCCAGGCCTGCTGCACCACGCGGGTGTCGCCCCACGCTTCCGACTCGGCGATGCCCTGCCGGTCGGTGAAGCGGCCGACGACCGTCCAGTTGGCGCCACCCCAGCGCACGGTCTTGCCCACGTCGAGCCCGTCATAGCTCTGCACCACGCCGTCACCGACGATGACCTCGTTGGTGCCCTCGCGGAACATGCGTCCTTCGACCAGCTTGAAACTCTTGCGCACCAGCGGCGCCATCGGGCTCACGCCACGCAGCGGCATGTTGGTGCTCGCGTCCTTGCCTTTCATCTTGCCGTCGACCAGCACGTACAACTCGGGCGACAGGATGGGCTTGCCGGCGGAGTCCTTCTTGATCCCCGGCGCGTCGCTGACCACGGTGACCGTGTCGACGCCAAAACCACCCGACAGCTCATTGGTGGAACCGGCGCGCATGATGATGGCCACGTCCTCCGAGCCGCTGCCTTCCAGCGCGGCCTGGAATCCGGCCGCAATGGACAGCAGCGCAATCAGCACCAGCGTGACGCCGCCGATTCCCAGCACCGCGACCAGCGATGACGACCAGCGTTGCGGAATGTTGCGCAGGTTCATGCCCGTGACGGCGACGATCTGTGCGATGGGATTTGCCATGTGGACCTCAGGTACGGCCGTTTAAATGCGTCGCAGCGCGTCGACGATCTTGAGACGCATCGCGGTGAGCGCTGGCCAGGCGCCGGTGAGCAATCCGAATGCCACCATCAGCGCGATACCGGTGGCGAAGGTGCCCGCGCCGATGTGGAACGACGGGAAATAATCCTTGATGGCCACGCCCACGACCTTCGCCAGCAACCAGGCGACGGCGAGGCCGACGATACCCCCGGTGATCGTCAGGAACAGCGACTCCATCAAGACCAGCGACAGGATCGACTGCCCGCTGAACCCCAGCGTCTTCAACACGCCGATCTCGTTGGTGCGCTCGCGCACCGACTGCGCCATGGTGTTGGCAATGACCAGCAACATGGTGAAGAACACCGCCGCGGTCACGGAAACCAGGATGGCGCCGATGTCGCCCACCTGCTCCAGCAGGCGCTTGACGAACTCGCGCTCGGTGGCGGTCTTGGTTTCGTTGGCCGAATTCTCGAACTGCGCGTCGATGCGCTTCGCGATGACGTCGGACTGGGCCGGGTCCTCGACGCGCACCGCGAAGCTGCCGGCCGTATCCTTGCCGAATTGCAGCGACTCGCTCCAGTAGGCGTACTGGCAGAAGGCGGCGACCTTGCTGACTCCGGTGCCCTGGACGTCGTAGATGCCGACAATGTCGAACTGCCAGGTATCCGAGCCGTCGAGCTTGCGCCAGATCTGCGAACGGATCGGGATGCGATCGCCGACTTTCCAGCCGTACTGCTGCGCCAGCGCGGGGCCGACGATGATGCCCTGGCGATTCTGGATCCATGCCTTGGCGACTTCGGGCGACAGCTTTATCTCGGGATAGACCGCGAGGAAGGCCTCGGGCTCCGTGGCCTGCATCTGGATCTGGCGCTTGCCGTCCTTGTACACGGCGCCAAACCAGTTGAACGGCACCGCCGCCTTGACGCCCGGCACCGCCAGCACCTTCTGGTAGTTGGCGCGCGGCATGGGGACGGTCATGTTGATCTTGCTCATGGTGAGCACCCGGTCGGCGCCGACCACGTTGATGACGCCCGCGAGGCTGGTGCGCAACGCGTCCAGCATGCCGAACATCAGGAAGGCGAGCAGGATCGACACGAAGGTGAACACCAGGCGCAGCTTGCGGCGCTTGAGGTTCGCCCAGACGATCGGCAGCCATCGCAACATGGTCTTCTCCTCCTGGCTACTCAGCTGCGTCGCAGTGCGTCGACGATCTTGAGCCGCATCGCCGTCAGCGCCGGCCACAGGCCGGTCAGCACGCCGAACAGCACCATCAGCGAGACGCCGGCCAGCAACGTCCCGAAGTCGAGCTTGAACACCGGGAAATAGTCCTTGATCTTGTCGCCCACGGCGCTGGCGAACAGCCAGGCCAGCCCGAGTCCCGCCAATCCTCCGAGGAAGGTCAGGAACAGCGACTCGAGCAGCACCAGCGAAAGGATGGATGGTCCGCTGAACCCGAGCGTCTTCAGCACGCCGATCTCGTTGGTGCGCTCGCTGACCGATTGCGCCATGGTGTTGGCGGTCACCAGCAGCATGGTGAAGAACACCGCCGTGCTCACCGAGACGAGGATCAGGCCGATGTTGCCGACCTGGTCGAGGAACTGCTTGATCATGACGCGCTCGGTCGAGGTCTTGGTCTCGAACTGCGAGTTGGCGAACATCGAGTCGATGCGTGCGGCGAGCGCATCGGATTGCGAGGGATCCGCGACGCGCACCACCATCCAGCCCACCTGGTCCTTGCCGTACTGCAGGGACTCGTTGAAGTAGTCGTAGTGGAAGTACACGGTCGACTTGTCGACACCCGACCCGCTGGCGTCATAGATGCCGACGATGTTGAACTGCCAGGTGTCGCTGCCATCCATCTTGCGCCAGATGTCCGAGCGCAACGGGATGCGGTCGCCCACCTTCCAGCCGAAGGTGTTCGCGAGGTTCGGGCCGATCACCACGGCCTGGCGATCGTTCTTCCACGCCTGGAACTGCTCGGGCTTGATCTTGAGCTCCGGGTAGACGGCGACGATCGAGTCGGGGTCGGTGGCCAGCACCTGCAGTTGCTGCCTGCTGTCCTTGTAGATGCCGCCAAACCAGTTGAATGGCACCACCGCGCGCACGCCCGGCACGGCCTTCACCTTCTCGAAGTACGCGCCCGGCAGCGACACGGTGATGTTCACCTTGCTCATGCACATCAGGCGGTCGGCGCCAGCCAGGTTGATCGCCTGCGAGAGACTGGTGCGCAGCGCATCCAGCATGCCGAACATCAGGAAGGCCAGCACGATGGAAATGAGCGTGAACGTGAAGCGCAGCTTGCGCCTCATCAGGTTCGCGCGCACCAGGGGCAGCCACTGCAACATCATCAGCTGGTCTCGCGCTCGAGCCGGCCCTTCTCCAGGTGCAACGTGCGATTGGCGCGTTCGGCGGCGCGCGGATCGTGCGTCACCATGACGATGGTCTTGCCGTGTTGCCTGTTCAGCGCCTGCAGCAGGTCGAGGATCTCGTCGCCCGACTTGCGGTCGAGATCGCCGGTGGGCTCGTCGCACAGCAGCAGCGTGGGGTCGGTGACGATGGCGCGCGCGATGCCGACGCGCTGCTCCTGGCCGCCCGAAAGTTCCTTGGGCTTGTGCCTCATGCGATCGCCGAGGCCCACCAGTTTCAGCGCGGTGTGCACGCGCTGCAGGCGATCGGCCTTGCCCAGCCGGGTCAGCAGCAGCGGCAGCTCGACGTTGCGCTCGGCGGTCAGCACCGGCAGCAGGTTGTACATCTGGAAGACGAAGCCGACGTTGTCGGCGCGCCATTGACCGAGCTTGCTGTCCGACAGCCGGTCGATGGCCTGGCCGTCGACCTCGATGCTGCCCGTGGTCGGCCGGTCGAGGCCGCCGAGCAGGTTCAGCAAGGTGGTCTTGCCCGATCCCGAGGGCCCCATGAGCGCGACGAAGTCGCCGCGCGGCAGGTCGAGGTCCAGCTTCTCCAGCACCGGCACCACCTCGGCGCCGCGCTGGTACTGCTTCGCCACGCCCCGCAGGCGCGCGACGATGGGATCCTTCTGGTTCTGTTCCAATGCGGCCATGAACTTTCCTCCAAGCCTCTAACTATTGCCTTCGGCCAGCCTGACCTTGCCGCCGTCCTCGAGCCCGGCGACCACGGGTGACACCAGCTCCTCGCCGGAATTCACGCCCGCCAGCACTTCCACGTTGCCCTCGCTCTCGGGTCCCAGCGTGACGGCGCGCCGTTCGACGCGCCCGTCGTTGACCACCCACACGAAGGCGGCGCCGTCGATCTTCTGCACGGCAACCGTCGGCACGCGCACGCGCGGACCCTTCGCGGCGCCGGCGGCGGCCACCGGCTGGTCGTCGAGAAAACGCACCTTGATACCCATGTCGGGCAGGATCTGCGGCTCGAGCTTGTCGAAGCCTATGCGCACGCGCACGGTCGCCTTGGTGCGATCCGCGGTGGGCACGATGTTGATGACGTGCGCGGCGAGCGTCTGGTCGGGATAGGCATCGAGCGTCGCCTCGACGCGCTGGTTGGGCTTGACGCGGTTGATGTACGCCTCGTTGACGTCCACCTCGACCTCGCGCGAATCCATGTCGACGATGGTCGCGATGCCGGTGCGCGTGAATCCGCCGCCCGCGGACATCGGCGAAATGATCTCGCCGGGCTGCGCGTCCTTGGAGATCACCACGCCGGAGAACGGCGCGCGCACCTGCAGGTCGTCGAAGTCGATCTTGCGCATCGCGAGCTGGCTCTCGGACACCTTGACCTGGGCCTTCGAGGCCTCGAGCCGCGCCGCGAGCGCATTCACGTCCGCCTGCGAGGTCTCGAGCGCCGCCTCGCTGATGAGCTTCTGCTTCACCAGTTCCTCGTTGCGCGCCAGCGTGCGGCGCGCGTCGGCCAGGCGCACCTCGGTTTCGGCGAGATTGCGGCGCGAGGCTTCGAGCTCGCGCTCGGCCATGGTCAGCACGGTCTTGATGTTCACCGGATCGAGGCGCGCCAGCACCTGGTCCTTCTTCACCGCCATGCCTTCCTCGACGTAGATCTCCTGGATCTTGCCGGTGACCTTGGCGGACACAGTGGCCATGCGGCGCGCCACGACATAACCCGACGCATTCAGCACGGAATTGCCAAGGCTGGGACCGGAGCTCTCCATTTCCGCCGTCACCGTCGTGACTTCCGGAGTCTTGCCGCCGAACCACATCCAGCCACCGACGCCGAGCGCGACCACCACCGCGACGACGGCGCCCGCGATGACGAGCTTGCGTCCCGAACCGCCTCCGGAGGCCGGCGCGGAACGATCGATGCGCAAGGAACCGAGTGAATCAGAATCGAGCGGCATGCGTCGTCAAGTCCCTGAATTCTTTGGTGATGACCGGCAGGTGCGAAGAGTAATGGAATTCCCCACGAGGTACATCTGTGAAGTGTCATGTCGGGTGCGTGAGCGATTCACAACGCATGCGTCTATCCAGTTGTTGACGAATTGGAATGCTGGATATCGACAGCTCCCCGCGATCAATTTCCTATACTTCGGCGCCATGTCGACGACACTCACCGATGTCTCAGCCGCCACGCGCGCCTCACCTGTGGTGACGGCCACACGTTGGGACGCACTCGATGTGTTGCGCGGCCTCACCATCATGCTGATGTTGCTCAACCTCGCCCCCGGCTCGTGGGAGCACAACTACGGTTTCCTGGAACACGCGAAGTGGGAAGGTGGCGCGCTCATCGACATGGTGGCGCCGGCCTTCCTGTTCTGCATCGGTGTGGCCATGCCGTTGTCGTTTGCACGCCGCGCGGCCCGGGGCGCATCGCGTGGCGACCTGTTGCGCCACGTGCTGTGGCGCGGACTGCTGCTGGTGGCCATCGGCTATTTCCTGAACGTCTATCCGAGGTTCGAATTCGCCACCGCGCGGATCCCGGGCGTGCTCCAGCGCATCGGCCTGTGCTACGCATTGGCCGGCGCGTTCATGATCGCCACCGCCCGCGCGGATTCAACGCAGCGGCTGGCGCTGCGGGTCAAGCCACTGATCATGGCTGCGGTGGTGATCCTGCTGTCGTACTGGGCCCTGCTTTATTTCGTGCCCGTGCCGGGATTCGGCGCGCCACGCTTCGATCCGGTGGGCAGCTGGCCCTCGGTCGTCGATCGCGCGGTGATCGGGCCGGAGCACTTCTTCCAGTATTGGCCGGTGGACGGCAAGGTCGTGTTCGATCCGGAAGGGCTGCTCTCGACCTGGCCGGCCTGCGTCAACATCCTGTTCGGCGCCCTGGTGGGGATGTCGTTCATGCGCGGCAGGTTCGCGCGACCCGCGATGAGCGCGATGTCGATCGGTGCAACCCTGATGCTGCTGGCGCTCGTCACGCAGTCGGTCGATCCCATCATCAAGAATCTCTGGACCAGCAGCTTCGTGCTGTTCAGTTGCGGCTTCGCGCTGGCCGTGCTCGGACTGTTGATGCCGCTGACGCAGCGCCCGGGCGTGAGCGCGTTGTTCGCGCCGGCGCGCGTGTTCGGCGAAAACCCGCTGCTGGCCTACATCCTGTGTTTCCTGATGGCGCCGCTGATCGATGCCAACTGGTTTGGCGCCGCCGGCGCGCCGCGCTCGCTGCGTGCCGCGGGCCAGGCCTTCTTCGAGCAGTTCGCCGAGCCGCGCGCCGCCTCGCTGCTGTTCGGCCTGTGCGGCATCCTGTTGCTGTACGCCGTGCTGCTCTTCTGCCATCGCCGGCGCTGGATCCTCAAGCTCTGATGCAACTCATCGACATCGGCGCCAACCTGGCGCACGACAGCTTCGACTCCGACCGCGACGCGGTCATGCAGCGTGCCGCCAATGCCGGCGTGGTGCAGATGGTGGTCACGGGCTCGAGCGTCGAGGCCACGCGCCGCGCCATCGAGCTGTCGCGGGCACATCCCGGCGTGCTGTACGCCACGGCCGGCGTGCATCCTCATCACGCGGCCGACCTCACCCCCGACGCGCGGCCCGAACTGCAGGCGCTGGCGCGCGATCCGGCGGTGGTGGCGGCTGGCGAATGCGGTCTCGACTATTTCCGGGATTTCTCGCCGCGCGACCTGCAACGCCGCGCCTTTGCCTGGCAGCTCGAGATCGCGGCCAACACGGGCAAGCCTGTGTTCCTGCACCAGCGCGACGCGCACGACGACTTCATCGCCATCCTGCGCGAGCATCGCGCGGCGCTCGCCGGCGGCGTGGCGCACTGCTTCACGGGCGGCGAAAAAGAGCGCGACGCCTACCTCGAGCTCGGCCTCGCCATCGGCATCACCGGCTGGATCAACGACGAGCGCCGCGGGCTGCACCTGCGCGAAGTGGTGCGCGGCATCCCGCCCGAGCGCCTGATGATCGAAACCGACGCGCCCTACCTGTTGCCGCGCGACATCAAGCCCGCGCCCAAGTCGCGGCGCAACGAGCCCGCGTTCCTGCCGTGGGTGGTGCGCGCGGTGGCCGCGGCGCGCGGCGAGACGCCCGAGGCCGTGGCGGCGTACACCACCGCCACGGCGCGCGCGTTCTTCAAACTACCCGCGTCATAGAGCGCCGAGCACGTCGACCAGCAGGCCGCGCAGCGGCGCGAGGTCGGCCGCGGTGGCCTGGCGCAGCCGCACCAGCAGGTCGATCTCCACCACCATGGCCTTGAGCATCACGCTCGCGGCCGCCGGCTTGCCACGGTCCAGCAGGGTCTGCACGGCGAGCACCTCGGCCTTGAGCGCCACGCCGGCGGCGCGCGGCAGCAGTCCACCGCCCACCAGCTGGTTGATCAGCGCCAGCGCCGGCGCGAGCCGCGCCGCCGGCGTCGTGACGGTGAGCGTGTGCGTGGTGCTCACGCTGGCATCGTCATCGGCGATGGTCACGGTGACCGCAAAGGTCCCGGCCGCGGGATAGACGTGCACCAGCGAGAAGTCGTGGCCACCGAGCATGGCCTGGCCCGGTGCGCTGCCATCGCCCCAGTCGACGGTCGCAGTCCAGGCATCGGCGCCCGGATCGCTGAAGCTGCCGCTCACCGTGTAGGCCTTGCCGGCATCCAGGCTGGCATTCGGGATCGCGCCGATCGTCGGCGCGACGTTGGCCACGCTGACCGCCAGTGTCGCGGTGTCCGTGAGCCCGTCATTGTCGGTGACGGTGACGGTCACGAGGTATACGCCGTCCTGCGCGAACACGTGGGCCGCGGTCGCACCGGCGGCCGACGCACCATCGCCGAAGTCCCACTGGTACGCGACGACGCTGCCGTTCGGATCGAGCGACGCCGACGCATCGAAGGTCGCGCCGCCTCCCTCGGCCAAGCTACCCGGGCCGCTGACCGCCGCGATCGGCGGCCGCGTGTTGCTCTCCACCGCCGCTTCGACGTCGTCCGGCAACAGCGCCAGCAGGTCGTATCCGGTCAGCGTCTCGATGGCGTCGACGGTGGTCAGGTAGCTGTGCCAGTCGACGTTGCGCACGCCCGGCTCGTTGGGCATGTCGACCGCGATGACCTCGAGGTCGCGGTAGTCGTGGATGTACGACAGGCCCTGGTCGCGCGGCAGGATCACCGCCACCTTCCAGGTCGATGCCGGGATCACCACCCTGCCCAGCCCCTTCAAGGTCCCCTTGTTCCCCGCGACGCCGGTGATGATGTACACCTCGCGGTCGTCGAAACGCGCCAGGTCGCCGAGATAGTTCTCGAACATCGCCCAGGGGCCCTGGTTGAGGTCCGAGGCCTGCGGCACGACGTTGTCGAATAGATAGGTGTACGCGTTGTCGAGGCTGCCCGCGGTGCGGTCGAAGGAGCGCGACATGTGGCCGCGGTCGATGCCGTAGCCGTGGTAGACCGCCGCATCGGTGTAGTCGTCGGTGGTGAGTTGCGTGAAGGATGCCGGCAGCGCCGGGTCCATGGTGAAGCAGTCGCACCGATCCTCGGCGCCGAAGTGAGTGGCGTCCAGGTCGTAGGCCACCCAGTTGGGGGTGCCGCGGTTCGGGTTGTACGAGGCCGTGTACTGCGGATAGCGCACCAGGTAATCGTCCGAGGGATCCGCGTCGGTGGGCTCACCGAACTCCGCATTGCCGGCGTACTGCGCCGTGGTGCTCGCCACCGCGATGCGCGTCGGAAGCGTGATGGTGGAAGTCGTGCCATCGGCCGCGGTGGCGCGGAATGTCGCCGAGCCCTCGCCGAGCGCCGTGATCAGGCCGTTCGGCTCGATGGTGGCGATCGCCGGCGTCTCCGCCACCCAGGTGAAGCTGCTCGGAATGGTCTGGTTGTTGACGTCCGCGAGCCGCGCGAACAGCTGGTCCTGGAATCCCACGGGCAGCGGCGCGTCGCCCGGCGTGCGCCCGGTGATGAATACCTTGTTGGCGGCCGGCAGGTCGGTGTTGCAGGCGCCGAAGCTCGCGGTGTTCGCCTGCCACGTCCCCGTGGATGTTCGCTGGAGCGAAAGCCCGACCGGGGCGTTGGACTGCGCCACGCCGATGTCCACGGACGTGCGGCCCGCCGCGGGGCCGGTGGTGGCGGCAACCACGCCTTCGTACGAAATGAATTCAACCAGCGCGCCGGTTTCGTCGACCAGCGCGATGCCGTCCGGCCCATTCTGGATGCCGTCGGCCGGGTAGCCCACGAAGGCCACGCCGCGGTCGCCGCAACTGGCGGGCAACGCGCCGCTCAGGGTCTGCGTGATGCCATACGGCACGCCTCCGTTGCCGTTGTAGAGCACCAGCGTGTAGCCGGTGAGATCCGTGCCGGCCGGGCCCTCGACCTCGATGGCCTCGTTGGCATCGGTGCCCGCGTTGTCGTAGTGGATCTCGTTGATGCGCACCGGCGAGCTTGAAGGCTGACCGCCGTTCACGTGCACGGTCGCCGTGCCCGTCGCGCCGCTGGCGGCCGTCGCGGTGATCACCGCGTCGCCACCGCTCACGCCGCTGACCACGCCGACGCTGCTCACGGTCGCGACGGCCGGGGTGGAACTGCTCCACGCGAAGGTGGCGCCGTTCACGACCTGGCCATTGGCGTCGAGGCCGCTGGCCGCGAGCGTGGCCGTTCCGCCGATGGCCAGCGAGGCGCTGCCAGGCGCCACCGTGACACTAACTACCGCCGCGGGCGGGGCGCCGTCGTCGTTGCAGGCGCCGAAGCTGTTGGGCGCCGAAGTGTTCCAGGCGCCATCGGCGCGGCGCGCGAGCGATTCGCCCAGGGCACCGGTGCCGTTCTCCTGGACGAGGATATCGGTCGAGGTCAGGCCCGCCGCGGGGCCATCCACCGCCGCGAAGCTCCCTTCGTAGGAGAGAAACTCGATGACGTCGTTGCCGGCATCCACCAGCGCCATCGCATCGGGCGCGCCGTTCTGGATGCCGTTGGCGGCGTAGTTGACCACCACCACGCCGCGCGCACCGCAGGTCGCCGGGATGGTGCCGCTCAGCACCTTTGTGTCGTAAGCGGCGCCGCTGCTGCCGTTGTAGAGCACCACGCTCCAGCCCGTGAGATCGGTGCCGGCGGGCCCGGCCACCTCGATGGCCTCGCCGGCATCGGTGCCGGCGTTGTCGTAGTGAATCTCACTGAAGCGCACGCCCTGGGCGGCGGCGAACGTCGTGGAAAACAGCCCGAGTGCGGCTAACGCTGTCCCTGCGAGACCCTTGAAGCGCATGGTTCCTTCCCTTCGCTCGATTTTGTTGGCGCCGCGAGCATACACACTGTCCCCATTCCCCTGGAAATGAGGAATGTCCCCGGCTAAGCGACGGCCACAGGGCTCGCCCGGAAATGCGGGCTGGGCTTCACCGCTTCCTTGAGCCGCAGCCAGCCGGGACGGTACTTCGCGACGGCGATCTCGAGCTCGGCGGCGCCGAGGCGCGGGAATTCGGCCGCGACGGAGTCGATCATCACCGTGTAGCGCGGCAGGCCCTTGGGAAACTTCGCGCTCTTGGTGAACACGATGCGTCCCTCGACCGGCGTGTCCTGGGTGATCGCCTTGACGCTGGCGATGCGGTCGTAGAGACCGGACTGCGGGTTGGCGAAGGTGCTGCGGCGCGCGCCGTCCATCAGCGTCCAGTCGGTCATCTGGTCGCCGCCGAACACGTTGCCGGTGATGTCGCGCATGTCGATGATCACCACGCCGCGGCTGGTGAGCATCACGAAGTCGAGGTGGTAGTCGCCGCCGTTGCCGTCGGGCACCAGCACGTTGCGCAGGAATTCCGCCGCACCGCTGGTGATGCGCGCGACGCGGCGCGCGTCCTTGCGACGCATCATCCAGGTACGGCCGCCCCAAAAGCCGAGGAACGCCACGGCGACGACGCCGATGGCGGCCAGCGCGAACTCAACCTGGGTCAGGCCGAAGGGTGGATTCAAGTCTTGCTCACTGTTTCTCCAACGCCGCGGTCAATGCAGCGAGCTCGGGCTGCAGGTCGATCGCGGACGCCGGACGCGAGAACAGTGTAGCAAGGCTTTCCGGGATTTCGATTTGCTGCCCTATGAGCGGCTCCACGATTTCGCGAAATTTCGCCGGGTGAGCGGTCGAGACGATCACCCAGTGCTGGTCGTGACGCTCTTCGGTCGACAGCCGCGTGTACGAATCCATCGCGGTGGCGGTATGCGGGCACCAGGCCCGCTTGTAACGGGCGAAGTCTTCCGCTATGCGATGACGGATCTGCGCGTCCGAGACGGTCATGGCGCTGACCACCTCGCGTAGCGTGCCGAGGTGCGGGAACAACGAGCGCATGCGCTCCATGTTGCTCGGACTGCCGACGTCCATGGCCGAGGCCAGCGTCGGCACGCTCGGCCGCGGCTCCCAGGCGCCGGTCTTGAGGAAATCCGGCACCGTGCGGTTGGCGTTGTGCGCCAGCACGATGCGCCCGATCGGCAGCCCCAGGGTCCTGGCCCACAGGCACGCCATGGAATTGCCCAGGTTTCCGCTGGGAATCACGTAGCTCGCGGTCCGGCCCTGCTTGCGCCACACCGCGAGGCTGGTGGCGGCGTAATAGACGGCCTGGGGCAGCAGGCGCCCGAGGTTGATGCTGTTGGCGGAAGACAACTCGAAGCGGCTCTTGAGCGTCGGCTCGACGAAGGCTTCCTTCACCAGCCGCTGGCAGTCATCGAAGGTGCCGCTGACCCGGAACGAGTGCACGTTGTCGCCCCAGCAGGTGAGCTGCTGCTCCTGCGTCGGGGAGACGAGGCCCTTTGGAAAAAGCACCGACACCACGATCCCGGGACGACGATGAAACGCCGCCGCCACCGCGCCCCCGGTATCACCCGACGTGGCCACGAGGATGTTGAGCGGCCGCGCATCGCTGGCGCGCAGGCGCGACATGCAGGCCGCCAGGAAACGCGCACCGAAATCCTTGAACGCCGCCGTTGGACCGTGGAAGAGCTCGAGCACCGACATGGGTCCGTCGGCGCCCGGTACCAGCGGCGCGGGAAAGTTGAACGCCTCGCGCGTGATCTCGGGGATCTGCGCTGCGATGGCATCGCCTTCGACGAACGGCCGCAGCAGCACGTTGGCCACGTCCGGCAGGTTTTCCGCGCCGTCGAACTCCGACAGCGCGAGCTTCGGCCAGGACTCGGGCACGTACAGGCCGCCATCCGGCGCCAGGCCCTGGGTCAATGCGGCGCCGAAGCTGACCGCGGGAGACTTCCCGCGTGTGCTGATGAATTTCATGGATGCCTCAAGCCGCGACGACGTGCGCGCCGGTCGAGGAGATCGGCACGATCCACGCGTCGCTCTTCATGCCGGCCTGGCCGAACGCCGCGACCATCGCGTCGCGCACGCGCGGCGCGTCGGCATCGAGGGACCAGGCGAACATCGACGGGCCCGCGCCCGAGATGGTGCAGCCCAGCGCACCTTGCGCCATGGCGCCCCGCCGCACCGCGTCGAATCCCGGGATGAGCTGCGAGCGCTGCTTCTCGATGACCACGTCCTCGAAGGAGGCGCGGATCACGTCGAGGTCGTTCGAATAGCAACCGGAAATGAAGCCCGCGAGGTTCGCGGTCTGCCAGATGAAATCCGACATCGGCACTTCGCGCTTGAGGATGCCGCGCGCCTGTTTAGTCGAAAGGAACAGGTGCGGGTGCACGAGGATCGCGCGGATGCCATTCGGCACCGGGATCTGCTTGACGCGCGGATTGTCGATGCCGACGGTCAGGACCAGCCCGCCGAACAGGCTGGGCGAGATGTTGTCGACGTGCAGCGAGCCCGAGGACACGGCCTCGCCCTGCATGGCGAACTTGAGTAGTTCGATCTTGGAGAGCGGCTTGTCGAGCAGCGCGTTGGCCGCGACCACAGCCGCCACGGCCGAGGCCGCCGAGCCGCCGAGGCCGGAGCCCAGCGGAATGCCCTTGTGAATCGAGGCCGAGAAACCGAAGCCCGGGTGCAGCGCCTGCTGCATGGCAAGCAGCGCGCGGCCCGCGGTGTTCTTCTCCGGTTCGCGCGGGATGTCGGTGACCACGCCCGTGGAACCCGTGATGACCACGCCCGGCTTGTCGCTGCGTTCGATGGTGACCGAATCGCCGAGCACGTCGACCGAGAAGCCGAGGATATCGAAGCCGATGGCGACGTTCGCCGCCGAGGCCGGCGCGAATGCCGTGGCCCTGGTCACCCGCGCAGCAGCCGCGCTCACAGGTGCGCACCGAGGTAGCTGCACACGCGCAGCAGGTCGGCGAACACGCCGGCCGCGGTGACCTCGGGACCCGCGCCCGGTCCCTGCACGATCAGCGGATTCGAGTTGTAGCGCGCCGTCGCATAGCGCACCACGTTGTCGGTGAGCGCGATGTTGGCGAAGGCATGCGTGCGGTCGAGCTCGCGCACGCCCACGGACGCCTTGCCGTCGGCGGTGAGCTGGCCCATGTAGCGCAGCACCTTGCCCTTGGCCGCGGCCGCGTCGAAGCGCTTCTTCATGGCATCGTCGTACTGCGGTAGTTTGGCGAGGAAGTCGTCGATGCTGCCCTTCTCGAGGCCGGGCGGGATCAGGCTCTCCACCTGCACGTCCTTCATCTCGAGCTTCAGGCCCATCTCGCGGCCGAGGATGATGACCTTGCGCACGAAGTCGGTGCCCGACAGGTCGTCGCGCGGATCGGGCTCGGTGTAGCCCTTGGCCTTGGCATCCTTGACGATCTCGGAGAACGGCTTCTTGCCGTCGTACACGTTGAACAGGTACGCCAGCGTGCCGGAGAAGATGCCCTCGACGCTCGCGAGCTTGTCGCCGGTCTCGCGCAGGTCGCGCAGCGTCGAGATGACGGGCAGGCCCGCGCCGACGGTGGCCTCGTAGAGATAGGAACTGCTGCCCGCCTTGCGCGCGTCCTTGAGCGACTCGTAGTACGCCAGCGGACCCGAGTTGGCCTTCTTGTTGGGCGTCACCACGTGGATGCCGGCCTTGAGCCAGTCGGCGTAGTGCTTGGCCACGCCCTCGTCGGCGGTGCAGTCGATGATGATGGTGTGCGGCAGGTGATCGACGTGCAGGTGCTCGGCGAACTTCGCGATGTCGGCCGGAGTGGTGCTGGCGTCGAGCGCGCTCCGCCATCCATTATTTGGGTCGTTGAGGTCCACGCCCTGCTCCGACAGCAGCATCTTCCGGCTGGTCATGAGCGCGCGCACGCGCAGGTCGAGCTTGAAGTCGCGCAGCAGGCGCTCGCGCTCCGCGGCGATCTGCTCGAGCAGCACGCGCCCCACCGCGCCCGGGCCGATGAGCCCGATCGAGATGGTGTGCGGCGACAGATAGAAACCGGAATGCACGGCGCGCAGCGCGCGGGTCGTGTCCTTGCCGTCCACCACCACCGAGATGTTGCGCTCCGAGGCGCCCTGCGCGATGGCGTGCACGTTGACGCTGGCCGAGCCGAGCGCGTTGAACACCTGGCCGGAGATGCCCGGCAGTCCCGCCATGCCGTCGCCGACCACCGCGAGGATGGCGAGGCCCCGGTCGACCTGGATGCTCTGGATCTGGCCTTCCTTCACTTCGCGATCGAAGGCCGCGGCCACGACGCGCGCGGCGCGCTCGGCCTCGTTGCCGGGGATGGCGCAGCAGATCGAGTGCTCCGAGCTGCCCTGCGAGATGAGGATCACCGAGATGCCCTCTTCGCGCAGCGCGCCGAACAGCCGGTGCGCAGTGCCGGGCACGCCGATCATGCCGGCGCCCTCCACGTTCACCATCGCGATGTTCTCGATCGAGGTGATGCCCTTGACGGGTAGTTTGGAGTCCGGCTTCGCGCAGATGAGCGAGCCCGGTTTCCCGGGTGCGAAGGTGTTGCGGATCCAGATCGGGATGCCGCGGCCCACCGCGGGGGCCATGGTCTGCGGATGGATGACCTTGGCGCCGAAGTACGCCAGCTCCATGGCCTCGTTGTATGACAGCGAGTCGATGACCTTGGCGTCCGGCACGCGGCGCGGATCGGCCGACAGCACGCCGTCGACGTCGGTCCAGATGTGGATCTCGCTCGAGTCGAGCAGCGCGCCGAAGATCGAGCCCGAGAAGTCGCTGCCGTTGCGGCCCAGCGTGGTCTGCACGCCGCGCCGGTCGCTGGCGATGAAGCCGGTGATGATCAGCGTGCCCTTGAAGTCCGCCGGCACGAGCGCCTTGAGCTTGGCGCGCGATTCATCCCACTGCACGCCCGGGCCCAGCGGACCCCACTCCACCACCACGGCCTCGCGCGCATCGATCCAGCGCACCTCGCCGGGACGCTTGCCACGCGACGCGAAGAATTCACGGAACAGCTTGGTCGACCAGATCTCGCCGTAGCCGGCGATCAGGTCACGCACGTTCTGCGCCGCCGAGCGGGTCAGCTTGACGGTGTGCAGGATGCCTTCGATGTCGTGGCGGTCGCGGTCGAAGCCCGCCATGTACAGCTGCGCGGCGGCCGGCGTGAGCACGGCCTGCGCGATCGTGGCGTGGCGCGCGCGCAGCGCGTCCAGGTCACCGCGATAGGCATCGTCCTGCGCTTCGGCGCGCGCGACGAGGCCGAGCAGCCCGTCCGTGACGCCGCGACAGGCGGACAGCACCACCCCCAGGCGTCCCGCGGGCAGTGATTCGAGAATATTGGCGACGCGCTTGAAGCACTCGGCGTCTGCAACCGAAGAACCGCCGAATTTATGTACGACCCAGGCGGAGGGGTCAGGGGCTGGCATTGAGACTTGTGACCTGAGAAAGCGACTGCGGGCAAAAAAGCCCGGCAAATCTACTAGTTGGATAGCACCGCGCGCAAGCACGCGGGACGAATATCTGGCATATATCTCATCCCGCCGCAGCTCCCGCACCGCACCCGATGTCCATTCACCGCTTGTTGCCCCTGTTTGAGCGCGCACGTGCCGCCGACCAGGCCCTGGTGCTCGCGACCGTCATACGTACCGGGGGCTCCACCTATGCCAAGCCCGGTGCGCAAATGCTGATCTCGGCCGACGGCGAATACGCCGGACTCTTGTCCGGCGGATGCCTCGAGGGCGACCTGCGCGAGCATGCGCGCGCCGTGGCGCAGTCCGGCGCCGCGCGCATCGTCAGCTACGACATGCGCAGCAGCCACGACGCGCTGTTCGGCCTCGGCGCGGGCTGCGAAGGCGCGATGGACATCCTGCTGACGCGCGTCGGGCCCGCGGAGAACTGGCAGCCGCTCGATTCCATGGCCGCGGCCACCCGCCGCGGCGCGGCCTGCCGTATCGGCTTCGTGACCACCAGCCGGAACGAGCACATCCCGCCCGGACTGCACCTGCTCGACGGCGCGGTGCCGGACCCCTCCTCGGTGGTGGCTTCCGAGTTGCTCGCCATCGGCAGCGCGATGCGCGATGCCGCGCCGAACTCGCTGGTGAACCTGCGCCGCCCGGACGTGGCCCTGTTCGTCGCCGTGCTCGCGCCGCCGCCGCGGCTGCTGTTGTTAGGCGGCGGCCCGGACGCCCGGCCCGTGGTCACGCTCGCCAGCTTCCTCGGCTGGCGCAGCAGCGTGGTCGATCACCGCTCGAGCTATCTATCACCGGAACGCTTTGCCCCCGGCACCGAGTTGATCGAAGTGCGCCCCGCGAACCTGGCGGCTTCGGTCGAACTCGATTCGTTCGCCGCGGCCGTGGTGATGAGCCATCACCTCGATTCGGACTTGCTGTACCTGCGGGCGCTGGCCCGCAGCGATATTCCTTACGTTGGCTTGTTGGGCCCGGCCGCGAGACGGGAAAAGCTGCTCGCGGATCTCGGCGCGGAAAGCGCCCGCCTGCGGGGCCGGCTGCGCGCACCTGTGGGCTTGGATATCGGCGGCCGCTCGCCCGAATCCATCGCCCTCGCCATCGTGGGCGAGATCCACGCGGTCCTCGCCGGGCGTCCCGCGCGACCCTACAGCGAAGTCGCGCCCATGCCCGACCCGCCCGAGCGCGCCTGAATGCAGGAGCTGCTGCCGCTGGTCGGCATACTCGCGGTCTCCGGCGTGCTCGCCGGCTTCGTCGCCGGATTGCTCGGCGTCGGCGGCGGCATCGTCACCGTGCCGGTGCTCGAGTACTCGCTGCGCTTCGCCGGCGTGCCCGAGGAATATCGGATGCAGATGGCCGTGGCCACCTCGCTCGCGGCCATCATCCCGACCGCGTTCAGCTCGGCGCGCACGCACCACGTGCGGGGCGCCGTCGACTGGCCGCTGGCGAAGAGCTGGGGGGCGGCCATGATCGCGGGCGCGGCGCTCGGCAGCGTGCTGGCCTCGCACGCGCCCCTCGCCGTGCTGGCCGGGCTGTTCGGCGGCGTGGCGTTGTTGATCGCGGCCAAGATGCTGCTGCCGCTGGAGCACGTGCGGGTCGCCCGCGACGCTCCGCGCGGCTGGGCCGGCGCGCTCACCGGGGGACTCATCGGCATCGTGTCGGCGATGATGGGCATCGGCGGTGGCACGCTCACCGTGCCGACGCTGAACCTGTGCGACTACCCGATCCACCGCGCGGTCGGCACCGCGGCGTTCTTCGGCATTTTCATCAGCATCCCCGGCACGCTGGGCTATCTATTCGCGCGGCCGCCGGTGGAATTGCCCTGGGCCACGGTGGGCTTCGTGAGCCTGGTGGGCCTGGCCGTGATCGCGCCCGGATCGATGCTGACCGCGACGCTGGGTGCGCGCGCGGCGCATTCGCTGTCGCGCCGGCGCCTGTCGCAGGCCTTCGGCCTGTTCCTGCTGTTGGTCGGCTGCCGGATGGTCTATCGCGCGCTCGCCTGAGTGCGCGGTGCGGTGTCCGCCTCGTCGTAGACCACGTCGGGCGCGAGCATGGGCACCGGGCAATCGATGAGCACGCAGGCGGCGCGCAGCAGGTCGACGAGCGGCACCGTGAGACGCCCGCCCACCGCGACCACGCGCGCCATGCCCTCGGAGAGCGAGCGCTTGCCGGTGGGATGAACCCCGGCGAGACCCGCGAGCGCCGCATCCAGCGCGGCGGGTGCGATCAACGTCTCGGGAAACACGGCCCATTTCTGTGGGGGCAGCATGCCCATGAGACCGGCGCGGTACGCGTTCAGTCCCGGCTTGCCGGCGCCGAAGCGGCACTGCGCGAGCGCCGCATACAGCTCGCAGACGGCGGCCGCGCGCTCGGGCAGCGGCACCGGCGGGGATGGTTCGGTGGCTTTGGCCAGGCGCTTCTCGATCAGGCGCGTCACGGCAAAGCGCAGCATGTCGCCGGTGGCGACCGTCGGCGCGAAGGCGCGCGCGATGGCGCGCAGCTTCTTGCGGTCGGCGGGATCGAGCGCGTCGAGCATGCTGGCCAGATCCATCAGCATGGGCAGGCGCGCGGGCGCCGGCAGCGCGTTGATGGCCTTCCACTGCGCCTGGCATTCCTTCATGAGCTCGATGCCGAGCAATGGCGCGAGCTTGGTCACCTGGGTGCGCGTCTTGGCGGGCTCGGACGCCAGCATGGCCGCGATGAACGTGGCCTGCACGCTGGGCAACGACTTCTCGACGCGCGCCAGGTACTCGACGATGGCCTGCTGCTGCTCCTGGCTGAGGCGGTTGCGCAACACGTCGGGCGGCAGCGAGCGGCCGCCGATCATGCGGATGCCCGAGGGCAGCGTCTCGGCGAGAGCGAGCCCTGAGATCGTGCGGCTGCGCGTGGTGGCGCCGCTCGCCGCGGGCGCCGTGCCGGCGGGTGTCAGGGTGGCGGGTGGCGTGCTGGCGGGCGTTGTGCTCGCGGCGGCCGCCAACTGGGTTGCGAGCCTCACCGGCTGCGCGATGGCGGCCGTGCCTTCCGCGGGCGTGAAGGCCAGCACGTCGCCAGGGGCCGCGGCGGGCGTGGATCCTGGGGCAACCGCGGCGGTGACTTCGCCATTGGCGGTGGTTTCCGCAGGCGACTGCGCGTCGCGCGCGGCGATCTTGCGGCGCTCTTCGTTGACCAGCGTGCGGAACCTGGCCGGAGTGACGCGCGAGTCGAGCGCCTTCACACGCTCCTCGAGCTTCGGGTGCGTCGAAAACCAGCCGGTGCCGACCTTGTCGGCCCACGGCGGATCGCTGTGCGCGAAGAACATGTGCGCGACGTTCACCGCGCTGGCGTGCTGCAGGCGTGAGCCCTGCGCATTCGCCGCCATGGCGATGAAGGCACCCTGCAGGGCCTGCGGATTGCGCGTGAACTGCACCGACGAGGCGTCGGCGAGATGCTCGCGGCGCCGCGACACCGCGGCCTGCAGCAGGCGGCCCGCGATGAGTCCCACGCTGCCGGCGATGAATACGCCGAGCGCCACCAGCTTCAGGCGCGCGGCGCCCTTGCCGCGGCTGCGGTTCCTCATGATGCGCGTGGCGATGTTGGTGATGATGAACAGTCCGAAGATCCACGCCGCCAGGCGCATGTTGATCTTCATGTCGCCGTTGAGCACGTGCGAGAACTCGTGGCCGATGACCGCCTGCAGCTGGTCGCGGTCGAGATTGTCGAGCGCGCCCTGCGTGACGGCGACCGCCGCCTCGTCGGGCGAATGGCCGGCGGCGAAGGCGTTGATGCCGGGCTCCTCGGTCAGCACGAATACCTGCGGCTTGCGGATCCTGGCCGCGATGGCCATCTCTTCGACGATGTTGAGCAGCCGCTGGCGCTTGAGGTCGCTGTCCTGCGCGGTCACCGGCACGCCGCCGAGCGCGCGCGCCACCACGGCGCCGCCGGCACGCAGCTCCGAGCTCTTGTGCCAGCTCGCGACCAGCATGGTTCCGATCACCACCCCGGAGATCCACGCCACGTACTCCGGGTGGTGCCGGATGATGTAGAACGGTTCGCCGAAGAGTCCGACGAGGACCACGAGGTTGATGGCGGCGGTGACCACCAGCAATGCGCCGATGAAACTCAGCACCAGCCACTTCGTATAGCTGCGCTGGGTTTCCTGCCGTTCGAAGAACTGCGTGCTCACGGGCCTCCACGGTGATGGCACAGACGGGCCCAAACTAGCGCCAAATCATCGGTTTGGACGTGCGCTGGCGCACGCTCGCGCCATCCGGCGAGCGCCATTTGAGACCCGATTAACGCTTGGACATGCGGCGCGGCGCGCGCCGACCGGCCGGGGTAATATCCGCGGCCATGAACCTCGAGCCGCAGAAAGCCTCCGAGATCCGCGCCGGCAACGGCGTGGCGCGTGTCATGGCCAGTCTCGCCATCCTGGTGCTGGCTGCCCTCACGATCCTGGTGGTGCTGGAAGTCATACCTCGCTCAGCATTCGCCGAAGTGGCCGGCAAGACCGCCATGGTCGCCGGCATCTGCGTGATTTCTGTCGTCGCGATCGGACTGCTGACAAAACGCTGATCGCACCCGTGGACTCCGCGCCCGCCGAATCCAGCCATATCCACGTCGTGGTGCTGGCGGCGGGCGCATCGACGCGCTTCGGCTCGACCAAGCAATTGGTGCGCGTCAATGGTCGTCCCCTGCTGCACACCATCGTGGGCCGCGCCGCGGAGCTCGCCGGGCACTCGGTGACCGTGGTGCTCGGCGCCCACGCCGGCGAACTCGCGCCGCTGCTCAAGCACAGCCCGGCCGCGATCACCGTCAACCGCGAATGGTCCGAAGGCATCGCGAGCTCCATCCGCGAGGGCATCGCGCACACGCCGGCCACCGCCGATGGCGTGCTGATCCTGCTCGCCGACCAGGCTGCCGTGAGCGTCGAGGACCTGCGCCGGCTCTCCAGCACGTGGCGCCGCAACCCGAGCTCACTGGTCGCCGCGCAGTACGCGGGCCGCTTCGGCGTGCCGGCGATCTTCCCTCGCTGGTGCTTCCGCGAACTGATCGAGTTGCGCGGCGATCGTGGCGCGCAGACGCTGCTGCAGCGGCACGTCGACCGGCTGGTGCGCATTCCCATGCCGAGCGCCGAGCTCGACATCGACCGGCCGGAGGACCTGCTGGCGCTCGAGGTCGCGACGCAGGTCAAGCGCCAGCAGCTCGGCGATAGCTAGCGGTCGATCACCAGCGCCAGCACGCGCGCCACCGGGAAAGCCAGCACCAGCAGCGTGCACGGCGCGATACACAGCAGCATGGTCGCCCAGAGCTTGAGCGGCGCGACGCGGGCCAGCCGCTCGGCGCGCGCGAAGCGGCTGGCCGCCGCCTGGCGGGCGCGCTCGCGCATCACCACCACGGGATCGAGTCCGTTGCGCTCGGTGGCCCGCAACGCGGTCACCAGCACCGTCAGCGCGCGCAATCCGACGCGCTGCTCCATGACCCGCAGCACCTCCATGACCTCGGCCCCGGCATGCATCTCGAGCATGGCGGCGGCCCAGGCGCGGCGCAGTGGCCCGTCCGGTGCGCGCTCGGCGCAGATGGTGATGGCGGATCTCAAACTACCGCCCGACTCCAGCACCAGCGCCATGAGGTCGAGATGCAGCGTGAGTTCGTCCAGCAGCGCCTGCTCGGCGCGTTGCCGGGCTTCGCGCAGCAGCGCCGGCGAGACCGCGTAGCCCAGCAATGCCGCCACCAGCGCCGCCCCGAGCGCGCCCGCACCCAGCGATGCGGTCGCGACGTACACCGGCAACGCCGCCAATGCGCCGATGAAGGCGCGCGTCGCCCGCCAGTGCCGCGGAGACGACAGCCGCTCGAGCTCGCCCAGGCGCAGCGCCGCGCGAATATCGAACAACCCACCGAGCCCGGGGACTCCCACGGCGCACGCGCCGACGGCGAGCATGGCCAACCACAGGGGCGAGGTGTCGTCCATGCTCACACACCCACATGCGTCACGCGCCAGAGGAGCCAGCAGCCGATGCCTTGCAGGACCAGCACGAGCAACACCGACGCCGTGGGCAGCGCCATGCCCGTCGCCTGCATCGACAGCAATGCGAGCGCGGCGCAGGTTCCGGCCACCGCGCCGCGCCAGCGCCCGGCCGCAGTGCGCGCCAGCATCTTGCGCTCGAACGCCACGCGACGCTTGAGACGCAGCGCCAGCCGTTGCGCGGCATCCGCCAGCAATGCCGGCTGGGGTCGCGGCAATTCGCGCGCGAACTCGAAACCCAGCATTTCCGGAATGGCGAGCCGCCGCGCGCGCTCGAGCAGCCGCGCGTCGAGCTCGAGCGCCACCGGCGAGCCGCGCACCGCGGCGGCGAACTGCGCCAGTCCGGCAGCCACGTCGCTGCACTCGCGGCTCCGCCGGCGGCGGTGCATGGCGCCGAGCGCGGGCAGCGCGATCAGCGCCGCGAGCAGCGGCCCCAGGACGACAGGCCACGACTCAGGCGACATGCGCCGCCACCGGTGCGAACAACCAGTCGCCGTAGCCCTGCCAGAGACCCCAGGCCAGCCATGCGCCGAGCACGGCCACGGCGAAGCGAACCAGACGTGAATGATGCTGCGCGTCCATGCGCTGCCCCCATGCGATGTCGGCCTGCATTGAAGCGCGCCGCCCGGCGCATGTCACCGCGCAAAACGCGCGTGAACGACGAATTTTGCGCGGCTCAGGCCTTGACGGCCGCCAGCCGCCCGGCCTCGATGGCTTCGCGATTGGCGTTGCGGAACACGTTGAGGTAGTCGGGGTTGGTGAACGCCAGCTTCATGTAGTCGACGTTGCCGCGGCCACTCATGACGTCCGTGAACCTGACCCGCGCCTGCTTGATGCGCACGGGTTGATAGAAGCTGGTCTGTGGCGGGCGCTTCCTGCGCAACCAGTAGAAGCCGAGCGTGGCCAGCAGGCCCAGTACCACGATCAACTGGAAGCGGTGATCGACGAACCACACCGGCATCGAGCCCGACGACTGCCACAGCATCACCAATGCCAGGAACGCCACCGACATCAGCGCGAGCACCAGCAGCCTCGAGAAGAACACCGCCGGCCGGCGCCGCAGGCTGCGGCGGCAACGCGCGCACACCGGCACCGACAGGTGGAAGGTCGCGCCAGTGCCGTAGATCGCGAAGAAGCGCGTCACGCGCGTGTCCTGGTTCTCGGCGGCGCAGTTGACCTCGCCGCAGTTGCAGCAGAACGCGGTGGGGAATATCAGCGCGGGATTGGTGACTTCAGCGGGTTCGTCCATGCGTCACTTCATCGTTGGCATCACGAATTCTGCGCCGCCCGCCCCCGCGCCATCGGCTGGCGCGGGCCAGCGGCTGGTGACCGTCTTGAGCCGCGTGTAGAAGCGCACGCCTTCCATGCCGTGCATCGCATGGTCCGCGAAGCTCGAGCGGCGCCAGCCGCCGAAGCTGAAGAATGCCATCGGCACGGGGATCGGCACGTTGACGCCCACCATGCCCACCTCGATGGCCTGCACGAAGGCGCGCGCCGCGCCGCCGTCGCGCGTGAAGAGAGCCGTCCCATTGGCGAACTCGTGCGCGTTGACCAGCTCGATGGCGGCCGCGAGCGTCGGCACGCGCAGCACGACCAGCACCGGGCCGAAGATCTCGTCGCGATAGATCTTCATCGACGGCTGCACGTGATCGAACAGCGAGCCGCCGAGGAAGAACCCGTTCTCGTATCCCTTGACGCGGTGACCGCGGCCGTCGACCACCAGGCGCGCGCCCTCGGCGACCCCGGCGTCGATGTAGTCGCATACGCGCTCGCGGTGCGCCGCGGTGATCAGCGGACCCATGTCGGCCTCGCCGTTCTGCGAGTGATCGATGCGCAGCGACTTCACGCGGGCGGACAAGGTCTCGACCAGCCGGTCCGCGGTGCCGTCGCCGACCGCGACCGCGACGGAGATCGCCATGCAGCGCTCGCCCGCCGAGCCATAGGCCGCGCCTAACAACGCATCGGCCACCTGGTGCACGTCCGCGTCGGGCAGCATCACCAGGTGGTTCTTGGCTCCGCCCAGCGCCTGCACCCGCTTGCCGTGCGCGATGCCTTCGCGCTGGACGTATTCGGCAATCGGCGTGGAGCCCACGAAACTGACCGCGTCCACGCCCCGGTGCCGCAGCAGCGCGTCGACCGCCGTCTTGTCGCCGTTCACGAGATTGAAAACGCCCGCCGGCAAACCCGCTTCATGCAGCCACTGCGTTAACAACAGCGCCGCGCCCGGATCGCGCTCCGAGGGTTTGAGAATGAAGCAATTTCCGCACGCCAGGGCCACGGGGAACATCCACAGGGGCACCATGGCCGGGAAATTGAACGGCGTGATCCCGGCCGCGACACCGAGCGGCTGGCGCAGCGAGAAGCAGTCGACGCCCGCGCCCACGTTGTCGGCGAATTCACCCTTGAGCAGGTGCGGCGCGCCACAGGCGAATTCCACGACCTCGAGGCCACGGGTCACCTCGCCCGCCGCATCGCTCACCAGTTTCCCGTGCTCCGAGGCGATGACGCGCGCCAGTTCCGCGCGGCGCGCCTCGACGATTTCCTTGAACCTGGACAGCACGCGCGCCCGGCGCAGCGCCGGTGTCGCGGCCCATGCGGGAAAGGCCGCACGCGCCGCGCGGACCGCGGCATCGACCTCGGCCTCCGAGGCCAGCGCCACCCGTGACGCCACCACGCCGAGCGATGGGTTGAACACTTCGCCCGCGCGACCCGAACTGCCGGCGACGGCTTTGCCGCCGATCCAGTGTGGATGAATGCTGACGCGATCCTGGGTCATTAGGCCCGGAGTGTAACCTCTATACTGTCAGCCGATGAATCAGCCGCAATCCGAACTCAACAAGCTGCTGCAGCACATCGACAGCCTGATCGCGCAGGCGCCCGATGAAGCGACTCGCAAGGACCTGGAACGCATGCGGGCGCGCCTCGACTCGCCGGAAATGCTCGACATGGCGCGCGATCTGGCCGGCGCGCGTCCGGCCCGAGCCGAAGACCTGGTGCTGGAATTCCACGATCCGCTGCTCCCCATGGTGCTGACCGCCACCGGCTGCGTGATCGCCACCGCCGTGTGCCTGTTTTCGATCGTCTACGGCTTCGACAGCGCCACGGCCTGGGTAGCTGGCACGCCCGTGAACCTGTGGCTGGCGGCGGTGGTCTCCGGCGCGGTGTCGGTGATGTTCACCGCGCTCTCGTTCATGCGGACCTTCTCGGTGCGCGTCGACACCGAGGGCATGATCTCGCGTATCAGCGGCAACCGCTGGCGGCGGCTGCACGTGGGTGGAATGCCGTGGCGGGACATCCGCTCGCTCCACGAACGCGTGAAGGATCGCGTGCTGGAAGTGCGCGCCGCGGGCGGCCGGGTGTTCGAGATCCCGATGCGCGTGGTGAATTTCCCGATCCTCAGGCAGCACCTCGAGAACATGGTGCGGCTGTACGGTGATCGCCCCGGGGCCGCGACCGCCTAGCTACTTCGCCGTCAGGCGGGCCCGCGTTCGCGTTCCACCCAGGCATCCTCCAGGCGCCGCGCCGACACGCGCGTGCGTGTGCCGAGCGCCTGCGCGAACAGCGACACGCGGAGCTCCTCCAGCAGCCAGCGGAATTCGTCGGTCCCCGGCGGCTTCATGCCACGCTCGGCCTTCACGCGCTCGCGGTACCGCGCTTCGAGCGGCGCGATTTCGGCGGCCAGTTTCGCGTCGCGCCGCGGGTCCAGCGGCAGCTTCTCCAGCCGCTGCTCGATGGCCTGGAGGTAACGCGGGAATTCCCTGAGGCGCTCCCACGGCGTGGTCAGCAGGAAGCCGGCGGGCAGCAGCCAGGCGAGCTGCGCGCGGATGTCCGGCGCCGCGGGTGCGGCCATCGGCTTGGCCAACGTCGCCTGGATGCGCCCGGCCTTCTCCAGCGTCGCCTGCACGGCGCGCGAGATCTCCTGCGCGGGCACGCCCATGCCGGCGCGCTGCGTGCTGATGCGCGCCTCGAAGGCCGCGCCGCTGCGGGGTGCCTCGCGTCCCTCGAGGAACACCGTCATCACGATGCGATCGAGCAGGTCGTCGCGCAGGTCGCGACCCGCCTTGAGTTCCGGATTCAGCAGCGGGTGCGGCGCGAGCGCCTTGTAGGCCATCTCGGCCTGGACATTGACGGCGAGATCGCGGCGCAAGGGTTTGAGGTCGCGCGCCAACACCAGGCGGATGAGCCGCGCCACGCCGCGCTCGTGGCTGGCGCGGGCTTCGGGCGGTGTCGCGAACACCCGCAGCCCGACGCTCTCACCCTCGTCCACCAGCGCAGGGAAACCGACCTGCTGGCGCACGCCCGGCGCGGCGTCCTGTTTCTCCGGCAGGTCGCCGAACACCCAGGTCTTTGCCCCGGTGGTCAATTCGGATTGCCTGGCGTACTCCTGCTGCGCGGCGGTCGCATGGCGTTCGCGCAACGCGGCGAAGCTGCGCGAGCGCGCCAGCACCTTGCCGGCGTCGTCGATCAGCACGAAGTTGAAGCGCAGGTGCGGCGGCAGCAGCTCCTCGCGGAACGCATCGCGCGGCACCTGCACGCCGCCGGTACGCCACAGGGCATCGGCGAGCTGCGCATGCAGCGAGCCGCGGCCGCGCTCCAGCAAGGGCATGACCTTCGCCACGGCCTGCGGCACCGGCACGAAGTGCACGCGCAGGTTCTTGGGCAGCGAACGCACCAGCGCTTCGATCTTTTCGTCCAGCAGGCCCGGTACCAGCCACTCGAACGGTTCTTCGGCGAGCTGGTTGAGCACGTGCAGCGGGATCAGCGCCGAGACGCCGTCGTCCTCGTGGCCCGGTTCGAACCGGTAGCGCAATTGCACCACCAGCGGACCCGCCGACAAGTGGTCGGGAAAGCGCGTGGCATCGAGCTCCGCGTCGCCGGGCGCGATGTCGCGCTCGCTGAGCCACAGTAGTTTGGGCTCCTTCGCTTCCGCCTTGCGGCGCCACTGCTCGAAGGCCGCGCCCGTGGAAATGCCCTGCGGAATCCGGGCATCGAAGAACTCGTACAACTGCCGCTCGTCGCCGAGCAGGTCGACGCGACGGCCCTTCTGCTGCAGGTACTCGGTCTCCTCCAGCAGCTTCAGGTTGTGTTCGAAAAACGGCGCGCGCGAGTCGTACTCCATCAGCACCAGCGCGTGGCGAATGAACATCTCGCGCGCGGCCACCGGGTCGACGCGCTCGTACGGCACGCTGCGGCCCGAGGTCAGCGTGAGCCCGAACAGCGTGGTGCGCTCGTAGATCGCGGCGCGCGACGCGCGGCGCTCCCAGTGCGGTTCGTAGTACTGCCGGCGTACCAGGTGCTCGCCGACCTGCTCCACCCAGTGCGGATCGATGCGCGCCACGGTGCGCGCGTAGACCTTGGTGGTCTGCACCTGCTCGGCGCTCACGATCCACGGCGGCCGCGCCTTGAACTGGCCCGAGCCCGGGTGGATGGAAAGCTTCGTGCCGTTGGCGCCGAGGTACTCGGCCTGCTCCTTGCGCTCCGCCACCTGCGACAGCAGTCCCGCGAGCAAGGCGCGATGGATGGCCTCGTACTGCGCGGGCTGCGGGCTCGACTTGAGCGCGAGCTCTCCCTTGACCACTTCGGTCACCTGCCCGTGCACGTCGTGCCATTCGATCAACCGCAGGTAGGAGAGGAAATTCTCCTTGCACCAGGCGCGCAGCCTGGCGCGCGACAGCTGCGCGCGCTGCTCGTTCCAGGCATTCCAGAACTTGAGCAGCGACAGGAAGTCCGACTTCTCATCGCGCAGCGGCGCGTGCTTCTGGTCGGCCTGGGTCTGCTTGTCGGCGGGACGATCGCGCGGATCCGGCACGGACAGTGCCGAGGCGATGATGGCGATCTCGTCGAGGCAGTTCTCGTCGGCGCCGGCCAGCAGCATGCGGCCGAGGCGCGGATCGAGCGGTAGTTTGGCGAGGCGCCGCCCGGTCTCGGTGAGCTGGTCGTCCTCGGTGAGAGCTCCCAGCTCGCGCAGCGTGCGCTGGCCGTCGCGCACGTAGCGGCCATCCGGTGGCTCCACGAAGGGGAACGCCTCGATGTCGCCGAGCTTGAGCGCGTGCATCTGCAGGATGACCGCCGCCAGGTTGGTGCGCTGGATCTCGGGCTCGGTGAATTCCGGGCGGGCAAGGAAGTCGTCTTCGGAATACAGCCGGATCGCGACGCCCGGGCCCACGCGTCCGCAGCGGCCCGAACGCTGGTTGGCCGATGCCTGCGAAATCTTCTCGATGGGCAGCCGTTGCAGGCGGCTGCGGTGGCTGTAACGGCTGATGCGCGCCACGCCGGTATCGATGACCGCGCGAATGCCGGGCACCGTCAACGAGGTCTCGGCGACATTGGTCGCGAGCACTACGCGGCGCCGGCCCGAAGGCTTGAAGACGCGCTGCTGTTCGTCCTGCGACAGGCGCGAATACAGCGGCAGCACCTCGCACTTCTGCGGGTGATGCTTGCGCAGCGACTCGGCCGTTTCGCGGATCTCGCGTTCGCCGCTCAGGAATACCAGGATGTCGCCGGCCTGCTCGCTCCACAGCTCGTCGACGGCCGAGAGGATCGCGGCCTGCTCGTCCACCCCGGTTTCGTCCTCCTCGTCGAGCGCGACCGGACGGTAGCGCACTTCGACCGGGTAGCTGCGCCCGGACACATTGATGATCGGCGCGTCGCCGAAGTGCCTGGAGAAGCGCCCGGGGTCGATGGTGGCCGAGGTGATGATCAACTTGAGATCGGGCCGCCGCGGCAGCAGCCACTTGAGGTAGCCCAGCAGGAAGTCGATGTTCAGCGAACGCTCGTGCGCCTCGTCGACGATGATCGTGTCGTAGCTGTCGAGGAAGCGATCGCCCTGCGTTTCCGCCAGCAGGATGCCGTCGGTCATGAGCTTGACGAGGCCTTCCGGCCGCGTGCGGTCCTGGAAGCGCAGCTTGTAGCCGACGAGCTTGCCGAGCTCGACCCCGAGTTCTTCGGCGATACGCGCTGCCACGGCGCGGGCCGCGATGCGCCGCGGCTGCGTGTGGCCAATGGCGCCCGCCACGCCGCGACCGGCTTCGAGGCAGATCTTCGGCAACTGCGTGGTCTTGCCCGAGCCGGTCTCGCCGCAGACGATGACCACCGGGTGCTGCTCGATCGCCTTGCGGATCGCGTCCCGGTTCGCCGAGATCGGCAACTCTTCCGGGTAGGCAATTTTCGGCACGCTGGCCGCACGGGCAGCGCGAGCCGCGGAGGACGCGGCTATCTTCTGCGCCAGCGCCGCCTCGGCGGCCTTGATGTCATTGCCGCGCAGCTTTTCGGCACGCAGCCGATCGCGCTCGCGCCGCAATCGGTGTTGATCGCGGCGCAGGCAGGTTTCGACGGTGGGCTGGGAAACAGGATCGGGCGACGTCATGGGCGCGGGCCTGCGGCCCGGGCGCGGGAAACGGAATTGCGGCAAGTCTACCGGGCCCGCGAGTCCGTCGCAGCCGGCAATCGGCAGGGCGTCGGGAGAGTCGGGCGGAAACTCTTCCGCCCGACCATCAACGGCGTCGGGTCATCAGCGGCTCAGCCCGGCTTCAATGAGTCTTCCACGGGTACATGCGCGCGCCGCCGGGGCCGATGCCGTAGTTGGCATCGGTGCGCCGCATCTTCTGCTGCAGCGTCGACTCGTCCGGAACCGGCACGACCACGAGGTTTTCGCTGCCGGCGAAGAACAGCGTCTTGCCATCCGGCGAGATCGTTCCAACCGTGTACAGGCCGCACGGGTCGTCGATCCGGCAGGTCGGGAATTCGTCGATGTCGAACGCTCCGAGAATCGGCAGATGACTCTGGACGGTGGCGAACGTGGCATCGAGCACGTGAATGCGCGGCGTCGAGGCAGGGGCCGGTAGCGGATCGTTGACGTTGAAGTAATCCTGCGTGTCGTAGCTCAGGACGTAGACACGCTGTCCATCCGGGCTGACGACCGCCTGCAACGGCGCACGAGAACTGTCGGCATCGGTGATGGTTGCGGCCACGTCTGCCAGCGCACCCAGGTTCCGCGCAAAAAGGTTCCAGCCCACGAGGATGCGGCTGCCGTCATCGCTCGCGCTCGTGATCGGGTAGCCCTGGTCCTCCTCGACGCCCGCCTCGAGGTTGGATGAATGCAGCGTGCCGCCTTGCTGGGCGTCCCCGAGCGTGAGCAGCTCCCCGTCACGATTCACGTGCAAGCGGGGGATCCGTCCGCTTCCGGAAGTGATGAACACGCGAATCACGTCCTGCGTGCCCGTGGGCGGGTCGTAGTGACCGAGGTAATTGTCGTTGATGACATCCGGGGCGCGGTACCAGATGAGCCCGTCGTTGGTCACGGGGATCTGCACGTTCTGCAGGTCGAGGTAGTTCGGGTCGTACGGGACAGCCGCCGACTTCTGGAATGACAGGGTCGACGAATCCAGGAATCTCAACGTGGCACCGTCACCGGCGAGAATCGACGTACCGTCATGGGTGATGCCAAGAGCCACGGCATCCGTGGCGCCCACCGGGAAATCGCCCCACGTCGAACCCGACTTGCGCAACGCATGCAAGGTCTGCGCGCCGGTCTGGCCGGCCCAGAAAAGCGTCTGGTGCTCGGCATCGAAGAGCACGCTCCTGGGAATGACCCCGGTCGGAATCGCGCTGTAATCGTTAGTCACGGGCTCGATGATCTTCACCGTGCTCGTCGGCATCGTCAGTCCGAGTGCATTCGTCATCGATACGACGTGCTGGCCGGCGGCACGTGCGGGGGCGGTGACCAGGAGCGCCGTGTCGCTGACGGTCGTGATGTTCGCGCCGGTGATGCCATCGAGCTGCAGCCGGCTCGCGATGTCGGCCGGCAGGCTCAGGCCCTTGCCCCGCACGTAGAACCGCAGCGGCTGGCCGGCCGTCTGTAGATAGGGGCCGATACCGGTGACTTCGCCGATCCGCTTGTCGACGTTGATCTTGAACGTCACCGGCGTCACATTCTCGTGCGACGACGTCACGACCACTTCCGCTGTGTAAACCTGGCCGTTCGGCAGTGCACGGAAGGCCGCAGTGTCGAAATCGAAATCGAAGCTGCCACCGGTCTGGCCCGTCGCGTCCTCCAGCGTCAACCAATCGCTGGAAACCATGGCGGTGAAATCGATGGCGGGACCGGCGTTCATCTCGATCGTGACTGACCCGTGCAATTGCTCAACCGTGGTGTCCGAGCTCACGACGATGTTGCGATCGGCCGGCTGCACCAGGCCGGGCCCGACGGTGAGCGCGATGGCCGTGTCCGAGTAGCCGGCCGGGCTCACGCCGAAAATGCGCAGAGTCGCGCCATACGTGCCCTGCGAAAGGTCCGTGGCATCCGACACCACCGAATAGCCATTCGCCGTTTTCGTGACCTTCAACCAGCCGAGCGCACCGCTGCCGTATTGCACCAGGTAGTCGTAGCGGCTGTCCCAGCTGGCCGGCGTCACGTCGACCAGTTGCGGATCGCTCATGGCGCCCTCGCTGGTCGCTTGCGTGAAGTACGTCGGTGACGCGCTCAGGTCATGCTCGCCGCCCGCCGGAGGAGTCATCGTGAAGGACAGGACGCGCTGCACGATGCGAGTGCCGGAAGTGAATATGAACGTGCAGCTGTAGTTGCCCGATGGCAGGGAACGCAGCACGGCCTTCAGCGAGTTCGCCGTCACGTCGGCGGTGCCGCAGATATTGTCCTGGCTGATGACCTGCGTGTCGAAGCTCGTGCCGCCCTCCGGCAGGGTGACCGTCAGCGGCACCACGATGTCCGTGCCGCTCTCGCCGCTGTAAGTGTCCTGCTCGGGTGACACGATGAGATCCTGTCGCACCGTGATCGTGTACGGCAGGTACACCGGCGAGTTACCCACCTGCTTCGTGCAGCTCGAGGTGGTGCATGCCATGAGCTTGAGTCGCCCGGTGTAGACCCCCGGCGCGAGCCCCGCCTTCGGGTTCATCTGGAACGTAGCCTGCTGGCCGCTCACGGACACCGTGATCTGCGGGTCGATCGACGTACCTTCGTCGACCGCGCCGATATAGATCTGCGCCGGGAGGCTGCCCGAGGCTGTGGCGGTGGCCTGCATCAGCGGTCGCCCTTCGTTCTGGAAATACGTCGCCGATACCGAAGACGGATTCAGCGTGAAGCGCACGCCGGGCGAGGAATTGCCGCCGCCGCCGCTGCTGCTACTACTGCCGCCACCGCCTCCGCCGCCACCACAGGAGACCACCAGGGCGAAAGCCAACAGCGAAATGCCAAGACGAAGCGACACGCGGGCAGCTGCACCGGACATAATTCCTTTTCCCCTTTTCGCGCTGTTCTGATGACGCGCGCGTTCGTGCCGGAGTCTAGCAGCAGGGAAATTCCAGTTGCGCGCTAAAGCCGAATCATCCGGAAACGCTGTGGACCGGGTCCGGGCCGTGTCACCAATGGCGGATTCACGACAGAAAGGCGCTGGTCTCGACCCGGGTCAATTCCGGGCCGTCCGACCTGGGGCGCTCGTTCCGTCAGTACAACCGCGTCGCGCCGCCACCGTCCACCGCCAGCACCGCGCCGTTCACATAGCTCGCCTGCTCCGAGCACAACCAGACGATGGCGTTCGCGGTCTCCTCCGCCGTGCCGAACCGCTTCATGCCCGAGTGGCGCGACAGGAGCGCCTGGTAGCGCTCGGCGGCGCCCGGTCGCTCCGGATTCACCATCTCGGACCGCGTGAACCCCGGCGCCACCGCGTTCACGCGAATCGACATCTGGCCGTAATCGCAGGCAGCCGAAGTAGTCAGGCCGACGACCGCGTGCTTGCTGGCGGAATACGTGGCCGTTCCCGCGTCACTCGGCTTCAAGCCGTAGATGGAAGCCACGTTCACGATCGAGCCACCCCCATTGGCCAGCATGGCGGGGATCTCGTGCTTCATGCACAGCCACACGCCCTTGACGTTGATGTTCATCACCTCGTCCCACTGCTCCTCGGTGACGTCGGCGATGGGCGTATACCGCGGGCCGGAGATACCCGCATTGTTCACGGCGCAATCGAGCCGGCCGAACTTCTGCACCGCCGCCTTGACCATGGCCTCGACATCCGCGCCGCGGCTCACGTCGGCCGGCACGTAGTGCGCCTCGCCGCCCAGCGCCTGAATGCGCCCCACGACCTTCGCGCTCTGTTCAGCGCGTCGCGCGGCGACGACCACCTTCGCGCCCTCTTCCGCGAACCTGATCGCGGTCGCTTCTCCCAGCCCCGAGCTCGCGCCCGTCACGAGCGCGACCTTGCCGGCAAACCACTTCATTTCTTCTTCGCCCGGTTGAGTTTCACGGCTGCCTTCACCAGCGCCTTCAGCGTCGTTGCATTCACCTTATTGCCTTCCCGAAAATCGATGGCCCGCCGCACGTTGCCTTCCAGGCTCGAGTTGAACAGCTTCGATGGATCCTCGAGGGACGCGCCTTTCGCGAACGTCAGCTTCACCGCCGCCTTGTACGTTTCGCCGGTGCAGATGATGCCGTCGCATTCCCACACCGGCACATCCCACTTCCATGTTTCGACGATGCCCGGATGGGCCTTCGTGATGACCGCGCGCAGGCGCGCCAGCATGTCGCCGCGCCAGTCGCCGAGTTCCTGGATGCGCGCGTCGATGAGCTTCGCCGGGGACTGGCTTTCCTTCACTGTGCTCTTCTTCATCTGACTTCTCCCACGTCGCGCGACAGACTGCATCAATCGAGGCAGGCGAGCAATTCCGGCGCGGGTGGCTGCATCACGGGCACGGCCGTCAGTTCGACTTTCGGGCCGGCATACCGTGCGAAGCAGCCGCGGTGACCGGCGAGCGACATGTCGCCGCTGCGCGAGTAGTACTCGCTGACCCAAGCCAACAACATGGATAGTCGCTCGTCCTGCTCCGATTTCGATTTGTATTTGTGCGGCTCCCAGGGGCGAGCTCGACAGTTCTCCAGGCATTGCGCCTCGCCGGGATTCATGAAGATCAGGCGCGGCCGGTGTTGAAGCGCGACTTCCACCAGCGAGGCATAGCAGCCTTCCACGATCCAGTTTGCATTTGATTGGCAGAACTGCCTGACATCGGCGCTCGCCGCAGGCGACGACCGCGGCACCGCGATCTTGTCGGGCTCCCAGGCGACGGTGTCGAGATCGAGCAGGCGCGCATCGGCTTGGGACGCCATCCACCTGGCCAGCGTCGACTTGCCGGAACCGCTGTTCCCGAGGATGGCCGCGCGCATGTCTTCCCTGTGGGTCAGGAGTCTCGACGCGGGCGCGGCGCGAGGCGCGGGTGGTTAGCCGCCACCGCCCGCCTGGCGGCTTCGCCGATCTCCACGGCGACTTCCTCGATGTCGTAGAGCGCGCCGATCTCCGACTCCGGCAGGAAGTACATCACGATGTCCTCGTGCTGCTCCTCGCCTTCGAGCCCCGAACCGAATTGCACGTAGGACGCGGTGTCCTGGAAGACGAAGCCGTTCGAGCCACTCTCTTCCGTGACCTCACCGAGGAACACCAGCGGCTCGACGCCCGGCATCGTCAGGTCCGGGTCCGCGAACGTCAATCGAAAGTACGTTCTACCGATCACCAATTGAGAAGCCTTCATGGGAGCTCCGATTGATTCGCGCGCTTCGCTACTATGGCGCCAGCGCTTCGGACCATTCCTGGATGACGTGCTTGCCGACGACGCCGTTGAGCACGAACGGATCGCCCGCGACGAACGACTCCGCCGCTTCGCGCGAAGTGAACACGCCCAACGCACCGACCGGCGGCGAACCATACGGTCCCGCCATCAGCAACCTGCCGTCCTGGTGGAACTCCTTCAGCCGCGCCTGGTGTGCGGGAAGATTGGCCATTGCCTTCGAAAGGCCATCCGGCGCCATCTCGTAGAACATCAGGAATTTCATCGCGCTCTTCCTTGTGGGGGCTGGAGCAATACGAACAGGAAAATCATCGCTCGCCGCAGCCGCGCATCACCGTGAACCACTTCTGCGCAATGGCGGCGAGATCGCCTCACCTCTCGCTGGAGTAAATATGGCACAGACCGCCCTCAACGGTGCATTCACGCTCGAACGTCATGCCGACCTTGGTCGCCACCGCCACGGATGCGGCGTTGCCCGGCATGATCAGGCAAATCAGGCGGCGTACCCCTAACTGTTTCCGTGCGTACCCGGCGATACCGAGCGCCGCCTCGGTGGCGAGCCCCTGGCCCCAGCGCGCCTTGTCTATCAGGTACGCGAGTTCGACTTCCGGCCGTCCGTCGATCGTCCACGGCAACAGCCCGCACCTGCCCAGGAATGCGCCGGAGTCGCGCTCGGTCGTTGCCCAGAGGCCGAGCTCGGGCCGGTCCGGATGGCCTCGCAGGAACCACTCCAGCTCATCGCGCGTTTCCTCGAGGGTGCGCGTGCCATCGAGGAAATACCTGCGGACCTGCGGATCTCGGTACAGCCGAAACAGCGCATCGAGGTCGCCCATCTCGAGGTGCCGCAGGATCAGTCGCTTGGTTTCCAGCACGACCACGTGATGCCCGTCCTAGGTGGCACGCGCCGCGAGATACCTTCTCAGCGCGCTGACGCGCTCGGGACGATCGAACAGTTCGTAGAGCTCGAGCCAATCGGCCGGCCGCATCCAGGGCAGGCCACGCCATTCCATCACGCTGCGGGGATCGAAGTTCCAGCTCGAAGACTGGCCGCCACGCTCGACCCGCACCCCTGCAAACAGATCGATCGAGACGCCAGCGTCCGTCGAGAACCTGGCGAAGTGCGCGGAGCGAAACGCGGGATGCGGCGTCCGCACTCCCGCTCCGAATTTCTCCTCCAGCGGCCGGCTCACGACACCGAAATGCGCAGCCGTCGTCATGATGTCGAGGTCATTCGGCCTGGGCTCGATCCCGAGCTTCCATAACAGCAAACTACCACCGATGCCCCAGTCCTTGCCGGCCAGCAGCGGAGCGATCTGCTGCGCCAGGATCATCGGCGGCGGCGCTGGTGTTTCAGGTCGCACGCTGGATCTTGCTCTCCCAGCCGGCGTATTCGACCTCGAAGGTCCGGGCGATGCACGCCATCAGCCCCGAGACGCAACAGATGATGTGTTGATCGATCGGCATGTTGATGCCGACGTAGATGCAACTCCTGCCGTGGTCGTTCTCGACCGCAACCTGGCCGTATCGATTGTCGTCGATGAAGTCCGCGACCCGCAGCGCCTTCTCCTTGTCGGGAGCGACCAACAGGAAGTGCACGTTCCGCCGCTGGTCGATCACGTCACCCTGCTTGTCGTTGGCGAGCAGGCGATCGGTATCCGCCTTGGCGGTTTCGAGGAGTATTTCGGTGATATTCATGGGTGTTGCCTGGCACTCGGGTTGTTTGACTCACAATGCGTTACGAATCTGCGCCGCGATCGCGCGCTGCTCTTCGACCGGGATCACGACGTAGTCACGCTGCAGGAATCGCCTGTTGGGGTCGCTGGCCGTGTAGCGCGGAACGACGTGCACGTGGAAGTGAGGCTCGTGCTGCCCGGCTTTCGTGCCATTGTTCTGGAACACGTTCATGCCGACGGCCCCGAACGCCGATGCGGCCGCCCTGCCCACCACGCGCACCAGCCCGTAAACCGCCTGCATCTCTTCGTGTTCGATGTCGAGGATCGACTCGCGATGCCGCTTCGGTATTACCAGCATCGCGCCACGCTCGTATTGGCGCTCGTCGACTTCGGCGACCGCGTGCTCGTTTTCCGCGACGATCGCGCACTCGCGGCTGCCGTCCAGGTCCTGGCAGAAGCTGCAGACATCGTAGGG